>CAYGQB010000231.1:0-4123 GCA_964351895.1 uncultured Caulobacterales bacterium
GCCCTCAGATTAGGAATCTGATGCTCTATCCTGCTGAGCTACGGGGACGGGCAAGACCCGTTTTAGCAAACGAGGGCCGCGTGTCGACGATGAGACAAGTTGCGTGGCGACACCGTGCGCCAGCGCCGCTGACCCGGCGGCGCCTTATGGCGGCGGCTCTCACCATGGCAGGCGCGGCCGTATGGACCGGGTGCAGCGACGGCGCCGGGGAGGTCTCGGCGGCGCGGGTGGAGCCTTCGGGAGACATTGTCGAAGTGGACGCGCCGCGCACCCTGGTGGCGTCATCCGGCGCGCGCCTGGTGGTGTCGGGGGTGCGCCTTCCGTTTGGCCGCACGGATGCGGCGCCGGCTGAGCCATTTGCGCCTGAAGGGCAAGCGGGCCTGCGCGCTCTGGTCCTTGGGCGCACCATTGCTGCGCCGCCGCAACAGGGCGGCGCGGCGCGCGACCGGCTGGGGCGGTTTGCTGGGCCGATCTGGCTGGAGGGCGAGGGGGAGCCTCTGCAAGCGCTTCTGGTGCGCGCGGGGCTGGCGCGCGTGGCGCCAGACGCCTTTACGCGCGACGAGGCCGATGTGTGGCTGGGGCTGGAGGCTGAGGCGCGCGCCGATGGCGTCGGTCTCTGGGCGGGAACGGACTATCGCATCTGGCAAGCCGATGACTTGGCGCAGCTTCAGCGCGGCGCGCTGGGGCGGCGCTTGGGCGAGTATGTGCTGGCGCAAGGCGTGCTGGTGCAGACCAGCGCGTTCGGGCGGCGCGTGTTCTTGAACTTCGGCGCCGCCTATCAGACCGATTTCACCGCCCTCATCGAGGGGCCGAGCCGCGCCCTATTCGACCTGGACGCGCTGGGCGCACGCACAGGCGCGCAGATCCGGGTGCGCGGGCATCTGGAGCGCTGGAACGGGCCGCTGGTGCGGCTGTACGAGCGCGCCCAAATCGAATGGCTGTAAGGGGCGGCGAACGCGCGCGGTCAGGCGTCCGGGATGAGGCCCGCCGCCACGGGGTCACCCACTGAGTCCGTCAAGGAGCGCTTGAGCTTTTTTAGCGCCTGGTGCTCGATCTGGCGCACGCGTTCCTTGGAGATGCCCAGCCGCTGCCCCAGCTTTTCCAGGGTCACGCTGTCTTCAGCCAGCCGGCGCTCTTGAATGATCAGAAGTTCGCGCGCGGAAAGTCCCTTCAACGCCTCTGCCAGCCAGCGAGAGCGAGACGCTGAATCACGCGCCATCATCACTTCTTCTTCTGGCGCAGGACGATCATCGGCCAGGAAGTCCTGCCATTCGGCGTCGGCTTCTTCGCCCATCGGCGCATTCAACGATCGATCACCAGTGGCAAGCCGGGCGGCCATGTGCGCCACATCACGCTCGCCCACGCGCAGCTGCTTGGCGACATAGGCGCGATTTTCCGGGGTCATGTTTCCATCGCCCACGTCGCTGATGAGGGCGCGCAGCCGGCGCAGATTGAAGAACAGCGACTTTTGCGCCGCTGTCGTGCCGGTGCGCACGATCGACCAGTTGCGCAGCACATAGTCTTGGATGGACGAGCGGATCCACCAGGTGGCGTAGGTAGAAAAGCGCACCTCGCGCGCCGGCTCAAAGCGGGCGGCCGCCTGCATCAGTCCCACATTGCCCTCTTGAACAAGGTCGGACATGGGCAGGCCGTAGTTGCGAAACTTGCCAGCCATGGAGACCACGAGGCGCATGTAGGCCGTGGTCAACTCGTGCAGGGCTTCTTCGTCGTCCTGCTCGCGCCAGCGGCGCGCCAGGTCCAACTCGTGTTCGGGGGCCAGGAGCGGCGCGTTCATCGCTTTCTTGATAAAGCGACGGCTGGCGCGTTGGCTTTCGGCAGAATCGACGGTACCCATGAAGCCACTCCTTGTTAACGTCTCTCTAAGAGATACGCGCGGCAAGGAAGCTTGGTTCACTTGGGGAATTCGATTTCGATTGCGTCAAGGCTTGCCTTGATCGCGCTTGCGCCCAGGAGCACCTGACCGAGACCGAAAAACGCGCCCGACCTTGCGGTCGGACGCGCTCAGTTCATGATCGCTGCTTGGTCCGGGTTTGCTTGGCCTGACCCTGTTTGGTCTCCAGCCGACCGGTCCAGACGTGCTCTTAAGCCGCCCGATGCAGGGACTTGGCCAGCTTGGCGAGTGCTTCGTCACGGTCAATGTTCTCAACCGCTGCAACTTCACGCACCATCCGATCAAGCGCCGATTCATAGAGCTGGCGCTCAGAGTAGGACTGCTCGGGCTGGTCTTCGCCGCGGTGCAAGTCGCGCACAACTTCGGCGATCGAAATCAGGTCGCCGGAGTTGATCTTCGCTTCGTACTCTTGGGCCCGCCGGCTCCACATCGTGCGCTTGACGCGCGCCTTGCCCTTCAAAGTCGTGACGGCGTCCGACACCACCTTAGAGCTTGCCAGCGGACGCATGCCGCAGCCGTGCGCCTTTGCGGTGGGCACGCGCAGCGTCATCTTGTCCTGCTCAAATGCGATCACGTAGACTTCCATATCGAAGCCCGCGATGGTCTCACGGTCGATGCCCGTGATGCGCCCCACGCCGTGGGCGGGATAGACGATGTGGTCGTCGACCTCGTAATCCAGACCGGCCTTTTTCGTTTTTTGTGTCATGATCGCCTTCGCCTCAAAGCGGCTGTCGCTGCAATCGATTGACGTCTGGGTAGAACACAGCTCTCTACCGGCCAGGCCTTGTGCCCGCGCGTCATTCTGTCGATCGTTCGAAAACCGCCGCGTCAAAAATTGGGCGGCGTGCGTTAACCAAGCGCTCGCCACCTCCAAGACCTTCAACAATAGCACAGAATGGCTTTTTTTCAAGCGCTTGGCTGAGGCTGCGTGCATGCGACTCCGCCCAGAGTGTGCATGAAGCGCGTAAGACGGTCGGCGCCCAAACGTCCTGAAGGTCTGAGGTTGTGGTGCGCTGCTGACGGAGCCGGCCCAAGCCAGCGCGCGGGGCGGACGCCGATTAACGCTCGCCTGGCTTCTCGCTGAAGTACTTTTCAAACTTGCCGGTTTCTTGAGCAAAGGCGTCGGCGTCGGCGGGCGGGTCGCCTTTGACCGTAATGTTCGGCCAGACCTTGGCGTAGCGCGTGTTGACGTCCAGCCACTTGCCGTCCGCGGAGTCTTCGGTGTCCGGCACGATCGCCTCAGCCGGGCACTCAGGTTCGCAGACCCCGCAGTCGATGCACTCGTCGGGCGCGATCACGAGCATGTTCTCACCCTCATAGAAGCAGTCGACCGGACACACTTCCACACAGTCCATGTACTTGCAGCGGATGCAGGCGTCGGTGACGATGTACGTCATCGCTGGGCTCTTTCCTCGTCTTTCAGTGCGCGCTGGCAGTGCGCGCCGGCGCCGCCACGGCGACCGGTTGAGCGACTTTGCGCGCGATCTCTGACTTCGCACGCGATACTTGGGGCGGCGTTCGACTTTCAGGTCGCGCGCAGCGCGCGACAAGTCAACAAGAGGACGCCGCGCTGCTTCGTCGCGCGGGGGCCAAATTGTCAGCTAGGCCTTGTCTTCAGTCACGCGCTTGCGGGCCAGCCGGCTGGTGCGATCATCCACCGCCACCAGGGCGCTGATGCGGCGCACAAAGGCTTCCTCGAAGGGAGACTCTTCTCCGTCCGCAAACACCACGCGCCACAGCGATTCGATCAGCTTCTCGCGTTCGTCGAGCGGCAGGCGCTTCACCACCCGGGTCAAGGTGTGGTGATCGACCGCGCCTTCGGCCCGCGCCTCGGCTGCATCCAGCAAGGTGACGCAGGCTTGCTCGTCCAGTCCGAACGTGTCGGCGACAATCGAGCAAATCAGCTTGGATTCAATGTCGGCGTAGATGCCGTCGGCCAGCGCCGCCTCCACCAGCAGCGCCGTGGCGCAGACGCGCGCCTCGTCCAGCTCTTCGCCCTCGGCGGGGCCTGAGCCGTCAAGCAAGCGGCGAATCAGTTCCAGCATGATTGTCCGTACCCTCGTCTTCAGCGTCGTCCATCAGATGATAGAGCCCGCGCGCCTCTTGAGCCGGCCCACGCCGCACGCCAAGGCTGATCACTCCCAGGCGCACAAGACGCCCCCTGATTGCAAAGCATAAAACATCGCCTGGCGCGACGCCATTGTGAGGCTT
>CAYGQB010000232.1:0-4102 GCA_964351895.1 uncultured Caulobacterales bacterium
CGTTAAGGCCGAACCGCTGATAGGTCTCGCGGCTCTGGGGTTCCTGCGCGCGTTCATTGGGCAGGAAGATGCGTGTGGGGCAGGACTCGACGAGGGCTGGCGCGATCGAGCTGTTTGCAATATCGGCAAGGCTCTGTGTCGCGAATACGACGGACACGTTTTTCTTACGCAGAGTCTTCAGCCATTCGCGGATACGCGCGGCGAACATCGGATCATCGAGGAACAGCCAGGCCTCGTCGAGGATGAGCAAGGTTGGCGTGCCGGTGAACCGTTCTTCCAGACGGTGGAACAGGTATGTGATGACCGGGGCCACTGCGCCTTTCACATGCATCAGCTCCTCCATCTCGAAGCAGACTGTATCGGCGAAGGAGAGGCTTTCATGATCGGCATCCAGAAGCCGTCCATGCGGGCCTTCGAGGGTAAACGGATGCAGCGCGGATTTGAGGGTCTCGTCCTGCAGCATCAGGCTGAGGCCTGTCAGCGTGCGTTCGGTTTCAGCCGCTGAACTGAGGGATTGAAGCGCTTCCCAGAGCCGAGCTTTGAGGTCCGGCGTCATCGCGACGCCTTCATTGGCGCAGAGGCCTGCCAGCCAGTCGGCGGCAAAGCTCGCGCCATGTTCGGTATCGATGTCCTTGAGCGGCTGGAGGCTTGGGGCGTTGCTGCTGCCGAGGTCGACATGCTGTCCGCCCATGGCGAGCGTCGCAGCGCGGGCAGACCGGCCCTTATCGAAGATGAAGACCTGCGCGCCCTCATAGCGCTTCCATTGCAGGGCGAGCAGCGACAAGAGCACCGACTTGCCCGCGCCGGTCGGGCCGACGACCAGCGTATGGCCAACATCACCAATATGCAGGTTCAGGCGGAACGGCGTCGTGCCATCGGTCTGCGCCTGAATGAGCGCGGGTGCTTGCAGATGGTGGTTGGTGTCTTCGCCCGCCCAGACGGCAGAGAGCGGCACCATATGGGCAAGGTTGAGCGTATGGAGGATGGGCTGGCGGACATTGGCGTAGGGGTGACCGGGCAATGAGCCGAGCCAGGCATCGACCGCGTTCAGGGTTTCGCGGATGGCGGTAAACCCGCGGCCATTCACAATGCGCTCAGCAATCCGGATATGTTCGTCGACGATGCGGCGGTCGGGATCGGCGACGGTGATGGTGGTTGTCACATAGCCATAGGAAACGAGGTCAGAGCCAAGTTCCTGCAGCGCCGCATCGGCATCGGCGGCCTTGTTGTCGGCATCATTGTCGACGAGCGCGGCCTGCTCATTGAACAGGGTCTCGCGCAGCACCGCGCCGATGGATTTGCGCTTGGCGAACCAGTGACGGCGCTTCTTGCCGAGCAGTTTCTCGGCTTCGGCCTTGTCCATCGCAATGAACCGCGTTGCCCAGCGATAGGCAAATCCCTGCCGGTTCAGCTCATCGAGGATGCCGGGCAAGGTGGACGCGGGAAAGCCGAGAATGGTCAGTGTACGCAGATGCGCCTCACCGATCATGGGTTCCAGACCACCGGCGAAAGGTTCGTCGGCGAGTATGGCGTCGAGAAAGACCGGCAGCTCGGGCGTCACGACAGGATGGCGTTTCGTCGAGATCGTCGAATGCAGATAGGTCAGCGTCTCGTCGTCAGAGAGTTTGTCTATTTCTGCGAGGCAGGTGGAAAGGAGATCGAAGACGCGGGCCGCATGTTGCTGGAACGTCTCCAGCCTATGCCGCCATGTCGCGGCGTCTTCTGTCTCGGCGCGCTGGATCAGGGCCTTTTCGGCGCGGCCTGTGGCATCTGCGGGTGGGAGCCAGAGCAGCGTCAGATAGTAAGCGCTCTCGAAGCGGGTACCGGCTTCTTCAGCCTGCAGCGCGCGTTCCTGATCCACGAGCCAGGACAAGGCGTCGGGGAAATCGCTTTCGGGATAGTCATGCACCTCATGGCGCTGTGCTTCGAAGAAGAGCGCCCAGCCGGAACCGAACCGGCGCAGGACATTGTTGACGCGCGCCATGACGGAGACGAGTTCTTCTTCCGTGCTGCTTTCAAGGTCCGGCCCGCGATAGCGGAACGTGGTCTGGAAGCTTCCATCCTTGTTGAGGACGACGCCCGGTGCGACGAGACAGGCCCAGGGCAGGTAATCCGCGAGCAGGACCGGGGTTTCTGCGTATTCCTTGAGGTTCAGCATGTGAGATGCTCCTTGTGCCGCGTGCTTCGGCCTGCCACCGCCATGAAATCCGGATCGCTTCGCGCCATGAACACCGCCGCCGAATGCCCGACCGCCCAGAGCACAAGGCCCGGTATCCAGAGCTGAAGCCCAAGACCGACCGCGGCAGCGAGCGTGCCGATGGCGATAGCGGCGGTTCTTGGCGCGCCCGCCATGAGGATCGGCTCGGTCAGGGACCGGTGGAGGGGGATTTCATAGCCGTCGGCAGACATCAGATGAGCGCTCCGCCGCCGAAGCTGAAGAAGGTCAGGAAGAAGGAGGTGGCCGCGAACGCGATGGACAGCCCGAACACGATCTGGATCAGCTTGCGCATGCCGCCGCTGGTCTCACCGAACGCGAGCGTCAGGCCGGTAATCGTGATGATGATCACCGCGACGATGCGCGCGACCGGTCCCTCGATCGAGGTCAGGATCTGATCGAGCGGGCCTTCCCAGGGCATGCCGGAGCCTGCCGCATGGGCGGGGCCGGCGATCAGGAGGCCGAGGCCGATACAGGCGGCGACCTGGACCGTCCGGTTCAGTGTCTGAAGGTGATTGTAAAGCGTCATAGGGTTTCTCCATGTTGGACGAGGGACAGGGAACGGGAGACAAGCGGGGCGGTCTGATAGCCCTCGCCGTCAAAGCCGGTGACGCGCAGCGCCTCTTCAACGCGGCGCTGGCCGCCTGCGCGGCTCATGAACACGACGACATCAATGGCTTCTGCGATGAGATCGAAGGGCGCGCGCGGTGTGGCTTCGAGCGTCAGCTGTTCAAGCCGGGCCAGTGCGCCGTGGGCGGAGTTGGCATGCAGCGTTGTGATCCCGCCCGGATGGCCGGTGTTCCATGCCTTCAAGAGATCAAGGGCTTCAGCGCCGCGCACCTCGCCGACAATGATACGGTCGGGGCGCAGGCGCAGGGTCGAGCGGACAAGGTCCTGCAGGCTGGTGCTGCCACGATGGGTGCGAAGCTGCACGACATTGGGCGCGGCGCAGCGCAGCTCGCGCGTGTCTTCGAGGATGACGATACGGTCGCCACGCAGGGAGGCTTCTGCCAGCAAGGCATTGGTGAAGGTCGTCTTGCCGGAAGACGTGCCGCCAGCGATCAATATGTTCGCATGCGTTGCAATCGCGTCTTTCAGGGCTTGCGCAAGCGCCGGAGCCAGCGCGCCCTGGGTGACATAGTCGCCAATTGAAAAAGGCGTCGTCGCGGGCTTGCGGATCGAAAAACACGGCGCCGTCGAAACAGGTGGGAGAAGCCCCTCAAACCGCTCGCCGCTACCAGGGAGTTCGGCAGAAACAATCGGGGCGGACCGATCACAGGCCTCGCCTATGCTGCTCGCGACAAGGCGGATGATCCGTTCGCGCGCGGCGGCTGAAATGATTTCGGGACTGACCTCGACCCCGCGCCCCGCCCGTTCAATCCAGATCGAGCCGTCGGGGTTGGCGAGGATTTCGATGACGTCATCAGCTTCCAGCGCTGCCCGCACCGCGCCTTCGCAGGCAGACCGCAGCATGGATACGCGTCGTTGGTCGGTCTCAAGCGTTCGGGCGGGTGCGGACATCGGGGGAGTGGCTCCTGTCGTTGCTGACAGGTCCAATCCTCTGATTTCGCGCTAGTTTCTGATAGTTGGGAAAGTCGCAAACGGTCGGAACGGATCGAGAGGTCTTGCAAGATCGGGCCGTCTAAGGGCTGCATAAAAGATGCAGCACTAATGCGTCGGATATCACTCAATAGCCCTGGAAAATGCGCTGTATGCGTCAAAACTCAATCATTGTGGTCGTCGGCAGCCGAGGCAGACAACACCCGCTTCGACAGCGGTTCATCCGAGGCTACGCGTCTCGCGACCTGATCGATGAAGAATTCGAACCTCCGCTGGCCGAGGAGCTGGGCGGCGTCGCGCTGACTTTCAGGAATAGGATCTGTGCGG
>CAYGQB010000233.1:0-4065 GCA_964351895.1 uncultured Caulobacterales bacterium
GGCGGGGTTCAGCTTGTCGTGGGGGTGAGGGGGCGCGACGCATTACGGATCTCCGCTGCTTTCAGTGTCAGTCCCTCGCGCCGGGCAAATCTAGCACGTCTGCAGCCGCGTCGCTCGGGTGAATTTTACGCAGCCGACCGCGAAACTGGTGATAGCTCAGCCCCAGACGCTTGGCCGCGCGCCCCTGGTGGCCGTCTTCAGCGCGCAGGGCCGCGCGCACGAACGCAGCTTCAAAGGCGGCAAGCTGATCTTCAAAGCGCGCCAGGTCGCTGAGATCGGGCGCAGGAAAGCTGGGCAGGCCGGGCGGTCGCGGCGTGGGTTCGGGGGCGTGACCTAGGTCTGGGCCCGGCTCGGCGCCCAGATCAGCGCCTGGCTCAGCCCATGGTTGGCCCTGCGCCCGGCCGCCTGGCCGCCAGGGCGAGGCAAACGGGTCCAGCGTCACCTCTTCAATGGGAATGCTGGCGCTGGCGTCCACAATCGAGGCGCGAAACACGGCGCGTTCGACCACGTTCTTCAGTTCGCGCACATTGCCTGGCCAGGCGTGGTCGATCAGCGCCGCCATGGCCGGCATGGCAAAGCCGGCAAACCGCAGCGCGCCAACCTCGGCGGCCATGCGCCGACCAAAGTGCTCGGCCAGGATAGGTATATCCTCCCAGCGCGCACGCAGGGGCGCCAAGGTGATGACGTCGAACGCCAGTCGGTCCAAGAGGTCGGCGCGAAACCGTCCCTCTCGGGCGAGCGTCGGAAGGTCTTCGTTGGTCGCCGCCACCAGGCGCACGTCGACCGACAGAGTGCGCGCCCCGCCGACGCGCTCAAACGCGCCATACTCGACCACGCGTAAGATCTTCTCTTGCAGGCGCACGCTCGCGACGCCGATCTCATCTAAGAACAGCGTGCCGCCATCAGCGCGCTCGAACGCGCCGACGTGCTGCTTTCCTGCGCCGGTGAAGGCCCCGGCCTCATGCCCGAACAGCTCTGACTCCAAAAGCGAGTCAGTCAGGGCGGCGCAGTTGATCTTCACATAGGCGCCGTCCCAACGGTCCGAGAGAAAATGGACGCGCGCCGCGATCAGCTCCTTGCCGGTGCCGCGTTCGCCAACGACCAGCAGCGGGCGATCGAGCCGCGCCGCCCGAGACGCCAGGTCCAGCGATTCCAAGAACACCGGCGATTGGCCAATGAGCGGCGGCGCGGCGTCTTGGGGAGGGCGAGGCATGGCGAAATACACTAAATCAATGTGGCGAGGAGAGCTAAAAATTAGCATAGAAAGCTAAACAGATCACACCCTACAAAGCACAAAAATAAAAAAGGTAATAAAAACAAGAAAATAGAGTTGCGCTTGAAGTTGGCACGGCATGTGCAAAGTGGTTAACCAGACGCTGCCATCGCGCAGCGCGACACCCCCATGAGGCTCGAGGGCCTCCGGCGCCCCTTCGCAGGTTGGCGCCGCCAGACAGGAGACGCACCGTTGACCACCGAAGACGCAGCCGGCCCCCCACACTCAGGCCCCTCACATTCTGCAGATCACGCGCATGATCACGGCTATGGCCGGCGCGCGCGCGACCATGACGAATGGCGCGAACGCGGCGCCCGCTTCTGGCGCTGGCTCACGGCGCGGCCGGCCGAAAGTTGGCTGTTCTTTGCCGCCGGCCTGGTGATCGGAAAGATCATTCTCTAGCGCCAACGCGCGCCACCTCTTGAAGACACAACGCAAGCTTAGAAAGGTCGAAACCATGGGTATTTTCTCCCGCATCGGCGACATCCTCTCCTCAAACATCAACGCCATGCTCGACAAGGCCGAGGACCCCGAGAAAATCGCACGCCTGATCATCCAGGAGATGGAAGACACGCTGGTTGAGGTGCGCACCACCGCGGCGCGCTCCATCGCTGACAAGAAAGAGCTGATCCGCCGGGTGGAGCGCGCTGACGCGGCCGCCGCCGAGTGGGACGCCAAGGCCGCTCTCGCCATTGAGAAGGGCCGTGATGACTTGGCCCGCGGCGCCCTGGTGGAGAAGCAAAAGCAGCTGCGCATGCGCGACACCATCGCGCGCGAATTGGAGGTGATTGAGGCGGCGATTGAGAAGGCCAATGACGACATGGCCAAGCTGCAAGACAAGCTTGATGAGGCCAAGGCCAAGCACAAGGCGCTGATGCTGCGCCGGTCCACTGCGGAAGATCGCATCCGCGTGCGCGACCGCATCGTCGACACCAAGATCGAAGACGCACTGAGCCGGTATGAGACCGTTGAGCGCAAGGTCGATCAGCTGGAAGCTGAAGTCGAAGCCTATGACCTGGGACGCGGCATGACGCTGGCCAACCAATTTGCGGAGCTGGAAGCCCAAGAAGAAGTCGAGGCTGAGTTGGCCGCGCTGAAGCAGCGCGTGCGCCCGGCGCGCGCCGCCAAGCCGGCCAAGTCCGCCGCCTCTACTCCAGCGTCTGGAGAGACTGACGCCTAGCGACGGCCCCCGGCCCCCTGGGCCTTGGCCGCAGGCTGGCGGACGCCCGTGACATTGAGTTAAGGAGAAGAGGGACATGGAAATCTTTGGAGCTGTGGCGTTTTTCGCCATTCTTTTTGTCGCCGCGCCGGCGGTCTTTCTGCACTACGCCACCGAATGGCGGCGCGCAGGCAGCCTGAAGGCGGGCGATGAGCGGATGATCGAGGACCTGTGGCGCTCAGCGCGCGGCATGGAACATCGCATCGAAACGCTGGAAGCGATCTTGGACGACCAGGCCCCGCACTGGCGGCGCGCCGACCCGGACGGACCTGACGCGCCGCGCCCGCGCTCCACCGATCCGCGAGAGCCAGGCGCCGACGAGGCGTTCAATACGGCCCAGCGGCGGCGTGATCGGGGGGCGCACTGATGGCGGACGTCGGCACGCTCGCCGTCATCTTCAGCTTCGTGGTTTTGATCGTCATGCTTGATCATCGCCACAAGGAGCGCATGCGCGCCATGGGGCCTGTGGGCGACAAGCGCTGGTGGCGCGAACGCAAGCGCCGCGGCCGTGCTGATCCGGCCAATGACGCGCCGGACGCAGACGGCGAAGCGGTCGATTACGCCGCGCTCGCTGCGCGGCTCGAAGCGCGCGTGAAAACGCTGGAAGACATTTTGGATTCAGATTCACCAGGCTGGAGGACCGGCACCGATGACAAGTGAATACACACGTTCCCCCAATCCCAACCGCCTCAATCGCGACCGCGACAATGGCATGGTCGCCGGCGTGTGCGCCGGCCTGGCCGAGCACTTCAAGGTTGAGGTGACCTGGGTGCGCATTGCCGCCCTGGTCAGCCTTCTGTTCATGGCCCCGTTCACGCTCATGGGCTACCTCATTGCCGCGGTGGTGATCCCGGCGCGCGACACGCTCGCGCCGCCTGTGTCGCGCGAAGAAGAGCGCTTTTGGCGCGGCGTGTCGCGAGAGCCGGCCCAGACCATGTCCGGGCTGAAGTATCGCTTCCAGGACCTGGACCAGCGTCTGCAGAACATGGAGCGCGTCGTGACGTCCAATGAGTGGCGCCTGCGTCGCCAATTCCGCGAGATCGAATAGGGCTGCGCCCAGGACTGCGCCCAGGGCTACGGCCAGGGCTACGGCCAGGGCTACGGCCGGTGTCGGGCTCTCATTGAAGAAGGGAAAAGTGCGATGGCTCAGGGCTTTGGTGCGCTGTGCGCGGCGGTCTTTGCCGCCTGTTTTTTGAGCGGCTGCGCGGCCGGGCCGCCGTCCAGCGTGGAGGCGCGGGTGGCCGAGGCGGGCCGCGACGTGGCGCGCGTGTCGCCCCGGGTGCGGGTGTGCGTCGGGCCGGCGCGCGCAGAGCTGGCGGGCGGGCGGTCTGCGTCGCTGGTGTTTGGCGGCGAGGGCTGCGGCGCGCAGGCGTTCGACCTCATCGGCGTGAAGCTGGTGCGCGAGAGCGCCGGCCATGTGCGTGATCCAGGTCTGCCCCACGCCTGAACGCGTAGTGTCACGCCCTCAAGCAGGGCGAGGGGGGGCGCAACGGGCGGTATCAGCTCAGCTTCTGACCGCGCCGCCAGCGCCGCAAGAGCGCGCGGGCGGCGCGGTCAGAAGCTGAGCTGATAC
>CAYGQB010000234.1:0-4039 GCA_964351895.1 uncultured Caulobacterales bacterium
CGTCCAGATAGGCCTGGAAGCTTTGGTCATGATCGTCGGCGGCGGCGGACCCAAAGGCCCCGACGGCCACAAGCGCTGCGACGGCTGCCGCAAGGCGCGCTCGACCGCGTGCTGGGGCGCTCACCAAACGGGACGTCGGAAACGGGCGATAGGTCATGCTGGCGGCTCCCTGCACGCAGAAGGTGCATTGCACGGGCGTTGGACACGACGCCCTCAATCAGGGGAGTGGGCCCGATTCTGGCCACTCCTTTCAATCTCAATGTACATGAGTTCGCGTCAGCTCGGGCGCCATCGGGCTTGTCTGCCGCGTTGACAGCCCCGCGCCCCACGACTAGTTTCCGCGCTCATTTTCACCGCCTGCCAAGCTGAGACGCATCATGAAGGTCAAAAGTTCGCTGAAATCCCTGAAGGGGCGTCACCGCGCCTGCCGGGTGGTGCGTCGCCGCGGACGTCTCTACGTGATCAACAAGGTCGATCCGCGGTTCAAGGCGCGTCAGGGCTAGCCGCCTCTGCCGTCCGCATCGCCATCAGACGCGCGCGCGCTCCTGTTTGATCTGGGGCGCGTGGTGGTCGATTGGGAGCCCGATCGGCTCTACGCAGAGCTGATCCCCGACCCTGAAGAGCGCGCATTTTTCCTGTCCAACGTGTGCACCATGGCGTGGCACGCCGCCCATGACGCCGGCGAGCCGATGCGCGAAAACGCGCGCGATCTGATCGCCGCCTGGCCGCGGTACGCCGACGCCATCCGCGCCTGGGACCTGCGCTGGGCGGACATGTTCGATGGTTACGTGGCGGGAACCGAGGGGCTGCTTGTGCGTCTGGACGACGCCGGCTGGCCCTTGTTTGCCCTGTCAAACCTGCCGGCTGAAAAAAAGCCGCATATCCTCTCCACCTTCCCCGTCACGTCGCGCTTTGCCGACATCATCGTTTCGGGAGAGGAGAAGGTGATCAAGCCTGACCCCCGCATCTTCAAGATCGCCTGCGCCCGGCTGGGACGGGCCGCCAGCGACATCATCTTCATCGACGACATGCCGGCCAATGTCGACGCCGGTCGCGCGGCGGGCATGGACGCCATCTTGTTTCAAAGCGCGGTCCAGCTTGAAGCCGACCTTGCCGCGCGCGGTGTCGTCGCATGAGCCGGCGCGGCGCTATTGCGATGGGTTTGACGGGCCTGATCGCAGGTTTGTTCTTAGGCGTTGCCCAGGCCCCAGCACAGGCGCAAGACGTCGACCCGCTGGCGGAGCCGCCGTCTGATCCTGCGCGCCTGCCGTTCGTTGTCCCACACTTGGAGCCGTTGCTCGACGCGCCCTTGATCGATGCGCCCATCGTGGGCGGCCTGCAGCGCCCAGGCGACGAGGCGGGAACGTCAGAACGCGGCCCAGACTGGCTCCCCGGGCCCGCCGATCCTCCGGTGCTGGAGGCCGAGGCCCCTGAGCCTGAACCGCCTGCGCCGGTTTTGACCCCGCAAGAACGCTTTGACGCCCTGTTTGCAGAGCTGGCGGCGGCGGACACGCCGACGGCTGCGGCCTTCATTGCCGAAGAGATCGAGGCCTTGTGGCGCGCGTCGGGGGACGCCAGCGCCGATCTCTTGATCGACCGGGCGCTGGAAGCAGAGATGGATGGGGAGTCGGATCTGGCGCGCGATTTGATTGACGGAGCGCTGGAGCTGGCGCCTGACGCGTCGCGCGCCTGGAGTGAAAGCGCGATGCTGGCGTTTGGCAACGACGACCTGGCGCGCGCCCTCTCCGACATCAGCCGCGCCGCCGAATTGGAGCCGCGCCAGTACGACACCTTGGTCGGTCTGGGGCTGATCCTAGAGCAGCTTGGCCAGCCCGAGGGCGCGTTTCGCGCCTATGAGCAAGCGCTTGAGGTTTATCCGCTCCATCCTGACGCCGTTGTGCTCATCGAGCGCGTGCGCGAAGACGCCGTTGGCAGTGACTTGTGAGTTTTGCGCTGCAGTTCTTGATGGTGCTGGCGGCGGTGGTGGGCGCGCTTCTGGTCGCCGCCGCGCTCTATGGGCGCGACTATCGCCGCCGCGTCGAAGCCGCCTATCCCCCGCGCGGACGCCTTGTCGAAACCCGCGCCGGCGTTCTGCACGTCATTGAAACCGGCAACCCGGAAGGGGCGCCGGTGATCTTGGTGCATGGCGCCGTCTCCAGCGCGCGCGACATCAGCTACGCCCTGACGCCTGTCCTCTCTCAACACCGGGTGTTGGCCGTTGATCGCCCCGGCTTCGGTTGGTCGCCGCCGACCCGGGCCAAGAACCGGCTCGACGCGCACGCCCGCGCCGTTAAGGCGCTGATCGACGCTGAAGGCCTGGAACGGCCCGTGATCGTAGGCCATTCCTATGGCGCAGCCGTCGCCTTGAAGCTGGGCTTGCGGCATGCCGACAGGCTGGGCGCGATCGTGGTCTTGGGGCCGGCTTCGCAGAGCTATGTCGGGCCCGCAGCCTGGTACAACTACGCCGGCGCCGCGCCCATCATTGGACCGATCCTCAACGCCTGCGTGGCGCCCATCCTTGGCCCCTTGAGGGTGCGCGGCGGGGCGGACGCGGCGTTTGAGCCCCAAACTGCGCCGCCGGGCTATATGGAAACGGTGGGCTTGGCGCTGTTCTTCCGGCCGCACACGTTTGCCTCTAACGCCCGCGACCTAGCCCGCATCAATCGCGAACTGGTGCGCCAGGATCGCCACTATGATCAGATCACCACGCCAATGGCCGTGATCGCCGGGGACGCTGATCCCACGGTCTACACCCACCGCCACGCCGAACCCCTGGCGCGCGCCGCGCCCAACGCAACGCTGACCTTGCTGCCCGGGGTTGGCCACATGCCGCACTATGTCGATCCGCACCTAGTGGCCGAATGCGTCGACGCGCTTGTGGAGAGACGCGGCCAAGGGCCGAGCGACGCTTGAAGCGCGCCGCGCGGCGCCCCAGCGTGGCGGCGCAAATGTGCAAACTGGTCGCGGGGCGTTTTCCAGCGCCGGGCCCACCACAGGAAGGAACTCCCCACATGGCCGATGCGATGGAAGCCGCCTATCAGAGCGCCAGCGCCCCCAGCGATCCGTCAGATTCCATGGGCAACGCGGCGCGCGAACACCTGAAGGCGTTCGTGGCCCGCATCGAGCGCCTCGAAGAAGAAAAAGCCAACCTGATGGCGGACATGAAAGAGGTCTACGCCGAGGCCAAGGCGATGGGCTTTGACACCAAGGTCCTGCGCAAGGTGATCTCGCTGCGCAAAATGGACCGCAATGACCGGGCCGAGCAGGAAGCGATCCTGGAGCTTTATCTCGCCGCGGTTGGCGAAAGCTAAGGCGCGACCTTACCAATCGGTAAGCTGTAGTTGGGGCGCGGCGGCGCCACCTTGAGGGTCGTCTGCCGCCCTCAAGGAGCACCCCCCATGTCCCATCTTCAGTCCCATCTACAACTTCGGCTAGAGACCGCGAGCCCACGTCTGGCGCGCCGTTTCGCCGCCGTCCTCAGCGCGACATGTCTGAGCGTCGGCGCCTTGTGCCTGGCGTCCGCCGCCGCCGCCCAAGACGCCGCCCAAGACGCCGCTCCTGACGCTGGAGAGCCCGAAGCGAGCGCCGAGATGGGGGCCGCCCACATCGAAACTGCGGCCGAAGAGGTCGTGCGCGCGCGCGTCGCCGACTATTTCCTCGGCGGTCAGGCCGGCGACCAGGACCGTCTGGCGCGCGCCTTCTATCTTGACGACGGGCACATGAAGTTTGTCGTCAAAAACGACGACGGGTCAGAGGAATTGCGGGTGGTCACGCTGGCCGAGTTTCGCGGCTGGATGGACAAGCCCAATACGGCGGACCGGGTCGGGCGCATCCTGGCCATCGACATTGTCGACGACGAAATGGCGTGGGTGAAGTTTCAGATCGACTTTGAAGGCGGGCAGTTCATCGACTATCTGTTGCTCTATGAGATCGGCGGCGAATGGTCGATCGTCAACAAGATGTTCGTGCGTCGCAGGACGAACGGCTAGGCGCGCGGGGGGCGATCCAAGTTTGACGGGGCCCGGCGCGCAGACACAGG
>CAYGQB010000235.1:0-1314 GCA_964351895.1 uncultured Caulobacterales bacterium
CTCGCGCACTTCCTGGTTGTCGGCAGTGGCGCTGACCGGGCGCCGGTCGGCTTCAAGCACTTCAAACCGCACCCGGGCGCTCGTCGGCAACAGGGCCCCGCGCCAGCGGCGCGGACGAAAGGCGCTGATGGGGGTGAGGGCAAGCAGGCGCGCGTCGATCGGAAGGATCGGGCCGTGGGCGGAAAAATTATAGGCGGTGGAGCCGGCCGGCGTCGACACCAGCGCCCCGTCAGCGATCAGCTCAGGCACCCGCTCGCGCCCATCGACGCTGATGCGCAGCTTGGCGGTTTGGCGGGTTTCGCGAAACAGGGCGACCTCGTTGATGGCGAGCGCTGTAAACGGGCGCTGGCGCACGTCGCGGCCCTTCATGCGCAAGGGGTGGATCTCGGCCATCTCTGCGCGCTCGAGCCGGCTGATCAGATCGTCTTCGGAAAAGTCGTTCATCAGAAAGCCGACGGAGCCGCAGTTCATGCCAAAGATCGGTGTTTTGCGCCCCATGAAGGCGTGCAAGGTCTCCAGCATGAAGCCGTCCCCGCCCAGCGCCACCACCACGTCGGCGGCCTGAGGGCCGGCGTCAGAATAGGTCTCGCGCAGCTGTCGCAGCGCAGACTGGGCGCGCGGTCTCGGGCTGGCGGTGAAGTGAACCGCCTTGACCGTACGTTGGGCGTGAATCATGGAGCGTCCTGCGAGGCCGAGCGGGCCGCCATTCAACGCATCGGGTGGATGCGGCGCAAGGCTTCAGCGGCCGCGCCGGGGGTCAAGGTGGCAAAGACCTTGGCTTCATCGCCGCGTGAGGCGTTGGCCGCTTCAGGGCCCAGACGTCCCGCAGCCGTCAGCCCGTCCAAGATGTCGTCCAGGGCGTGGCGGTCGATGCGCGCTGCGCGGCAGGCCAGGGCGGTGGCCCAGCGACCTCCCGCCAGGAGCGCTGAGCGCATCTCCTCCAGCTCCAGCTGGGCCAGGCGAGCCAAGGCGTGCTCGAAGATGTCGAGGCGCTGATCATTGATGGCGCGCACGGCGACGGCCGGGGTCAGGCGTCCGGCGTCTTCAAGCTTGTCGATGAGCGCCGCGGCGTGAGCGTCAGACGCCGAAAGAGGCGCGGCCAGCGCGGCCTTCAGCGCTGCGTCGAGCGCTGCTCGGTCGAGGTCGAACTGGTCGCAAATGCTGGCGCGCAAGCTGTCGCTGACATGGGCGTAGAGGCGCTGGGCCAAGGCCGATGACAGTTCAGCGCGCCCGCACAAGGGCGCGTGCAGCGGCTCGTGGTCGGCGGCCGCATCGATACAGACCAGCATCGTCGTGTTGGAGAGCGTCGCGCCG
>CAYGQB010000235.1:1414-3934 GCA_964351895.1 uncultured Caulobacterales bacterium
ATGTCGCCCACCATCAGCGCCACGCGTCCCAGAACGGCCGGGTCATCGGCTTGGGCCAGTTCTGCAATGTCGGAGAATGACTGGGCGACGGCGGTCATGGCGGGTCTCGATCGCGGCAAGGAAGTGAAACATCTCGAACGCGGCACCCTCTCACGTTAACCTTGCGCGCCGGTTAAGCATGGCGGGGGGGCCAGGCGTGACGGACCCGGCTTGGGGGCGAGGGGCAAGCGATGATGGCGCCAGATCGAAGCGGGCGCGGCTGCGCTCAGCGCTTAGCTTGGGCTGCGCCGGGTTTGGCGTCTCTGACTTTGAGCGCGCTCGTGTCAGCACACCTGGTGTTGGCGGCGCCCGCGTGGGCTGGGGCCTGGCCGATGGCCAAGGGTGAGGGTCAGGCGATCTCCACCCTCAGCGCCAGCGGGGCCGACCTCGGCTATGACAATGCCGGCGAACGCACCCGGCCGCTCACGTTCGAGAAGGTCGAGGTCTCCGCCTATCTCGAATATGGCCTGACGGAGAAGGTGACGCTGGTGGCGCGCCCGGCGCTCCAAGACGTGCGGTTGCGCGACGTCGACGGGGCAATCTCGGCAACGGGTCTGAGCGCCACCGAGGTAGCGGTGAGGCGGGTGATCAGCCAGGCCGGCGGCCGGGTGGTGTCGGGGCAACTGGGCGCCTTCTTGCCCGGAGAAGGCGAGAATGGCCTTGATGATCGCTTCGGCGATGGGGCGGTCGGCCTTGAGGGCCGGGTGCTGGCGGGGCGCGGCTGGAGCCCGCTCGATGCAGCGGGACTTGGGCGGCGGTTCGGACTGAACGGTTTCGCTGAGGCGCAAGCCGCCGCGCGCGGCTTTGCCAACGACAAGCCGCCTGAGGCGCGGCTCGACTTAACGCTCGGGGTTCGCCCACGGCCTGGACGGCTCCTTCTGGGGCAGACCTTCTCAGTGTGGAGCGAAGGCGACCGGGATCGAGGCGTGCGGCCCTACGCCCATCACCGCCTGCAGCTGTCGTCGGTGCGCAACATCGGGCCGCGTCTGGGGCTTCAGGCGGGGGTGCACGCTACGCTTGATGGTCGCAACGTGGTCGCCGACGATTCAGCATTCGTTGCGCTGTGGTGGCGCTATTGACGCGCCTCTCGTTTCACCCACCTTCAGGACCCTTGTGACGCGAAAGAGGCGCCTGACATGGGCCGAGTGATTTTTCTGGGCGTGATTGCTCTTTTGGCCGGCGCCGTGGTGCTGGCGGCCGCCCAGCGCATCATGGGGGCCGAAGACGACCGGCGCGGCGGCTTTGACCGGGGCGCGCCCACGCCGGTGATCGTGACGCCGGCGGTGGCGCAGGAGTTCGCAGACCGCGTGGAGGCGCTGGGAACGGCCCGCTCGAACGAGAATGTGACCATCACGTCGCGGGTCACCGACGTCATCGGCCGGGTCGGCTTTGAGAGCGGCGACATCGTGCAGGCCGGCGACATCTTGGTGGAGCTGGTGGACGCCGAAGAGGCCGCCGATCTGCGCGAGGCGCGCGCCACCTTGACCGAAGCGCTGGCCGAGCGCGGCCGCCAGATTGACCTGCAAAGCCGGGGCGTGGCCTCCAAGGCGCGCCTGGACGAAGCCGAAGCGGCCGTGTCCCGGGCCCGCGCCCGGGTGGGCGCGGTGGAGGCGCGCCTGGCCGATTACATCATTAAGGCCCCGTTCGACGGCGTTGTGGGCTTACGAGAGATCAGCGAAGGCGCCCTGGTGCGGCCGGGCGACGCCATCGTGACGCTCGACGACATCTCGCAGATCAAGATCGATTTTACGGTGCCTGAACAGTACTTAAGCGTCTTGCAGCCGGGCGCCGAGGTTGACGCCCGCGCGTCCGCCTATGAGGACCAAATCTTCACGGCGATGATTGAATCCATCGCCAGTCGGGTCGATCCGATCACCCGCACCGGCACGGTGCGCGCGGCCGTGGCCAACACAGAGGCTCGCTTGCGCCCGGGCATGCTGATGCTGGTGGACGTGCGCCGCAACGTAAAAACGTCGCCGGCCGTTCCCGCCCTGTCGGTTCAGCGCCGGGGCGACCAGTCCTGGGTCTATGTCATCGCATCGGGGCCGCGCGGCCCCGTGGCTGAGCAGCGCATCGTCACGACCGGGCGGCGCGCCGACGGGCTGATTGAGATCGTGACCGGCGTCTCAGCTGGCGAAGAGGTGGTTAGCCAGGGCGTGCATCGTCTGATGCCAGGCGGCGCGGTGCGCGTGGTCACGCCTGAGGACGTGGCCGCGGCGGCCACCGGCGCGTCCAGAGCTGCGTCTCGGCCAGGTGGTCGGCCCGATACACGACCAGGCGCGCGACCCGACGCGGGACCCGATGCAGGAGCTGGCCCCGAAGTCGGGGCCGCGCCGTCTGACGATGGCGTCGCGGCGCAAGAGCCCGATGCGTCCGGCCCTGGCGCCTCAAGCGCCGCTCCGCGTCCCACCAGCGCTGAGCGCAAGCCCGCTCCCGCCGGCGGACCACGCGCCGGGGCGGGCGTCACACGCACGGCGACCG
>CAYGQB010000236.1:0-3932 GCA_964351895.1 uncultured Caulobacterales bacterium
CCGTGAGCGAAAAGAAGCCGACGACCGATTCCGTCAAAGACGGAAGCGGTCTAGGGCGCCTCTTCGGTGAGGGCGACGAGGGCGGCGTGAATGGCCGTCTGCACGTCCCAGAGCGCTTCTGCGGTCCAGCTCGGGTCGCCGGGAGCCGCATCTCCAAGGCGCGTTTCAGGCGCAGTCAACGGCGCGCCCAGCGCTGTGAGGCGCTGATCAATCATGCCCAACGCGGCAAAGAGCGGCGTGAGCCGGGGATCGAGCTGCGCCAAGGCGTGACCGTCTTGAACGGGCTCTTGCGCATGATCGTGCGGAACGCCGGTGGGGCGGGGCGCAGTGGCCTTGGTCATCGCAGAGACAATCCGGTTGTGACGCGTGTGAACGCTCGCTAAGGGGGCGTGATGCGCGGGCAAATGCAAGTCAGCTTTTCGCGAGCCCGGTGCGTCACGCTGCGCGCGCAGGGCTTACTCCGTGTCGTGGGCGTCCGTCTTGCCTTCGAGGGGCGCGCCTTTGACCGGGCTGGCGTCGGTGAAATCAGCAATCGCCGCGCACAGCTCGCGCTGGATCTCCCACAAGCGCACATAGTACCCGTAGGCGCGCGTGCGCGTGCGCGGGCGGGCGTCTGAGCGCGAAGGCTAAGTCTGACGCGCTGCCGGGCCCTGCGCCAGTCCAATCTCTTCCAGACGCTCGCGCAGATAGGCGTCAGCAGTGATCGGCGGCCCGTAGGCGTTTGGTCGTTCCGGCGTCACGCACGAAGGCAGCGTTTCGATCCAATAGTCGGGCGCAAAATGGAGAAAAAAAGGAAGTGAGAAGCGCGATACGCCGGCGCGTTCAGGCGACGGGTTGACCACCCGGTGCGTGGTGGACGGCAGGCGTCCATTGGTCAGGCGTTGCAGCATGTCGGCAATGTTCACCACCAGCTCGCCTGGCTGCGGGCGCACTGCGATCCATTGGCCTTGCGGGGTGCGCGCTTCCAGCCCGTCCTCGTCAGCGCCCAACAGGAGCGTCAAGAGGTTGATGTCTTCGTGCGCGCCCGCGCGCTCGCCCACCGCGCCCGTCGCTACGGGCGGATAGTGCAGGAGCCGCAACACGCTGTTTCCGTCGCGCGTTGGTTCTTCGAAGAAGTCGGGCGCCACTCCTAGATGCCGCGCCACCGCGCTCAAGAGCACGCCGCCCACCGCGTCAAAGGCGTCAAACAGGGACTGGGCGGCGGGGGCCAGGTCCGGCGCGCCCGGCGCGGCCACATTGGCGGGCATGTAGGCGGCGTAGCGATGGCCCGCGGGCAAGGCGCGCCCGACATGCCAAAACTCTTTGAGGTCTGGGTGCGCAGCGTCTTTGGCCGTTTCCACGCCCGGCGGCGTGTAGCCACGCGCGCCGGCCAACTCGGGCCGGCAGCCGGCCTGCTTGACCGCGAGCGGCTGGGCAAAGAAGCGTCGCGCCTGATCTTGAACCCGCCCGATCAGGTCAGCCGGGATGGGATGATCGCAGACAATCGCGAAGCCTGTCGCCTCAAACGAGCGCCCGAGCGCGCGGGCGAAGGCGTCTGGATCGCGCGCCGCGTCCACATAAGACACGCGCGCCAGGGCGTCGCTGTCGCCGGCCGGCGTTGGTCCGGAGGGCTGATCGGCAAGGTGGGCGGGGCGCAACACGTCCTGTGACATGCCCCGCACAGTGCCAAGCTGGACCTGGCGCGTCGAGACCGATCAGGCCCCGACGCAACGAGCCGGCGCACTTTTCTGGCGCACTTTTTTGGCGCGCTCCACCAGAGCGTTGGCGCCAATGCGTTGCGCCGGTGCGTTGTGCTTACGCCTGAGATCGCCGCGAGGGACGGGCTTAGCTTAATGACCTGTTAGTAATGTCCACAAGTTTCCCCAATCAACTCAAAAAAGTTTGGCATCTTTACTTTGAGGAAACCTTGGGGGGCGAAAGCTGGTGTCAGCCGGCGACAGGATCGGCGTGGTGATGGTGAGCGTGCGACCAGACGCAGTAGACGTCGGCGCGGGTGTCGGAGAGTAAAAATGTCAATCGCATTGAAAACTGAGGTCGACTTTATTCCCGCAGACAATGCGGAACTGTCGGCAGATGAACTTTATCGCTTGGGCATTGCCGCCTCAACAGGCAACGGCGCGCCCTTGAGCTACATTGAAGCGCATAAGTGGTTCAATCTGGCCGCCGTGCGTGGCAATGAAGCCGCTAAGCTTTATCGCAAAGAGTTGTCTGAGCAGATGACGCGCGACGACATTGCCACGGCGCAAAAGTCGGCCCGCGAATGGCTCGTGGCCAACACGCCGCGCTAGAGTCTGTGCCGGGACGCCTCATGGCGTTCTACGGGGACTGCCTGCGCCAGCTCGGCCGCCAGCCGCGCCCGCCAGCCGCGCCCGCCAGCCGCGCCCGGGGGCTTAGCCGCCGGTGTTCAGGTCGTAGAAGAACCCGAACTGGAACGGCAGCGCTTCCATCACGTACTGGTCGATGAAGGTGTTGACCTCGGTGATGGTGGTTTTGGGCACGAACACCACGTCAAAGCGTTGTAGCGCAATGGGGTCGAGCGCGCGCGCGTCCATGACGCCGGCCTTGGCGTCGACCACCCGCAACATCGCGCCGCCGTCTGGCGCCCGGCGCACCACAACCACCTGACGCGCCCGGCCGCGATCGGTGAAGCCGCCCGCCAAGGTGACGGCCTCTAAGACGCCGATGGGCCCGGGCAGCGGATAGGCGCCCGGCTGGGCCACTTCGCCGCCAACAAAGACCTGCTGAGAGCCAAACGCCACCGGACGCACCAGCACGTCCGGCTCGCGCAGTTCCCACTGAAACGCGCCTGTAAACGCCTCGGCGGCCTCTTCGGGCGTGCGCCCGGCGACCATGACCGCGCCCACCAGCGGCGCAGAGGCGCGCCCGTCTGGCCCCACCAGCACGTCTTCGCGCGACAATTCGGGCGCCCCCAGCACGTCGAGCGCCAGGGTGTCGCCGGGATAGAAGCGATAGGCGGGCGCGTCGGTGCGCCAGGCCTTGAAGCGGGTGATGTCTTCTGCGCTGGGGCCGGCGTTGGGCGCCGGCGGGCCGGCGCAGGCGGCGGCGAGTGTGAGGCCGGCGAGGGCGAGCGCCCTTAGACCGTATCGCCCGAAAGAGAACCGGGCGGCGGGACGCGGCGCTGCACTGAAGCGCTCGTGCGGCCGTGAAAGGGTCGAGACGGGCAGGCGGGAGGGGCGAGGCGGGCAGATCATAAGATTCTATTAATCTCGTTCGTGAAGCCTGCGCGTTCAAAGACTCGCGATCAGGCGCTCAGTATGACGGATTCGCAGACGCGCAGCACATTTGCGAATGCGCGGTCCGGCTGGGACCGCGTGGCCGACTATGCACTGGCCGACGTGGTCGCGCTGGTCTGGCGCGAGCGTCTGTTGGCGCTGGGCGTGGCGGCCGTGGTCAGCCTGTTGGGGCTCGTGGCGGTCCTGCAAATTCCGAAGTCTTTTCAGGCCTATGGACAGGTCCTGGTGCTGGTCGACGAGTCCTATGTGCTCGACCCGCTGGACACCGAACGGCGCAACTCTCAGGTCGGCCTTAGCCCGTCGGAAATGATCCAGTCCGAACGCGCCCTGGTGCTGGCCGAACCGGTGCGCCGGGCCGCCTTGGCCACGCTCGGGCTAGAGGTCGTCGAGCCGCGAATCGCCGCGCAGTCAGGCCCCACCGACACGCCCGCGCGCAAGGAGGCGTTGGCCGTGCGCGCCATGGGCAAGGCGCTGGGCGCCTATGTGTCGCCGGAATCCCCGACCGTGACCTTGAGCTACAAGCACCGCGATCCGGACGTCTCAGCTCAGATCTTAAACGAAATTCTCGACACCTACCTGCGCTATCGCCGCGAGATCTTGTTGTCGGTCGACACCGATGCGGTCGGCCGTGAGCGCGTGCGCCCGCAAGACGCGCTGACCGCCAACAAAACAAAGCAT
>CAYGQB010000237.1:0-3925 GCA_964351895.1 uncultured Caulobacterales bacterium
GACCCAGGGCGCCTTCTTCACTGGCGTTCTGGCGGTTCTGGTGGCCACGCCGTGCACCGCGCCGTTCATGGGCGCGGCGCTTGGGTTTGCTCTGGTGCAGCCGGCGCTTGTGGCCTTGGCCGTGTTTGGCGCCCTGGGTCTGGGCTTGGCGGCGCCGTTCGTGATCCTCAGCTTCGCGCCGGGGCTCTTGCGCGCCCTGCCGCGACCAGGGCCTTGGATGGAGACGCTCAAGCAGTTCTTCGCCTTTCCTATGTTTGCCACGTCGGTCTGGCTGGTGTGGGTCTTGGCGCAGCAGGCGGGGGCCAATGGCGTCTTGGCCGTGCTCGCCGCGATCACCGCGCTGGCGTTCGCGATCTGGGCGTTCAAGGCGGCTGACCGCGGGCGTGGCGCCTTGGCCCTTTCAGGTCGTGTGCTGGGAGGCGGCGTTTTGGCGCTGGCGCTCGCTGGCCTGGTCGCCACCGGGCGCGGCGCGCCAGTGGACGCGGTCACCACCGGCGGCGCGTCCGGAGCGTCGTCGGGCGCTTCTCAAGCGGCAAAGTTGGAGGCAGACGCCTGGTCGCCGCAACGGGTGGCGGACCTGCGCAGCCAGGGGCGTCTGGTGTTCGTTGATTTCACCGCCGCCTGGTGCATCACGTGTCAGTTCAACAAGCGTGTGGCGCTCAACCGGGCCAACGTGAAGGCGGCCTTCGCCGCGCATGACGTCACATTTCTGACGGCCGACTGGACCAATCGCGATTCTGTGATCGCGCGTGAGCTGGAAAGCCATGGACGCTCCGGCGTGCCTCTCTATCTGTTGTATGGAGCAACGGGGGAGCCTCAGATCCTGCCGCAGCTGCTGACGGAAAGCCTCGTAATTGAGGCTGTCCGCACGGCGGCCTCTGCGCCGGCAAGCTGAGACGTACGCGCGCTCTTCGACTAATGTTGCATTGCACTTGAAGTGAGGTTCAGAATGATCACGCGCCGCCATTTGAGCATCGCCGCCGGCCTCGCCGCCGCCGCCTCCTTGTCGGCTGGCGCCTTGATCACGTCGACCGCCCAGGCGGAAACGAGCCCTGCGATTGGCGCGGCTGCGCCGGACTTCACCGTCCTGGACGCAACCGGCGCGGAAGTGGCGCTCTCCAGCCTGGCGGATAAGACGGTGGTGCTGGAGTGGACCAACCACGACTGCCCCTACGTCAAGAAGCATTATAACTCGGCTAATATGCAGGGGCTTCAGTCCGCATCCGCCGCCGATGACGTGGTGTGGCTGCAGGTGATTTCCTCAGCGCCCGGCAAGCAGGGCTATCTGGAGCCTGACGCCGCCCTGGCCAAGAACGCTGAGCGAGACGCGGCTCCCGCCAACGTTATTTTGGACCCGGATGGCACGCTGGGCCGCCTCTATGACGCGCGCACCACGCCCCACATGTTCGTCATTGACGAGGGCGCGCTGGCCTATGCCGGCGCCATTGACGACAAGCCGACGGCGAACATCAATGACGTGGCGATTGCGCGCAACTATGTCTCAGAAGCTCTGACAGCGGTTGCTGCGGGCACACCTCCTGAGGTCACCCAGACCCGCGCCTACGGCTGCTCAATCAAGTACGCCAGCTAGTCGCGACCTGCGCCGAACTCAGGCGCCCGTTTGGCCGCTGGCCTCAAACCCAGGCGGCTACGGCCAGATCCTGAGGTCCGAAGATACACAGAGTGTACGTGCTCGTTAGAACGGCGCCGGGGCTTCAATCGGTGCGGCGGCGCAGGACGCAGCCAAGGATCGGCTGGCGGCGATGGCGCGCGGGTCGGCCTCGCCGGCGTCGCGGTGCGGCGTGACCTCAACTGCGTCCGTGAGAAGATCGGCAATTCCGGCATAGGCGCGCGCCTGGGCGAGAGCGCTTTGGGCGTGGTGCAGGTCGCTCAGCCGGCGCTCAGCGTCGGCGGCCATGCCCGCGTAGATGCACCCTAGGTCATGCGGGCCGCCAGCCATCTTCACCACCAGGCTGGCGCGCGCGCTGGCGCGGGCGAAATCGGCCAAGTTGTCGGCAAAGGCGCGGTCATCGTCGGTCGCCAGAGCGCCGGCTCCAGCGCGCCGGGCCGCCGCCGTCGCCCGGTCGCGCGCCTGGGTGGCGAGGGGCTGGCTGATCCGGCTCATTGCGGCGTAGGTCTGGGCCAGCTGAGCGGTGTGGACGGGGGCGGTGTCTTCAGCCTGGGCGGTGTCTTCAGCATGGGAGGAGTGGCCGGCTAAGATGGCGAGGCTCATCACAAGCGCGGCCAGAATCGCCAAGCCGCGTGTCAGGCTGCGATGCTGGTGTGCGTCATGGCGGGGCGCGGCGGCGATCGGGGCGTGCCGGTTCATAACAATCTCCTGACGCGAAAGAGGCGGTGCGCAATTCTCCTCTCAGGCGAAGCAAGGGCTGGGCCATGACGGATCGATCCGAACGCCGGACTGGCGAGCTTCTGCACGATGAGCTTGAAGCCGCCAAGCGGGCGCGGCGCGGCGTGACGGCTTGATTGCGCGCAGGCGCAGCGCTACTGCCTGACGCCAGCACCCCACCGCCACAGGTGTCCCTCGTGACCCAAGGCCGCGCGGCCCGGCGCGCCGCACCCTTCTCGCTGGAGCACACGCCATGACCCTTTTTCGCGCCGCGACCTGGCAAGCCGTGCAGGGCTACTGTGAGACCTTGGCCGATCGCTCGCTCCTTGAGCTGTTTGCCGATGACCCGGACCGCGTGAACCGCTTTACGATGGAGGCGGCCGGCCTGACGCTCGATGTCTCTAAGCAGCCGATTGAGCCGGCTGTGCATTCCGCGCTCCTGGCCCTGGCCGAAGAGCGCGGCGTTTCCGAGGCGCTGGCCGATCAGTTCGCCGGCGTCCACGTCAACACCACCGAAGACCGTCCCGCCCTGCATCCCGCATTGCGCGGCCCGGTCGGCGCCGATGTCATGGTGGACGGCGAAAGCGTGGATGCGCTGGTGGCGCGCGACGCCGCCAATCTGGACGCCTTCGTTGAATCGGTGCGCAGCGGCGCCCGTAAAGGTGCTACGGGGCGGCCCTTGCGCCACATCGTGCACATCGGCATCGGTGGGTCAGACCTTGGGCCGCGCCTGGTCTGGGACGCCCTCAAGCGCCAGCGTGATCCGCGCTTTACGATGCGGTTCGCGGCCAATGTGGATCCCGCTGAGATCAATGACGCTCTGGAGGGCTTGGACCCGGAAACGAGCCTGGTGATCGTGGTGTCCAAGTCGTTCTCCACGGAAGAAACCCGCCTCAACGCTCTGGCGGCGCGGGCCTGGCTGGTCCAGGCGCTGGGCTCCGAGGAAGCCGCCGGCGCCCATCTGGTTGCGGTCACGGCGAGCCCGGACAAGGCGCGCGCCTTTGGTGTTGCCGACGACGCCGTCTTTGCCTTTGGGGCGTGGGTCGGCGGGCGCTATTCGGTCTGGTCTAGCGTCAGCCTGTCCCTGCGCATCGCCCTTGAAGAGGGGGCCTTTGGGGCCTTCCTGGCGGGCGCGCGCGAGATGGACCAGCACGTGCGCACCGCGCCCCTGGAGCGCAACCTGCCCGTGACACTGGCGCTTGTGGACCTGGTCAACCGCACCGCCCTCGGCCGTCCGAGCCGCGCCGTCGCGCCCTACACACGCCGGCTGGCGCTCTTGGCGTCCTATCTCCAACAGCTTGAGATGGAATCGAACGGCAAGGGGGTCGCGCTCGACGGGTCACCGCTGGAAACCCCCGCGAGCACCGTGGTGTGGGGCGCCGAAGGCACGAACGCGCAGCACGCCTTCTTTCAACAGCTTCACCAGGGGCTTGATGTCATTCCCGTCGATTTCATCGGCGCCTTGAGCGACCAAGAAGCGCGGCCCGAACAACATCTGACGCTGACCGCCAACATGATTGCCCAAGCTGAAGCCTTGATGATCGGCAAGTCGCGCGAAACGGCGCACGCGGAGTTGCT
>CAYGQB010000238.1:0-3907 GCA_964351895.1 uncultured Caulobacterales bacterium
GCATGGTGCCGTTCAAAAACGCATTTGTGGGGCTGGAGACGCCGCAGGGCCCGCGCGCCGCCCGCGCGCAAAAGTGTCTGCGCGCCGGCGGCAAGCACAATGACTTGGAGAATGTCGGCTATACGGCCCGCCACCACACCTTCTTTGAGATGCTCGGCAACTTTTCGTTTGGCGACTATTTCAAGGCCGACGCCATCTCGCACGCCTGGGATCTGGTGACCAAGGAGTTTGGTCTTGATCCGGAGCGCCTGCTGGTCACGGTCTACGCGCAAGACCAGGAGGCGCGCGACCTGTGGCGCAAGATCGCTGGTCTGGACGAGGCGCGCATCATCTCGATCGCAACAAGCGACAATTTCTGGTCGATGGGCGACACCGGCCCGTGCGGTCCGTGTTCAGAAATCTTCTACGATCATGGGCCGGACGTGCCCGGCGGCCCGCCGGGGTCTGCGGACGAGGACGGCGACCGGTTCGTTGAGATCTGGAACCTGGTGTTCATGCAGTTCGACCAGGGCGCCGACGGAACCCGCACGTCCTTGCCCAAGCCTTCGATTGACACGGGCATGGGTCTGGAGCGCATGGCCGCCGTGATGCAGGGCGTGCACTCCAACTATGACGTGGATCTGTTTCAAACACTGATGGCCGCATCGATCGCGCGGCTGGGCGCGCCGGACACGGACGCCGCCGCGGCGAGCCACCGGGTGATCGCCGACCATCTGCGCGCCAGCGCGTTTCTGGTGGCTGACGGCGTCACGCCCAGCAATGACGGGCGCGGCTATGTGCTGCGCCGGATCATGCGGCGGGCCATGCGTCACGCCCACCGCCTGGGCGCGCATGAGCCGGTGCTGCACGCCCTGGCCCCAGTTCTGGTGGAGGCCATGGGAGACGCCTATGATGAGCTGGTGCGCGCTGAGGCGGCGATTGTCGCGGCCTTGCGTCAGGAAGAAGAGCGCTTCTTGACCACGCTCGGGCGCGGCGTTGGCGTGCTGGAAGAGGCGCTGCGCGATGTCGCCCCAGGCGGCGTGCTCTCAGGCGAGACGGCGTTCAAGCTCTACGACACCTTTGGCTTTCCGATCGACATGACCCAAGACGCGGTGCGCGAGCGCGGATTGACGGTCGACACCGACGCCTTTGAGGCGGCGATGGCGCGCCAGAAAGCCGAAGCGCGCGCCCATTGGGCGGGATCGGGCGCGGCGGGCGCAGACGCCGATTGGCTGGCCCTGTCAGAGCGGCTCACGCCCACCACGTTCACCGGCTACGAGACCACGCAAGGCCAAGGCGAGCTGGTCGCAATTGTGGGCGCGGGCGGCGCGGCTCAGGCGGCCGCGGCGGGCGAGGACGTGCAGCTGGTGTTCGATGCGACGCCCTTTTACGGAGAATCTGGCGGTCAGGCCGGCGACGGCGGCGAGGTGGTCTTTGAGGACGGGACGCGGGCGCGCGTCACCGACACGCGCAAGCAGGCGGGCGGCGCCCTGGTGGCGCATCAGGTGGCCTTGCCCGGTCCGATCAAGGTGGGCGCGCGCGCTCAGCTGATCGTCGACGCTGCGGCGCGTAACGCGACCCGGGCCAATCATTCCGCCACCCACCTTCTGCACGCCGCCTTGCGCGACGTGCTGGGGCCGCACGTCACTCAGCGCGGCTCTTATGTGGGGCCGGATCGACTGCGGTTTGACTTCAGCCATGAGTCCGGCCTGACGGCGCAAGAGCTTGAGGCGATCGAAAGCCAGGTCAATGCGGTGGTGCGCCAGAACACGCCCGCCACAACGGGGGAGATGGCGCCCCAGGACGCCATTAAGGCCGGCGCGCTGGCCCTCTTTGGAGAGAAGTACGGCGACACGGTGCGGGTCTTAACGCTGGGCCGGGCGCTCACCGGTGAGGGGCCCTATTCGGTGGAGCTGTGCGGGGGCACGCATGTGGCGCGCACCGGCGACATCGGCGCCTTCAAGATCGTGTCCGAAAGCGCAGTTGGCGCCGGCGTGCGCCGCATTGAAGCGCTGACAGGCGCTGCGGCGCTGGCGTGGCTGAATGAACAGGCCGGCTTGGCGCGGACCATGGCCGACAGCTTGAACACCAAGCCCAGCCAAGCCCCTGAGCGGCTGGTCGCCCTGATTGCCGAGCGCCGCACGCTGGAGCGCGCCCTCGCCGACGCCAAGCGGGCCTTGGCCCTGGCCGAAAGCGCAGGCGGCGGCGGCGAGGCGGCCCCGGCCGTTGAGACCGTTGGCGGCGTGGCCCTCATCGCCCGCGTGGCCGACGGCGTCAGCGCCAAGGACTTGCGTCAGCTGGTGGATCAGGCCAAGGCGCAGCTAAAGTCTGGCGTGGCCGCATTTGTCAGCGTGGACGGCGGCAAGGCGGCGCTGGCGGTTGGGGTCACGACCGATCTCACAGATCGGCTGGATGCACGCGAACTGGTGCGCGCCGGCGCGGAGGCGCTCGGCGGTTCAGGCGGCGGCGGACGCGCAGACATGGCCCAGGCGGGCGGCCCCAACACCGATGGCGCACCCAACGCGCTGGAGGCCATTCGCGCCGCCCTGCAGTCGGCCACGGCGGCGACCGCCTAGAGCGTTTCCGCCTTCGGCGGAAACGCCTCCCCGGGCAAGGCCCGTCGGCCGTTTAGGCCGCCCCCGCGGAGGCTACCGGCGCCAGCCGGCACGCCGTGAGCGAAAAAAAGCCGACGACCGATTCCGTCGTAGACGGAAGCGGTCTAGAGCAGCCAGAGCAGGTCTAGAGCAGGCCCAAGGCCTTGAAGCTGGCGACCCGTTCGCGGCCGACTACAATGTGGTCATGGACCATGACGCCCAGCGGGCGCGCCGCATTGATGATCTCGCGGGTCATCTCCACGTCGGCGGACGAGGGGGTTGGATCGCCGCTGGGGTGATTGTGGGCCAAGATGACGGCGGTTGAGTTAAGCTCCAGCGCTCGGCGCACGACCTCGCGCGGATAGGCGGGCGCATGGTCAACCGTGCCTTGGCTCATCACCTCATCGGCGATCAGCCGGTTGCGCTTGTCGAGAAAGAGCACGCGAAACTGCTCGCGCGGCGCATCGGCCATGTGGGTGCGGCAATAGTCCAGAAGCGCGCTCCAGCTGGTGATCACCGGCTTGTGCATCACCCGGTCGCGCGCCATGCGCCGGCCGGCCGCCGCCACGATCGCCAAGTCAATCGCAACCGCTTCAGACACCCCGTCCACCTCCACCAGACGCGCGCGCGGCGCCGATAAGACGTCGGCCACGCCGCCAAAACGGGCGATCAGCGCCTTGGCTAAAGGTTTGAGGTCGCGCCGCGGGATTGAACGAAAGAGGAGAAGCTCCAACAGCTCATAGTCGGCCACGCCCGCATCGCCGCCCTCTTCAAAGCGCGCGCGCAGCCGGGCGCGATGTCCGGCGTGCGGGGCTGATGGCGTGGCCGGCTTGTCGCGGCGCCCAGAGGCGGGCGAGGCAGGCGAGGCGGGCGGTGTTGCGTGCGCGGGCGGTGTGGGCGCATCACCGAGACCGAGACTGTCTTGCACCGGGTGGGTGTTTTCAAACGAGGGGCCCGTCAATGGGTCCGTCTTTGGGGCCGCCATTGGGCCAGACGTCGAGGACGCGCGCTTGCGCCCGCGCCCAGGGTCGCCGGCCACGCGTCTAGACCGCGTAAGGCGGACAATCGAGCCCGGCGGGAGAGCGCGTGAACACTTCCACGCCGTCCGCAGTGACCCCGATCGTGTGTTCGAACTGGGCCGACAGCGACTTGTCACGCGTCACGGCCGTCCAGTCGTCCGCCAAGATGCGCACGTCCGGTCGCCCGACATTGATCATCGGCTCGATGGTGAAGAACATGCCCTCGCGCAGAACGGCGCCTTCACCGGCCACGCCCGTGTGCACGACGTTCGGCGCATCATGGAAGCGCTGACCGATGCCGTGGCCGCAAAAGTC
>CAYGQB010000239.1:0-3892 GCA_964351895.1 uncultured Caulobacterales bacterium
CGGCGTCGGCGCGCGCAGGATCAGCGGCGGCGGGCGCAAACAGGGGCGCAAACAAGGGCAAGGCGGGCAAGCTCGCCCCCGGCGCCCCGCCCTCGGTCTCAAGCGTCTTCAACACGGACCGCGCGCGCGCCACCACTGATCGCGGCAATCCGGCGCGGCGCGCCACCTCGATTCCGTAAGACCGATCCGCCGGTCCAGGCCGCACGTCGTGCAGAAACACCAGCTCGCCGCGAAATTCCTTAGCGCGCAGGCTGACATTGGCCCCGGCCGGCAGGGCGTCCGCCAGAGCCGTTAACTCATGATAGTGGGTGGCAAAGAGCGCCCGACAGCCGATCACGTCATGCAGGTGCTCAGCGCACGCCCAGGCAATGGCCAGTCCGTCGAACGTCGCCGTGCCACGCCCGATCTCGTCTAGAATGACCAGGGCGCGCGGACCCGCCTGGTTCACGATGGCCGCAGTTTCGATCATCTCGGCCATGAAGGTGGAGCGCCCTCGCGCCAGGTCGTCGGCCGCCCCAACCCGGCTAAAGAGGCGGTCCACAACACCGATGCGCGCGCGCGCGGCCGGCACGAAGGCGCCGGCCTGGGCCAGCACCGCAATCAAGGCGTTCTGTCTCAGATATGTAGACTTGCCCGCCATGTTGGGCCCAGTGACCAGGGTCAGCCGCGCCCCCGCCTCGCCGTCCCCGTCCAGCGTGCTGGCATTGGGCGTAAACGGGTCGCCGGCGCGCATGAGGGCGGCCTCGACAACCGGATGACGCCCCGCCTCGATCTCAAAGACCCGGCTGTCATCAACGATGGGGCGCACGCAGCCTATCTCTTGCGCCCACACCGCCAGGGCGGCGGCGGCGTCCAGCTGCGCCAGCCCGTCGCCGAGCGCGCGAATGGGCTCGGCAAGCTGGCAGGCCTCAGCGCTCATCTCTTCAAACAGTTCAACCTCGCGCCGACGGGCGCGGTCGGCCGCTCCGGCGATCTTGGATTCCAGCTCCCCCAACTCCACCGTTGAGAACCGCACCGCATTGGCCATGGTTTGACGATGGATGAATTCGGCGTTCAGCGGCGGCTCCAGAAGGGCCGCCCCGGCCTTGGCGCTAAGCTCAATGAAATAGCCCAAAACGTTGTTGTGCTTGATCTTTAAGCCGCTGGCGCCCGTGCGGGACGCATAGGTGGCTTGCAGGCCGGCGATGATGCGACGGCTCTCGTCGCGCAAGGCCAAGGCCTCGTCGAGCGCGGCGCACACCTGGCGCGCAATGAAGCCCCCGTCGCGCGCCTGAAGCGGGGCGTCAGGAATGATGGCGGCCTCAATGCGCGCCGCCAGCGCCTGCAAGGCGGGCGATTGGATCAAGCTCACGGCGTCGAGCGCGCAGGAGATGCGCGCAGGCGGCGCGGGCGCCTGTGTCAGGGCGGCGCTGACCAGCTCGCCTGCCCGCGCGCCGCGCGCCACCGCCAAAAGATCACGCGGACCTGCGCGCCCAAGCAGCAGCCGCGACAGGGCCCGCGCCGGAGCGCCCGCGTCGGCAAGATGGGTGCGCACGCGGTCGCGCAAGGCGGCGTGATCGACGAAAAACTGGGTCGCGTCGAGCCCGTCTTTGATCACCGAGAGACTGGCGCTGGGTTCAGCCAGGCGCGCCGCCAAGGCCCGGGCGCCCGGGCCGCTGACGGTGCGGTCGATGGTGGCCAGAAGGGAGCCGGCGCGCGCGCCGCGCTGGGTGCGTTCAAGCTCAAGGCTGGCGCGGGTGGCGGGGTCGATCACCATCGAGGCGCCGCCCTGCCCCTCGGTGTGCGGGTCACCTTGGCCGTGGGGGCGCAAGAGGGACAGCCGCGGCGGATCGCCCGCCTGGGTCAGCTCAAGATAGTCAACCAGCGCGCCAGCGGCGGCAATCTGAACCGGCGAGAACTCCCCCAGCCCCGCCAGATCGTCAACGCCAAACAGGGCCTTGAGGCGGCGGGCGCCCGATCGGGCGTCAAACTTGGTTGCCGGCCAGGCGGTGAGAGCGGCGCCGGCCAGCGCCATCGCCGCCGCGCTCTCCTCATCCGCCAGCCGCGCGTCAACGCACAACACTTCGCGCGGCGCCCGCGCACCGAGAAGATCGGCCAGCCGCCCGGCCGGCGCGCTCGCTGTTTCGAACGCGCCGGTTGTGACATCGGCCCACGCCACGCCCACCTCTCCGCCCCGTTCGGGCGACACCGCCACCAGCCAGGCCGGCGACCGGGCGTCCAACAGCGTGTCCTCGGTGATCGTGCCGGGCGTCACGACCCGCACAATGGCCCGCGCGACCACCGCCTTAGAGCCGCGCTTGCGCGCCTCCTTCGGATCCTCGGTCTGTTCGCAGACGGCGACCCGAAACCCTTTTGCGATCAGCCGCGACAGGTAGGTCTCCGACGAGACCACCGGCACCCCGCACATGGGAATGTCAGCTCCGGCGTGCTTGCCGCGCCGGGTTAAGGTGATGTCCAGGGCGGCCGCGGCGATCTCTGCGTCTTGGAAGAACAATTCGTAGAAGTCGCCCATGCGATAGAACAAGAGCGCGTCGCCGGCCTCCTGCTTGATCTTGAGGAACTGGGCCATCATCGGCGTGGCCGCGCTGGCGCCCGACGCCTCTGGAGCCGCGACCTTGTCAGGAGATTCGCGCTCTTGAGGGGGCGCAGACGTCGTGTCGACCATGGTTCAAGCTCGCGACATCAGCGCTCGGGCGAAAGCGCGCCTTAGTGCGCCGGCGTGTCGCCGCGCAGAGCGGCGCTGGAGCGCAGCAACACCAGAGTCAGGACAAAGGCTGGCACGCCAAAGCCAGCCGTGATGGCGAAGAACCAAACATAACCCACCGCATCGGCCAAGACGCCGGAAAAGCCCGCCAGGGTCTTTCCATAGATCGCATAGAGCGACGAAAACAGCGCGTACTGGGTCGCGGTGAAGGCCGTATTGGTCAGGCGCGACATGTAGGCGATGAACACGCCGCCGGCGAACCCGCCGGCCGAATTGTCCAGCGCGATGGCCACCACCAGGCGCCAAGGTTCCGCACCGCCGGCCGCCAGCCAAGCAAACGACAGATTGGTCACGATGGTCAGAACGGCCCCGGCGACGAGGCACCTGATCAGCCCAAATCGCATGGCTCCGATGCCCGCCAGGAACGCGCCGGCAATGCCGACCCAGAGCCCGAACACGCCTGTGATGAGGCCGATGGTTTCCTTGTCATAGCCAAGGTCGATGTAGAGGGGCTTGGCCATGACGCCCATGGTGAAATCGCTGATCCGGTACGTCGCCACGATCGCCAGAACCAGCATCGCCGCCCAGCCGAAGCGGCGGAAAAACTCCAGCACCGGACCGGCGGCGGCGTTGGTCAGCCAGGGTGAATCAGGCGCCAAGCGCATTGCGGCCGGCGTCACCGCGACCGCCAGCGCAAACGGAATGAGCGCAATCAGCAAGGGAATGGCGCGCGTGGCTGCGGTCGCCAAGTCGGCCCCCTCGCCGCCCGCGTCATGCAACAGATGCACAAAGCTGGCGTAGACAAGCGCGGTCAAGACGACGCCGAACGCCAGCGCCACGTTGCGCGGCGCGCGCCACACCACGGCGGTCGCCAGCAAGCCCGCGATCGACACGGGGTAGAGAATCCAGGCCGGCGCCGCGACCGCCAAACGCAAGGGTGGCCCGAAGAGCGCGCCAAGGGGGCCCGCCAGAACGCCGGCGAACGGCAACAGCTTCATCACACCCAGAACGGCTGCGATGACCACGACCACCAAGACCAGGGCCTTGAGCAGATTGGCCGACAGATTGTCGGTGCGCGGCCAGCGCCCCTCCCCAGCGCGCTCTCTGGCCGGTTCGCCGGCCCACAGCACCGTTGAACTGCCGACCAGAACCAAGCCCGCCATCGCCCAGTAGGCCAGCGACCAGGCG
>CAYGQB010000240.1:0-3790 GCA_964351895.1 uncultured Caulobacterales bacterium
CTCACATGGGTCGCGCTCAGGGCTGCTTCTTATCTGACCCCGTATCGGCGCTCTCGCGCCTCACATGGGTCGCGCTCAGGGCTGCTTCTTATCTGACCCCGTATCGGCGCTCTCACGCCTCACATGGGTCGGGCTCAGGGCTGCTTCTTCTTTGACCCCGTATCGGCGCTCTCGCGCCTCACATGGGTCGCGCTCAGGGCTGGGTTTTTGTTTGGCCCCGTATCGCGGCTGCGCGGCAGGTGGCGCGCCCTTCGGTCATGGCGTCCTAATCTGCGCCGGCGTCTTGGAAGCAGCGGGAGAGGGTCCAACCTGGTCCGCCCTGTTCGCCGCTGCGCACCATGGTGTCGCCGTCGACGGTGAAGAATTCTGTGAAAATCTGCTCGTCGCCCTCGACGCTGCATGACAGATCGATCCGCCAGGTCGCCGGGTCAATCTCGACGATATGGTCGAAATCGCAGTGGGTTTCGTGGCGGTCATAGCCCGTGTCGGTGAAGATCAGCGGCGCCTCGTAGATCTCTTGAGGATTGGCGCAATGGCCGGGATCATGTGCCCAAACGCCCACATAGGCGGGGGCGCCGTCGTGTTCCTCGGCGCCCATCTTGGTTCGCGCCGGATCCACCGAGGGCGCTGAGGCCTGACACGCGCCGAGCGTCAAGCCGGCGGCCAATAGTATTGCGCGCATCTCACGCCCTTCCTGCTCGTCGTGAGCGCCAACGTGACCCCGCCGGCGCGCCATGGCAAGCGATGTGAAACGCCGCCCTACCCGGCTTGAAATCCCGCGAGGCGTTCGGTGATGATGGCGTCGGCCTCCGCCATGATCCGGTCGATCAGCTCCTTGCAGGTTGGGATGTCATTGATCAGCCCGACCACCATGCCGCATGACCAGGCGCCGGCGTCCATGTCGCCCTCCATCATGATGCGCGGATAAACGCCCGCCACCTCCTCGATGATGTCCTCAAACTTCAGGTCCGCCCCAAGCGCCTTCTCTTTGGCGAGCAAGCGCTCCACCGCGTCATTGGCGAGCACGCGTTCGGTGTTGCGCAAGGGGCGCATGACCAGGCGCGTGTCCAGCTCGCTTGCCGCCACGATGGCGTCTTTGACGTTCTGGTGCACCGGCGCCTCTTGGGTGGCGATGAAGCGCGTTCCCATATTCATGCCGTCCGCCCCCATGGCCAAGGACGCCACCAGCGAGCGCCCGTCCGCCTGCCCCCCTGAGGACACGAACGGGATCTCCAACTCGTCAGCGGCGCGCGGCAACAAGATCATGTTGGGCACGTCGTCTTCTCCCGGATGGCCGCCGCACTCAAAGCCGTCGACCGAGACCGCGTCGCAGCCGATGGACTGGGCCTTCAGCGCGTGGCGCACAGACGTGCACTTGTGGATCACCTTGACGCCGGCGTCCTTGAGCGCGGGCAATACCTGTTGCGGGTTGCGCCCGGCGGTTTCCACCACCCGCACGCCGCCATCCAAGATCGCCTTCACATAGGCGGGATAGTCTGGTGGATTGAGCGTCGGCAGGAACGTCAGGTTCACGCCGAACGGCTTGTCGGTCATGTCCTTGCAGCGCGCGATTTCGTTCGCCAGGTCGCCAGCCGACTTTTGGGTCAGGCCGGTGATGACGCCCAGTCCGCCTGCGTTCGATACGGCCGCGGCCAGCTCAGCGAAACCCACATAGTGCATGCCGCCCTGAATGATGGGGTGCTGAATGGCGAACATGTCGGTGATGGCGGTTCTCATGGGCGTTTCCTTTGTTTTTGGTCGTTGAGATGACGCGACGTGGCCCGGCTTGAACTTGCAGGTGGGCTGCGCGTTGAGGTCCGCTAGGCGCCGGTTTCGGCTTCGATCTGGGCTTTGATCTGGGCTTCGATCTGACCCAGGCGCTCCTTGCCGAAGTACATCTCGTCGCCCACGAAAAACGTCGGCACGCCAAACGCGCCGCGGGCGACGGCCTCTTGGGTGTGCGCGATCAGCTTGGCCTTGATTTCAGGGTCTTGCGTGCGCGCCAAGAGGCCCGCTCCATCAAGGCCGGCGCGCGACAAGGTGGCGGTGAAGACATCGGGATCATCCATCTTCAACCCCTCCTCCCACATGGCGGCAAACCCCGCCTCCAGAAAGGCGGGAAAGACGCCTGCGTCTTGGGCGGCGACCGCGGCGCGCATCAAGGTCAGCGTATTGACGGGAAAGTGCGGGTTGAAGCGGAACGCGGTGAGGCCGTGCGCGGAGATGAAGCGCGCGATCTCAAGCTGCTCATAAGCCAGCTTGCCCTGCACATTGGCAAAGGCGAGCATCGGCGCCTGGTTGCCGGTTGCCTTAAAGATGCCGCCCAGAAGGCACGGGACGTAACGGAAGGTCGCCCCCGTGCGCGCAGCAATCTGCGGCAGAACCTTGTGGCACAGATAGGCGTTGGGGCTGGCGAAATCGAACACATAGTCGACGGTGATGGTCATGGGCGCGGGGTCCTACCAGGTCTCTTTCCAGGGGCGCAGGTCTAGCTCGTGAGTCCAGGCTGAGCGCGGCTGCTTGTGCAACATGACGTAGTTCTGCGCGATGGCGTCGGGGTTGAGGATGGCGTCCTGGGCGCGCAGCTCTTCCACATTGGGGGCCATGTCGCGAATGAAGCGGGAATCGATCGCCCCGTCGATGACGACGTGCGCAACATGGATGTTCTGCGGGCCCAGCTCTCGCGCCATGGATTGGGCGAGCGCGCGCAAGGCGTGCTTGGCGCCAGCAAAGGCTGCGTAGCCCGGCCCGCCGCGCATGCTGGCCGTGGCGCCGGTGAAGATGATGGTGCCGCGTCCGCGCGTCAGCATCCGGCGCGCCACCTCCCGACCCATCAAGAAGCCGGCGAAACAGGCCATCTCCCACACCTTGCGATAGACCTGCGCGCTGGTGTCGGTGACGGCAAAGTTCACGTTGGCGCCAATGTTAAAGACCGCCGCCTCGATCGGGGCGATGTCGGTTTCGACCGTCTCGATCAGGCGCAACATCTGGTCTTCGTCGCGCGCGTCTGCGGGCAAGGCCTCGGCGCGGCCGCCGGCGTCGCGGATCGACTGGGCAAGGGCTTCAAGCGCCTCGGCGTGACGCGGACGTCGCACCAGGCAGGCTGTCATGCCCTGGTCGGCAAAGGCGCGCGCGACGGCGGCCCCGGTGTCATCCCCGGCCCCGATCACCAGGCACGCTTGACTGTCTGTGGTCACGCAACGCTCCGCCCCGGCCAGCGCGCAAACCGTGCCACGCCGCCCGCCAAAGCGATAGTCCAGCAGCCCTGAGCCGGACCCATGTGAGGCGCGTAGGCGCCGATACGGGGTCTAAGAAAGCAGCCCTGAGCCCGACCCATGTGAGCGGCGCAGCCGCGATACGGGGTCCAGGAAAACAACCCTGAGCCCGACCCACGTGAGCGAAGCGATACGGGGTCAAAGACCGAGCAGCCCTGAGCCCGACCCATGTAAGGCGCGTAAGCGCCGATACGGGGTCTAGGAGGAATGGTGCCGCTTGCGTGACTCGAACACGCGACCTACGCATTACGAATGCGTTGCTCTACCAGCTGAGCTAAAGCGGCTTGGCGCGAGGCGCGGCGCAAACTAGCTGCGGCTGGGCCGCGCCGCAAGCGTTCACAGCGCAGGTGCGCGGTGTGGATGCGGGAGCAGATCATAATGCTGAGGTTTTTGGCCGGCCTGGTGTTCGGCGCGGTGGTCGCCATCGCGTCCGTGCGGCTCGGGGTCACGCCGCCCGGTCTGATCACTCTGCCCCAGCGCCTGCAGGACAACATCACCTCCACCGCCGTCGACGG
>CAYGQB010000241.1:0-3786 GCA_964351895.1 uncultured Caulobacterales bacterium
TGACACGCCCGCCCGGCGCGCGCAAAGGCCTCGCGCCGGGCGGGCGTGTCAGTAGCAAATCCGCCGCCGGCAAAGACGGCCACGTCCATGCCAGCGCAAAAGTGCGGACCTTGGGCGTCGATGACCAGGGCGCGGGTCTCACCGCCGTCGCTTAAGGCGCGCACAACCTTGGGCAGGTCGGTCCAGAACGACGGCGACATGGCGTTGCGCTTGTGCGGGCGCGAGAAGGTGAGGCGGGCGACGCCGCCCTCTTCAGACAGATCAAAACACTCATAGGCGGTCGCGGTCATGGCGGTTTCATCCCCGGCTGATGGCTCTGACCCGATCCTAGGGCCGATCCATCCGCCGATGATAGTCACGCCCGTGTCTGGCGCGTCTGCGTCGCGCTGGGCCGGGCTGCGCTGGCGCGTCTATTCGGGCTGCGGCGTGACCCGTTCGAGCACCGGAACGCCGCGCCCGGCGCCAGGGTTGAAAACGGCGCACACCTCCAGCGTGGGATCGAGACGCCAGCACAAGACGCCGGCGTCGGCGGTGCGGGCAGCGGTGTACTCCTCGGCCGGTAACAGGGCGAACTCGCGCTCCGGGGTGAGGCTGGCGTAGGCGGGCAGGGTGGACGACGTAGCGCCGACGCGGGGCGCCACACTCTCCAGCGCCTGGGACAAGACCTGCGGCGTGGCGTCGGGCGTCACCATCCAGGCGGCCGGCCAGATCGCGTCATGCACGATCACGCCCTCAGCGTCGCGCACCACCAGCGTGACGATGGCGCTGGAACAGCTGGGGCCGTAGGCGGTGACGGTGGCCGTGTCCAGCGCGCCGGCCTGGGTGAAGCTGAGCGGCCAGGCGCGTTCAGCCAGGCAGGCCGGCTGGGTGACCGCTTGTGCGAGCGCCGGCGCGGCTGCGGCCGCCGTCGTGCAAAGGGCGCCGGCGCCGAGGGCGGCGCAGGCAAAGAGTGAAAACCGCATCTGATCCTCGTTAATTCGGTTAAGTCTGGCCTAGCTTGGCGGAGCGCAGATGAACACAGCTTGAGCAAGCTGCGGCGGCGTGCAGCGCGTTGAGCGGGCTGAGCGCGTTGAGCGCGTTGAGCCATGAGGCGACGCGTGCTTGAGTGCGCGCCGCCCCTGGCACAAGGACCTGTACGCCCCGTGACCGTCTTAACGTCTGACCTTGATGTGACGAGCCCGCAGGCCCAAGCCAATGCGGCCGCCATGGCTGCATTGGTCGAGGAACTGGCCGCCAAGACCCATGAGGCCGCCCAGGGCGGCTCTGAGCGCGCCCGCGCACGCCATGTGGAACGCGGCAAGCTGTTGCCGCGCGCGCGCGTTGAGCGCCTGCTTGATCGCGGCTCTGCGTTCCTGGAAATCGGCGCCTTGGCCGCCAACGGCATGTATGAGGGCGACGTGCACGCCGCCTCAGTGATTGCCGGCGTTGGCCGCGTCTCGGGCCGTGAAGTGATGATCGTGGCCAACGACGCCACGGTCAAGGGCGGCACCTATTACCCGATGACGGTGAAAAAGCACCTGCGGGCCCAGGAAATCGCGCTGGAGAACCGCCTGCCATGCGTCTATCTGGTCGACAGCGGCGGCGCCAATCTGCCTCACCAGGCTGAGGTCTTTCCCGACCGCGACCACTTCGGGCGCATCTTCTACAATCAAGCCAACCTGTCGGCCGCAGGCGTGGCGCAGATCGCCGCCGTCATGGGCAGCTGCACCGCTGGCGGCGCCTATGTGCCGGCCATGTCCGACGAGACCATCATCGTGCGCCAACAGGGCACGATATTCCTGGGCGGCCCGCCGCTGGTAAAGGCGGCGACCGGGGAGATCATCTCCGCAGAAGATCTGGGCGGCGCGGACGTGCACGCGCGCAAGTCCGGCGTGGCCGATCACTATGCCGTCGACGACGTCCACGCCTTGCAGATCGTGCGTGACATCGTGGCCTCCCTCAACACGGTCAAGGGCGCCGACGTGGCCCTGGCGCCAAGCCAAGCCCCGCTCTATGACCCCGCTGAACTGGGCGCCGTCATCCCACGCGACGTGCGCCAGCCCTATGACGTGCGCGAGGTGATCGCGCGCCTGGTCGACGGCTCTCGCTTTCATGAGTTCAAAAAGCTCTTTGGCGAGACGCTGGTCACCGGGTTCGCCCACATCACCGGGACGCCGGTGGCGATCCTGGCCAACAACGGCATCTTGTTTTCCGAAAGCGCCCAAAAGGCGGCCCACTTCATTGAGTTGGCCAACCAGCGCGGCGTGCCGCTTCTCTTCTTGCAAAACATCACCGGCTTCATGGTGGGCTCGGCGTATGAGGCGGGCGGCATCGCCAAGGACGGGGCCAAGATGGTCACCGCCGTGGCCACCTCGCGCGTGCCCAAGATCACGGTCGTGATCGGCGGCTCGTTCGGGGCGGGCAACTATGGCATGTGCGGGCGCGCCTATTCTCCGCGCTTCCTGTTCATGTGGCCGAACGCACGCATTTCGGTGATGGGCGGGGAACAGGCGGCCAGCGTTCTGGCCACCGTCAAGCGCGACGGCATGGAGCGGCGCGGCGAGCAGTGGTCGACCGAGGAGGAGGAGGCCTTTAAGGCGCCGATCCGTCAGGCCTACGAGGACGAGGGCAATCCCTACCATTCCACCGCGCGCCTGTGGGATGACGGGATCATCGCGCCGGCAGACACGCGCCGGGTGCTGAGCTTGGCCCTTTCAGCCGCGCTCAACGCGCCCATCGAGAAGGGCATGAAATTCGGTCTCTTCCGGATGTAGGGCGTGTCTCAGGGGCGCGTTAGGCGCGCGCGAGGGGCAAAACCACGTAGGCAAGGCCAAAGTAGAGGAGCACATAGTCGAGCAGGCACGTGATGGCGAGCATGTAGAAGTACCTGATCCGGCTCAGACCCAAGGTGCGCAGCTTGACCACCTCGGTCAGCTCTTTGAGGTGGCTTTCTTCAACGCTGTCATAGTCCTGCCACTTGACCTGAATGAGCTGCTCAAACGACCACACCAGCGCGATCGCCGCCAACACCAGCCCAATGGTGCCCGTCACATCGGCGACATGCAGCCAGCGCTCGGGCTCGCCGCGCCGCCAATAGCTGGTTTGCGTGAGAATAAACGCGAAGAAGATCAAATAGTTGGCGGAAAACGCCAAGAGCCCGACGTTCTTCTGATCGATGATGTCGAGCCGGCGCTCTAAAAAGGTGACCCGCTGGATGGGGTCGGGGACAAAGTCGCGAATGTCCTTCAGGAAGGTCGAGGTGTCGGCGATGCGGCTGCGCGTTTGCGGGTCGTTCACCGACACGCGCAATGGCTCGGCCAGCAGAAAGAAGCAGGTTGCGATCATCTCTGGCATCTACAATGAATTCGCCGACTTGTGAACGCAGCCACTTGGCCGCCTGAGTGAAAGCCGCGCATGACCGCATCTCACCGCATCTTGGCGTTCGTCTGTGTTGTGATCTTCTTTGACGCCATGGCGGTCGGGCTGGTGATGCCGGTGTTGCCGGCGCTCATTGGCGAACTTTCCGATCTGCCCCTCAGCCGGGCCGCCGAAATCGGCGGCTATCTGATCTTCGTCTTCGCCGCCATTCAGTTTTTCGCGGCGCCGCTATTGGGGGCGCTGAGCGACCGGCTTGGCCGACGTCCGGTGCTGCTCGCAGCCTTGGCGGGCTTCAGTCTCGACTATTTTGTCATGGCGTTCGCGCCCAGCCTGTTGTGGCTGTTCGTGGCGCGCGCCTTTTCGGGTCTGTTTGGCGCCACCTATGCGGCGGCGAACGCGTGTGTGGTGGACGTGTCGGCGCCGCAGGAG
>CAYGQB010000242.1:0-3771 GCA_964351895.1 uncultured Caulobacterales bacterium
TTAGACGCAGGCCGGAGGGGGTGTTGAGTTCAATCTTGGGGGCGTGGGCGGGGGGGACGGCCGCATGCACCGCGTCCATCACCGCCTCGTACTGCTGGGGCCCGGTGACCGCCAAGACCTTGGGGTGGGCGCGGGTGATGCTCTCAGGTTCAGCCCCCATGCAGCCGGTGACGATGACGCGTCCGTTCTCAGCCAGCGCTTCGCCGATCGCATCGAGGCTTTCAGCCTTTGCGCTGTCGAGAAAGCCGCAGGTGTTCACCAGAACAACATCGGCGCCTTCGTACTTGGGACTGATGGCGTAGCCCTCTGCGCGCAGCCGCGTGAGGATGCGTTCAGAATCCACCAGAGCCTTCGGGCAGCCGAGACTGACAAGGCCCACGGTTGGGGCGCGCGCGCTCAAGAACGTCTCCATGCAATTGATCTAGCTGGGCGAGTGGTCCAGCTGCGCTCTATAGGCTGGGCGAGGCCGGCGGCCAAGCGCGTCGCCATCGCAACGCCCAATCTGCCGCCTGGCGCAGGGTTTAGGCGGGCGTCGCCACGATGCGTTCAACCCGGTCAGGATAGAACGAGAGATAGTTGGCCAGGGCGGCGACTGCGGGATGAGGCGACACATACGACCAAACAGCGTTCGGCGTGCGCGTTCCATCGTCGTCGATGTGGTTCATGTGCACCGCTTCGCCCTTGTAAGGGCAGTAGGTGACGGTGCTTGAGACCTCAAGGCGGGCGCGCGCCACGTCGCCGCGCGGCAGATAATAGGCCGGGGGATAACTCGCCTCTCGCACCACCAGTGCATCGGTGGAGCGGGCAATGAGGTCGCCGCCGCCGGAATAAACTTCAACGCGGCCTACGAACGGCTCAATCTCAATCGGATGATCGGGACCAGGTTCCAGAACCGGCCGGCTCACGCGGCGCCCTCAAGCACGCCCTTATCAGCCAGAAACGGACGCAGCTCGCCTGTTTCAAACATCTCACGCACGATGTCGCACCCGCCGACAAACTCCCCTTTGACGTAGAGCTGCGGAATGGTTGGCCAGTCCGAATAGGCTTTTACGCCCTCGCGAATGTCTTGGTCTTCCAGGACGTTAACGCTCTCGTAGTCGACGCCGAGATGGGTCAGAATTTTCGCAACGGTCGCTGAGAACCCGCACTGCGGGAACACGGGCGTGCCTTTCATGAACACCAAGACGTCGTTGGACGTCACAAGCGTTTCGATTTTGTCGTGCACCGGATCTGACATTTACATCTCCAAACCATTGCACCAGAGCTAGGAACGCGCAGGCGCCCCGTCAAGCAAGACTGCGCGTTCAATCATCTGGCGGGGTGCAGTTTGCCGGCGCTGGATCAGTGGATGCGGCGTGCGCGGCAGGCTCAAACCCTTGTGCGACCCCGATGGAGAGACGCAGATTTTCTGGGCGGGTGCTTGTGGTCACCACCGCGTCGCACAAGTCCGAGCCAAACACGTATTGAAGGCAGGCGCGCGCTGAGAGGGGCGCTTGTTGGGCGCTCCAGCCTGACCGGTTCTTAAGCGTGCGCGCCAGATACCACAGATCAGCGCCCGACCGCGGCCAGCGCAAGCCAGACCTTGCCGGCGACAAAGCCTCGATGCCAATCACGCCAACGCCCGCGCTCCGGCAGGCTTGCAAGCCGGCGATCTGTTCAGCGTCGAGGGCGGCGTGGACCGGCGCCATGACGATCGGCCACGTCTGCGGATGTGCGGCTGCGTGCTGGAGCTGCCGGGCGCTGCGCGTGGCCAGGCCTACTGCATGGCAGAGACCCCGCGCCTGAAGGTCAGCAAGGGCGCCTTGCACGTCTGTGCGTGCTAGGTCGTCATCGCTCGGCCCGTGCAACAGGAACACGTCCACAGCGTCGACGCCGAGCCGCAGAAGGCTGTCTTCGAGGCTCGACGTTAGAGCCGCCGGGGAGAAATCTTTGCGCGCGCGTGCGAACCGATCGAACGCGGTTCCGGCTTTTGTGATCAGGGTGAACTGGTCGCGCGGTGCGCCGTCCAGCGCGTCACCGAGGCGGCGCTCAGCTTCCCCATTGCCATAGAACGGGGCGGTGTCGAACAGGCTGGCGCCAGCGGTCAAGGCTTGTCGGATGAGGCGTGCAGTGAGGTCAGGCGGTGTCAGCGGCGTGGCGTGCGGACCGGAGACGCCAAACCCGAGGCGCGGAGCGACAACACCGCTATGGCGTCCAAGGGGGCGAGGGGTGAGCACCGAGCCGGCCGCTGTGCAATCGCGCTAAGGCGCCGAGGTTTCGAGCGCCAGCGCGTGCAACTCGCCGCCCATGCGTCCCTTCAAGGCGCGGTAGACCATCTGATGTTGCTGGACTCGCGACTTGCCGGCAAAGGCGGCTGACACGATCCGCGCCTTGTAGTGGTCCCCGTCTCCCGCCAAGTCGGTGATCTCGATCTCAGCGTCCGGCATGGCGTCCTTGATCAAAGAGACAATATCGTCGGCGGCCATTGGCATCGGTCGGACCTCTCAGAACAATCGTTAGGTGTCCCTGTGATGTGGGACGCGCCGGCGCCGGCGCCAGTCTTTGCGACGCCGGCTTGAGCGGCGAACCCGCAGCGGCTATGCGCCGGCCATGTAGCCCGGCAACCAGTCTTCGTGTGCGGCGCGCAGCTTGGACAGGGCAATGGAGTGGCTGGGCCCGTCTTCGCCCCCCGTCAGAAGCGTCACCTCGTCGCCGCCAAAGAAGCCGATGACGCGCGGGGTCACGCCCATGTCGTTCCACTTGCCGACGTGTTCGGGGCGCAAGGCGACCAGGTAGCGGCCTTGGTCTTCACCAAAGAGGCCGGCAAGGTCGCCGCAGCCGTGTGTTTCATCAGAGCCCACGGTGACGCCAGTGCCAGCGGCCAGCGCCATTTCGGCGGCCGCGACGGCCAATCCGCCATCCGAGACATCGTGCACGGCCGTCACCAGACCGGCGGCGATCAGCTTGCGCACCAGGGCGCCGCGTTCGCGTTCGGCCGAAAGGTCCACTGGCGGCGGGGCGCCGGCTGCTTGGCCTTCCAGGCCCAGAATCTCGCGCAGATAGAGAGACTGGCCAAGCCAGCCAGGGGTTGCGCCGATGATGGCCAACTCGTCGCCCGTCTGCGCCCCGGCCAGGGTGGCTCTCAGATTGGCGTCGGCAAGAAGCCCCACGCCCCCAACCACGGGAGTGGGCGGGATCGCAGCGCCATTGGTTTCGTTGTAGAGCGACACGTTTCCGGACACGACCGGGAACGACAGGACGCGGGCGGCTTCGGCCATGCCGGCGATTGCGGCCACGATCTGTCCCATGATCTCAGGGCGCTCTGGATTGCCGAAGTTAAGATTGTCGGTGAAGGCAATCGGCTCAGCGCCGACAGCGCACAAGTTGCGATAGGCCTCTGCGACGGCCTGCTTGGCGCCTTCGCGCGGATCGGCCTGCACATAGCGCGGCGTGCAATCTGACGTGATGGCAAGCGCCTTATTGGTGTTGTGCACGCGCACCAAAGCGGCGTCGCCGCCGGACTGAGAGCTGTCGATGGTGTCGGCCATCACGTGGCGATCATACTGCTCCCAGATCCAACGCTTGGACGCCAAGTCCGGGCACGACATCAGGCGCGCCAAGGTCTCCGCATAGTCGGCGGGCTCAGCCAGTTCGCCAGAGCGGAACACAGACGGGCGCGGCGGGGCCGTGTGCGGGCGATCATAGTTGGGCGCATCATCGGCGAGCGGGGCGACAGGGATGTCGCACACGACCTGGCCGCGATGACGCAGCACCATGCGCCCGGTGTCAGTT
>CAYGQB010000243.1:0-1292 GCA_964351895.1 uncultured Caulobacterales bacterium
GAGGAGGGCGGCATCCATGGTGTCAGCCTGCGCCACCCAAGCGCTCAAGCCCACAAGACCGACCATCAGCTTAGCGTCCGCACCGGAGCGAGCCGGCCGCGAAGGTACGGGTGGCCCCTGTGCGGGGGGAGCGTCAGGTTCAGATTGAGGGCGCTGAGGCGTCACTGCATCGATCGCGAGCAAGCGGCTGGAAACCGCCAGCATAGCCGCCAAGCGCCGGCGGCGACACCCCGATCTCCATCAGGGCGCCGCCGCCAGCCTTATTGAAGCGCGTTCAAGCGCGTGTGTGCAGGTGCAGCCAGGCGCGCGCCGGACCTAGGGCCGGTCGTTGGCCGCCGAACTGAAGCCAACCGCCTCCGTCGCGGGCCCAGTCGCGGGTTCAGTCACGCCGCGGCGCAACTCTGAGACGGTCACGCGGCCAGCCTCAAACGCCTCGCGGAACACCGGAACGGCGTCCTGCGGCCGTGCGTCGCCGCACATGAAGACGTCCAGGGCGGCAAAGTTGCGCTCAGGCCAGGTGTGAATCGAGATGTGCGATTCAGCCAGAACGACCACGCCTGAAACGCCGCCATTGGGTTGGAAATGATGGAAGTCAGCGGACAAGACTGTGGCTCCGGCCTTGCGCGCGGCGCCAACGAGGGCGCGTTCGACATAGGCAGGGTCGTCCAGGTGCGTTGCGTCCCAGACGTCCACGATCAGGTGGGTGCCGGCGAACGTCTCTCCATCGCGTGTGATGAAGAAATCCAAACGTTCATCATCGCCCGCCACGACAGGCGTCGCGTCCGGTGCCCCATGGGACCGCGCGTCGACGTCGACCGATTCAGCGATGTGTGGTTGGGTGCTTTTGTTTAACGCCGCGCCGGACAACGTATCCAACGCGGCGAATGCCTGGGAGAGGTCCGCCTCGTCTTCCAACAGGCGACCTCGGGTTGCGTCCGCCATGGGCGACCCCCTAAGTCAAGGCTGTCCGCGACACCCGCGCACACGCCGAAGCGGGGCGATATCTCAGAATCCGCGCTTGAGCGCAAGCGGCGTTTTCATTGTGGTGTCTAAAGACATAAGTTCTGCATTGTTGCTGGACTGGGCCAGCGCTCGGCGTCGATCAGGTTCACCACGTGACCATCACCTCTCCTCTACCCTCCGATCCCGATTCTAAAGCCCAAGCTGGGGGCCAAGCTGGGGCGGCTGGATTGGGCGCCGGCGCGCCCGCATCGGGCCCGTGGGTGGCGCTTACGGCGGGCCTGATCGTGGCGGCGACGGTGTTGCGACTGGCGGGGGTTCTCGCCTCGCCG
>CAYGQB010000243.1:1302-3725 GCA_964351895.1 uncultured Caulobacterales bacterium
GCGATGAGGCGCAATACTGGGCCTGGTCGCGCGCCTTGGAGTGGGGCTACTTCTCCAAGCCGCCGCTGGTGGCCTGGACGATCGCCCTCACAACTTCGCTGTTTGGCGACGCTGAGTGGGCGGTGCGTCTGGCCGCCCCGTTCGCCCACGCCGTGACAGCCACGCTTCTGGCGGTGCTGGCGCGCGATCTCGCCGGGCCGCGCGCAGGCCTGGCGGCGGCCCTCATCTATCTGTCGCTGCCGGCGGTGTTCTTGTCGTCTGCAATCATTTCTACCGACGCCTTGTTGCTGCCGGCCTATGCCGGCGCGCTAGTCGTCTTGAACCGGTTGCGCACCTGGGCCCCAACCGGGACCGACAACACAGGCCAGATTGGCCCGCCACTGGCGCTCGGCGTCGGCCTTGGCGTGGCGGTCGGCGTGGGCTTTCTGGCCAAGTACGCCATGATCTACGCCGTGGTGGGCGTCGGGCTCGCGATTGTGGTGGACCTCAATGTGCGCCGTCAGCTGATCTCGCGCACGGGGCTGGTGGCCGCGGTGATCGCCTTGGCGATTGTTGCGCCCAACCTGGTCTGGAATGCGCAAAACGACTTCGCAACCGTCGGACACACGGCGGCCAACGCCAATTGGGGCGGTTCGCTGTTCCATCCGGGGCAGCTTCTGAAGTTTCTCACCGACCAGCTTGGCGTGGTGGGTCCGCTGATCCTAGTGGCGATGGTGTGGGGCGCGGTCGTCCTGGCGCGTGCGCCCGGCGGCGAGGGGCGTGCGGCCCGGTTCCTCTTGCTCTTCGCCGTGCCGATTCTGGCGGCCGTATCGGCGCAGGCTTTTATTAGCCGCGCCAACGCCAACTGGGCCGTGGGCGCCTATGCGCCGCTGACGGTGCTTGTCGCCTCTTGGGCCGTGTGGCGCGGCCGGGTGTGGTTGGTGGGCGCTGCCGTGGCGGCCAATCTGGTCCTGGGCGGCGCTCTTGCGGTCGCGGGCCTTTCACCCCAGGCCGCCGACGCCATGGGCCTGGCCAACGCGTTCAAGCGCGCGCGCGGCTGGGAGGACACCACCGCTCAGGTGCGCGCGCGGTTCGAGGCCGGCCACGAGGGGCGCAGCTTTGACCTTGTCGCCGTCGACAATCGGCTGGTGTTCCACGGCCTGGAATACTATGGCCGCGCCGCGCCTCTGCCCCTGGCGATGTGGCAACGCCACGCCGACGTGCGCAGCCACGCCGAACAGCGCGCCCCACTGAGCGCGGCCGACCACGGCGACGACCTGATTTTGTTCGTCTCAGAGCGCCCGTACGAAGCACTTCGGATCACGGCCGACTTCACCCAGATTGAACGGATCGGCGAACTCACGATTGCGCTGGGCGGCGAGCGCACGCGTCGGCTGGAGCTGTACGCCGGTTCCGGGTTCGCGCCGCTGGCGCGCACGCCCGCCTATGAAGCGACCTACCCCGACGCGCCGGACGCCAGCGCGGAATCCAGCGAGGGCTAAGGCGCGTCGCCTTGTGCGCCCGGCCAGGCGCCCCGCGCCGGTGATCACCCTCTAGTTGCCAACGCCCGCGTCCGCAGCGCGCGCCAGCACGGCGGCGCCGCCCGCCTCCTCGCCCCACAACCGGGACAGGCGCGCGTCGCGCTGACAGCCAAAGCGATAGGAGCCGTAGCGCCCCGGGTTCGTCTTGTAGAAATCCTGATGATATCCCTCGGCCTCATAGAAGGTGGCGCGCGGCGCAATCACGGTGGCGACCGTCTCAAAGCGCCCGCTGTCCACCACGGCGCCCAGCGCCGCCTCAGCGGCGGCGCGCTGGTCATTGGCGGCAAAAATGGCGGTGCGATAGCTCTCGCCCTTGTCGCAGAACTGGCCGTCAGGGTCGGTCGGATCGATGGTGCGCAGGAAGAACGCGACCAGCGTGGGGTAGCTGATCTGCGCCGGGTCATAGGTCACCTGCACCGCCTCATAGTGGCCTGTGCCGCCGGAAGTCACCTGACGATAAGTCGGATCGGCGACCCTTCCGCCGGTGTAGCCGGAGACCGCCTCGACCACGCCGTCGATCTTCTCAAAGTCGGCTTCTGTGCACCAGAAACAGCCGCCGGCGAACACGGCGGTTTGCAGGCCGCTCGCCTTCTTTGGGGCGTCTTGTGGGGCGGCGTCAGTCTCCACCGGCGCGGCCGCGCGCGCCCCGTCTGGACCTGCGCGCACAAGGCCCAGCGCCGCGGCGGCGCTTGCGCCCGTGACGATCAGCACAAACAACAATCGGGCAGCGCGCATGACCAATGATCCTTCAAAGTCGCCCCTGCAGCGGCGGACAAGAATGTGCGCCGCCAAGGTCGTGGCGTGTCGCTTAAAGGTCGCGCCTGCCGACAATTCGTCAATTCACGCCTGCGCGACCGCCAATTGAGCGACCAGACGCCCTTGATCTGACATCGTTCCAGATCG
>CAYGQB010000244.1:0-3717 GCA_964351895.1 uncultured Caulobacterales bacterium
CCAGAGGGGGCCTAATGCTTTCAAAGGCTGGTGGCCCCCCTGGAGTTCGCCACTCAGAAAAAGCCCGCGCTCAAGCCCCCGGCGGCGCGGGCGCGGCCCGATTTTACAGCCAGGTCGCAAGACGCTCCCGCGCGCATTGTGTGGTTTGGTGCCCATGGGGCAGCGCACTCGAACTTTGGCTTCTTGTCACTGCTCGCAATTGCGCAAGAGCTGCGCTCAGCAAGTCAGCTTGTTCCGTTTTCATTGGAGGTGGTGAGCAATCACAAGGTCAAGTATGACCGTTTCATTCGTACCATCGGGGTGCCGACGCGCTACACCGAATGGAGCCACCAGGCGGCATATGCTGCGTTGGCGCGGGCGGACGTGGCCTTGTTGACCAGCGGCGATGATGCGTTCTCCGACGTGAAATCTGCCAACCGCGCATTGCAAGCCTTGAGTGTGGGTGTCCCGGTCGTCTCTCACGTGTCGAGATCTTTAGAGCCCTTGCGCGCGTGTATCGGTGCGCTTGAAACGCCCGGCGCGCTCCTGGCCTACCTGCAGTCGCCCGATGTGGCCGCCGCCGACGTCGCGCGCGCCCAAGACGTCATCAAGGAGCGCTACAGCGTTGACGCTGTCGCGCGCCAGTGGCGCACCCTCATAGAGCGCGCAAGCCGGCGCTCGGCGGGCGATGGCGGCGCGGCGCGTGGAGAAGCCAGCCCTGTTCGCATGCTGTTTGTCATCGATTCATTTGAAGACTTTTGCGTTCTGCAAGAGCCGGCCCGCATCGCGAGCGCTCAAGGCTTGACCGTAATGGCCGTTGTCAGCACGCACGCCCCGAAGATGGCGCGTGGTCTGTCCCAGCTGCTTGAAACTCTCGCAGTGACGCCGACAATGATCACGCTCCAGGACATTGACCGCGGCGGAGCCCGCCACCTGCGCGACGCCGACGTTGTCGTTCTTGGCGGCGAAAGCAGCCGGCCCGGGCACGCCTTTGCGCATCGATTGGCTCGACTTGCGCGCGAGGCGGGGGTCGCAACCGTTTCGGTCCAAAATACGCCGTGGGTGGAAGGGCTGACGCAGGTCACTCAAGATCCGCTCCTGACCACCTTCACCGCCGACCGGATCGCTACGTGGGGGGCCATCTCGCGTTTGCCGGACGAAGTTTTAGCCGATGTGCGCGAACGCTGCGTCTGTGTCGGTCTGACCGCGCCTGGCCGCGCGGGCGATGTCGCGCCCCCTCCCGATCCAACCAGGGCGGTCGTGGTGTTTGAGGACCTGCGGCGAAAGATTTACACCGACGCTGATCGCGCCTGGTTTCTCGACAACCTGGTGGACACCGCAACCGCGCGTGCGTCCGTCACTTTTGCAGTCGTGACCCATGACGGCGGCGATTGGGTCATGGACGCGCTCGGCGGGCGCTGCCCGCCCAATGTGATCATGCACGAGAGTGGAGAGCTTGGGGCCGCGCTGCACGGGGGGCGCGGCCTGATGGCATCCTGCCCCATCGCCTTGGTGCGCGGGGCGGCGCATGGGCTGGCGTGCGCGGTGATTGCGCATTCTGAAGACGCCAGGTTCCAACCCCTTCGCGTTCTCAATCACCAGCGGCGGTGGACTGCGTTCATTGACGAACTGGACGGCGACAAGCAAGTGAAGCTCTCAGCCGCCTTCCTGCGCCGGATCGCGCGCGGCGTTGACGGCGCGCCGGCGGTGGTGGAGCTTGCGCTCTCAGTTGCTGATCGACGCGGGGGCTCGCGTCCACAGCCTTCTCAACTGGTTGAGGCCTAGACAATCCAGTCGCGCGGGTGTTTGTCCAAGCAGCGATTGCCGCGCCGCCATCGTGGCGGATCACTCCAGCCAGTCGGTGGGCTGCACTGCGTTCGCTGCGCGCGATCAGATTGACCATTAGCGGGGAAATTCATCCATGAGCGACGAGATTGAGCGTATTCAGCGCGCAGCCAAGGACATGCAGCGCGTCGTCGATCGCTTTCGATATTGGCATGAGGTCATGGAGAGTCTCTCTGGATTTGCCGCGAACACCTTGGAAGAGGTGCTTGAGACCGACAGTTCGCCCAACCCGTCGACGCTGATGAAGTTTCGCAACGAAACCTGGATGCCGCTCACCGAGGCGCATTTCGTGGACGCGATTCAAGCTGATGGTTCCTACCAAAAGAAGGCGTATGAAACGTCGGTCAAGCACACCAAATCTCGTAAGGTGGCGATCGACATTGGGGCCAATATCGGCCTATGGGCGCGCTCCATGATGGTCGATTTTGAGACCGTCTACTGCTTTGAGCCGCAGTCGATTGCGCGCGCCTGCCTGGCCCGTAACGCTGACGCCAACAATGTGGTGATTTTCCCGTTTGCAGTCGGAGCTGAGGCCGGCGAAACAGTCATCAATGTCAATCGATTGGCGGGGGGCGGGGCCATGATCAAGCTGACTGAAGAAACTGAGTCAGCTTTACAGTCGAAATTTCCGTCTTCCAAGCAAGATATCCGTGTTGTCACACTTGATAGTATGGGGCTTGCCCCTGATTACATCAAAATCGACGTCCAGGGATTTGAGGCTGAGGTGATACTCGGGGCCAAGCAAACCATAGCCACACACAAGCCGACCATCATTTGTGAAGCCGGCGGACAGGTCGACAAGATCTCCGGCGTCGACCCAAGCATCGCCATCGACCTCATTCTTGAGTTGGGCTACGAGCAGGTCGATAAGGTCGGCAAGGACGTTGTGCTGAATGCCATCTGAGCAGCGCCGGCACCGCGACGTGATGCGGCGCAGCGGTCGTTCTTCACCCGGGACCTGAAATCAAAACGTTAAAGCGGCTCTTGCCAAGGAGACCGCCATGAGAAGGTAGTTTGAGCATGGGCATGTCGAAAGCCGAAATTCAGTCCGGTCTCGCCAGTTTGCAGCCGGACATTCCTTGGGCGCACCACTTCGATTTGGGCCACGGTATCGAAACGGTGAACCCAGAGGTTGGCCATTTCTATCGCAAGGCCATGGGCTTGAAGGCGTTTGCAGATCTGTTTCCGTCGGTGTTGCGCGGGATCATGGGGCGCGACGACTTTCGCGGCCTGTCGTGCCTGGATCTGGGGGCCGCAGAAGGGTGCCACTCAATCAAGATGGCCCAAGAAGGCGCGGAGCGCGTGTTGGGCTTGGAGGGCCGCCAGCTCTATGTCGATCGGGCAAGCTTTGCTGCCCGCGCCCTGGGCCTCTCGAACGTGGCGTTCGATGTGGCGGACGTGCGCAAGCTGGCTGTGAGTGAGACCGGTCAATTTGATTTCGTGCTCTGCTCGGGACTGTTGCACCACTTGGACCGCGACGCGTTTCTGGACTTCACCCAATTCCTGCATGACGTCACGGCCGATACGCTCTTGTTGTATACGCACGTGTCATCAGCGTGGGTGAACAAGAAGTTTCAGCTACAACCAGCCGAACCGATTGAAGGCGGGTACACCGGCTCCTTGTTTCGCGAACACAAGGACGAGGCCACCGCCGACCAGCGCGAGAAACGCGTGCGTGCTTCGCTCGACAATACCTTTTCGTTCTGGGCCACCGAACCCAGCTTGATGCAACGTTTCTCTGACGTTGGCTTTCAAACCATTGTGAAGCTGTACAAGCCCGCCTTTGCGCTCACCTACGAAGAACGGGTCTTTCGCGGCGTCTGGGTGCTGCGGCGCTCAAGCATGTAGTATGGGGCGGGCTTGATGATGTGGCCGGGCGGCACAGGCGGGCTT
>CAYGQB010000245.1:0-3662 GCA_964351895.1 uncultured Caulobacterales bacterium
GCTTCGTTGCGGTTCAGACTGGCTTTGAAACCCTGGAAGGCCAGCGCCTAGACGCCAAGCTGGTGTGGGTCTGTGCGCCCGCGCCAGCGCGGTATTCGGCAATCGCGCGCTCTTTCTCGCCGGCGCGCTGCATCTGCCAGGTCCCCAAGAGCGCCAGTAGCGCCAGCGACGCCAGGGCGAACACGGTCATGACAGGATAAGGGCGAAACGCGATCAGGGCGCGTCTCCATCCGCCTGATCAAGCTGGACCGGCTGCGCGCCGTGATGGTGCTGCAACGCGATCAGCGTCGCCTTGAAGGGACGCAAGAGACCCAGCGTCAAGCCGATCGCCAGAGACATGGTGACGCCAAGAGTGACCCAGGTCGCCGCGCCGGCCAGCGTCAAAACAAGCGCCAGAGGCACCACGATAAAGCCAACCGCAAACATAACGAACACGGCCGGGCCGTCGCCGGGATCAGACCCCGTCAGATCAAAGCCGCACGCCGCGCATCGCGGCGCCACGGTCAGAAAGCCCGCGAACACGGGCCCCTCGCCGCACGCCGGACACCGCCCGCGCAAACCGGCAATCCAGGGATTGGCGCGGCGCGCGAGCGGGCTCATGTCGGCTAGGCGTAAACGACGTAGATGAAGATGAAGAGGAACAGCCATACCACGTCCACGAAATGCCAGTACCAGGCGGCCGCCTCAAACCCGAAGTGCTTCTTGGCGGTCATCTGGCCGGCCATCAGGCGCCCCAGACACACGGCCAAGAAGATCGTGCCGATGATGACGTGGAAGCCGTGGAAGCCCGTGGCCATGAAGAAGGCCGCGCCGTAAAGGTTGCCGCCAAACGGGAAATAGGCGTGCGTATACTCGATGTACTGAACCACCGAGAAAGCCACGCCCAACACCACGGTCAAGAACAGCCCGGCCTTGGCCTCGCCGCGCTTGCCGTGCTGCAGTGCGTGGTGGGCCCAGGTGACGGTGGTGCCTGACGTCAACAAGATCAGCGTGTTCAAGAGCGGCAGGTGGAACGGATCAAACGTCTCCACGCCCGGCGGCGGCCAGCTGGCCCAGGCCGCGCCCAACTCAGGATCGATCTGGGTGGAGATCCATGGGTCGAGGGCGCGTACCTCATGGAACAGCGCCATTTCAAAGAACATCCAGAACCAGGCCACGAAGAACATGACCTCTGAGGCGATGAACAGCATCATGCCGTAGCGCAGGCCGATGTCGACAACCGGCGTGTGATCGCCCTTGGCGCTCTCTTTGACGACGTCGCCCCACCAGCCGACCATCACATAGAGAATGCCAAGCAGGCCGATCAGCATCACCCACGGCGACCCCGCCGGCAGGCCGAACAGGCCCTTCATGAAGATCACGCCGCCAATGGCCATGATGAAGGCCGAAACCGAGGCGACGAAGGGCCACGGGCTGGGGTCAACGAGGTGATAATCGTGTTTTACGGCTCCGTGCGCCATGCCATCAGTCTCCGCAGTGTCGAACACGCTCCGCGCACCGATTTGGGCGCGCACGTGTCGAGGGTATAGCCGTGCTCGCCGGGCGCGTCATCCCGTCGGAGCGCGTGTGTAAATCGGTCGCAGCGCGTCTCATCGTCCCGTCGTGGGCCCGTCCGCTTGCCAATTCGCCGCTGGGGGGACCGCCACTAGGCCGCCTGCCGCTGGGGGCGCTTGCTTGCTGCTTTCAAAGAAGGTGTAGGCGAGCGTGATCTCTCTCACGTCGGCGACGTGGCGCTCTTCTGTGATGTCGGGGTGAACGTAGTAGACCACCGGCAGCTCCATCGTTTCACCCGGCGCGAACGTCGTGTCGGTGAAGCAAAAGCACTCCAGCTTGTTGAAGTATGGCCCCGCCTTGTGCGGCGTCACGTTGTAGGTCGCCACGACGGTGATCGGCGCCGACGAGGTGTTGGTCACCTCGTAGAAGGCCAGCCCGTTGGCGCCAGGATTGACCACCTGTTCGGTTTGCAAGGGCTTGAAATCAAGCGGCAGTCCGCGGGCCTGATTGGCGTCAAAGCGGATGGTGATGGGAGCGGCCACGACCCGTTCCGCGCCGACGTCAGCGCGCCGCGTGGTGCCGCCAAACCCGGTGACGCGGCAGAAGGTGTCGTAAAGCGGCTTGGCGGCGAAGGCGACGCCCAGCATCACGCAGGCCGCAGCCCCGGCGTAGAGCGCGGTGCGGCGGAGATTGTCAGGGGCGCCGTCACTTTTAGGCATCCGGCCCGGAGACATCGGATTGGGAGACATCGGATTGGGGGTCATCGGATGGACTCCGTAGGGGCCTGATAGTTCCATGAATTGGCCGCATCCCCTTGCAAGCGCACCAGGGTGACGGCGAACACGATCACCACGAAGGCCGCCAGCGCCCAAGCCAGGGCAATGGAGCGTTTCTTCATGGCCGCGCGCGCTTCTTGCGGCGTCGGCGCGCCCGATACCGAAGCTGAACCGGGTGCGCCAGGTGCATCGGTGGACGCGTTCCCGGCGGGGGCGCCTTGGGGAGGCTTGGGGTCGGTCATGTTGCCGCTCCCAAGCCCGGCGCGCTCATCAGGGCACGCTCGACCAGCAAGGCGGCGAACACGGCGAACAGATAGAGGATGGAAAACGCAAACAGGTTGCGTGCCGCCCGGTCTCCCGCCTGCACCGCGTAGAGGTCGGCCTCATCGGCCGCATCGGCGATCTCTCCGGCGCGCGAGCGCAAGACCCGCAACGCCAAGAGCAGGAACACCGCGCCCCCGAGCGAGGCGGTGACCAGGTAGGCGACGCCGCCAAGCCCGGTGAGCGCAGGCGTCACGCCGAGCGGGGCCAAGATCAGCGAATAAATGAAGATGTGGCGCCGGGTGACGGCGGGCCCCTTGACCACCGGCAGCATCGGCACCCCCGCCTTGGCGTAGTCGCCCGACTTGTAGAGCGCCAGCGCCCAAAAGTGCGGCGGCGTCCACATGAAGATGATCGCCACGAGAAGCCAGGGATCAAGGCTCAAGGCGCCCGCAGCGCCCGCCCACGCCACCGCCGGCGGCAAGGCGCCTGCCAGCCCGCCAATGACGATGTTCTGAGGCGTCGAGCGCTTCAGCCACATGGTGTAGACGACGGCGTAAAATACGATGGTGAACGCCAAAAGCCCCGCCGCCAGGGCGTTCGAGGCCAGATACAAGGTCAGGACCGAGAAGACTGACAAGACCACGCCCAGCGTCGCCGCCTCTCCTGCCGAGATCTTGCCAGCCGGGATCGGCCGCACGGCGGTGCGCCGCATGATGGCGTCGATGTCGGCGTCATAGGCCATGTTGAGTGCGCCGGCCGCGCCCGCGCCAATCGCAATGGCTAGGATGGTCACCAGGCCGAGCACCGGATTGACCGCGCCCGGCGCGGCGACAAGACCGACGATGGCGGTGAAGACGACGAGCGACATCACGCGCGGCTTTAAGAGCGCGACATAATCTTGCGGGGTGGCGACGCGCGCGCCGGGCGCGGTTCGCCCCGGCCGACCGGTCTCGGACAGGGCGCCAGAACTGGGCATAGGTGATGGCAGGGGCGTGGGCATGGGCGTGGGCATGGGCGTGGGTCTGTCCTCACTTGTGTGTCTTGCCGCGCGCGCCGACCGGGTCACGCGCGCCGCATCTGCCCAGACCGCAAGGCGACCGCGACATCAAAGGCGCCTGTCTCCGCCTG
>CAYGQB010000246.1:0-3621 GCA_964351895.1 uncultured Caulobacterales bacterium
AGCGCCTGCGCAACTCGACGGCGCCGGAGTCGTCGCCGGCGAGGAGATCCAGGTGCCGGCTGAGGACCTGTTGGTGCTGGCCACCACGAAGGGCGAGATCCTGGTGGAGATGGCGCCAGAGTTTGCGCCCAAGCACGTCGCCCGGATCAAGGAGTTGGCGCGCCAGGAGTTTTACGACGGCCTGACGTTCCACCGCGTGATCGACGGCTTCATGGCCCAGGGCGGGGATCCGCTGGGCACGGGTACGGGCGGATCGGGCCAGAACATCGAAGGCGAGTTTGTCACCGACCGCGGCGAGGACTGGCCCGTGGTGGAAACAGGCGCGCGGCGTCTTTGGCGCACGGGCTTTTCCTTCGGCATGCCGGTGGTCACGCAGCCCGATGCGGTGCGCATCATGATGCCCGATGAGAAGGTGGCGATCTGGGTCGCCCATTGCGCGGGCGTCGCCTCCATGGCGCGTTCGACCGATCCTGACAGCGCCGACAGCCAGTTTTTCCTCATGCGCGAGATGACAGAGACCCTGGATAAAAAGTACTCCGGCTGGGGCCGGGTCGTGGCGGGTCTCGACGTGGTGCGCGGCCTGGAAGAAGGCACCGTTGGCCAGAGCCTCGGGTTTGAGCCCGATCAGATCAACCGCATGCGCGTCGCCGCGGACCTGCCGGCTGGCGAACGGCCCACCGTGTGGGTCGAGCGCGAAGACGGGCCGGCCTTTGCTGCGCGCGTGGCCGCCCTTGAAACCGCGCCCGACGCATGTGACATCCAGCTGGCGTCGGTTGTGGCGCGCCCCTAGCGGGGGACACGCGGGCGCTTCTTGGCGCATCACAGAACAGAGAAGGGGGCGGCATGGCCAGTCCGGAAGACACGCTTGTTATGGAACTTGAGGGCGGGTCGGTGACCATTGAGTTGCTGCCCGAGGCGGCGCCCAAGCACGTGGCGCGCATCAAAGAGCTGGTGCGCGAAGGCTTTTACGACGGCCTGACGTTTCATCGCGTGATTGATGGGTTCGTTGCCCAGGGCGGCTGCCCGCAGGGCAATGGAACCGGCGGCACCGGCGCAAAGATTGAGGCGGAGTTCAACGACACCGCCCACGCGCGCGGCGCCCTGTCGATGGCGCGCACCAATGATCCTGACAGCGCCGATTGTCAGTTCTTCGTGTGCCTGGACGCCGTGCCGTACCTTGACGGGCAGTACACCGTCTGGGGCCGGGTTGAAGACGGCATGGAGCATGTCGACGCCCTGCCCAAGGGCGAGCCGCCGCGCACGCCAGGCAAAATTGTATCGGTCAAGGTCGCCGCAGACGCGGCCTAGCAACACGTACACCGGGTGAGTGGCCAAGTTGGTGGTCGTGATCGCGTCGGTCTCGACGCGGCGCACCCGAATCTGGGCATGGTGGGGCCTCGCTAGGAAAGAGGCGCGCCATGCCCGGACCGATCCGGAACATCCAACTCACACTCACCTTTTGGGTGCTCGGCGTCGTGCTGGGCGCCTTGCTGGCCGCATTTGGTTTCGGCTTGCCGTTTCTCACGGGCGCCTTGTGGTCGGCGGTCGCGTGCGGCGTGGTGGCGGCGGCGTGGCTTGCCGCCAGCTTGACAACGCGCGTGCGCAACGCCTTTTCCGGCAAGCGGCGCGGGCGCCGCAAAGGAAGCGCGCGGCGGACCCAATCGGCTAAGCGCACCTCGCAAAAGAGCGGGCGGCGCGACGGGCTGGCGCGGGACGTGGCCCGCATGGCGCGCCTGGAGCGCCGCGCCAATTCCATCGCGACCAAGGAAATCCGCGCCCACGCCAAAACTCTCGCCCGCAAGCGCGCCCAGCTGGTGTCGGCCAATGACTATGGGGCTGTGGATGATCGCGCCTGGCGGCGTGAACGCGACGTGTTCATCGACACGGTGATCCTGGCGCGCTTCAAGGATGATCAGCGTGAGCAGCTTCGCGCGCGCGCCGACCTGCGCGGGGCCTGGCGCGGTAAAATCGACGCGGTCGCCTCGATCGAGCAAAAGAAGCGCGCCGACGTTGGGTCGGGGGCGCTCGATTTTCGTCCGGGCATGGACGGCTTTGAGTACGAGGCCTTCTGCGCCCAGCTTCTCAGCTCTGGCGGCTGGAAGGTCTCCAACAAGGGCGACAGCGGCGATCAGGGCGTGGATCTGATCGCCCGCAAGCGCGACATGACCGTAGCGATCCAATGCAAGCGCTATCGCGGGTCCGTCGGCAATGGGGCGGTGCAGGAGATTGTCGCGGGCAAGGCGACGGTGCCCGGGGCGACCTACGCCGCCGTGGTCACCAACGCGCAATACACGCGCTCGGCCAAGGAACTGGCCCGCGCCAACGGCGTGTTCTTGTTGCACCATGATGATCTGCCCACGCTCGACGCGACGCTGGCCCAGGGCCCGCTCCTGACCGCGGCCTGAGGCGGCGCACTGAAGGACGAGGCGCAACGCGCGACAGGCGCTCGACAGATGTGCGCTGATCGCGCTATCGCCGCGCCATGAAGGTCGCCGATTTCGATTTTGACTTGCCGGAAGACCGCATCGCCCTGCGGCCAGCACGGCCGCGGGATGCAGCCCGCATGCTTCGTGTCGCGAGCGACGGGGCGATGAGCGATCTGGGGGTGCGCGATCTGGTCAGCGTGCTGGCGCCCGGTGACTGCCTGGTCTTGAATGACACGCTCACGCTGCGCGCTGCGCTTTCAGGCGTGCGACCGGCGCGCGCCACGGGCGGCGGCGGCCCGGCCCTCGTTCACTTCAATCTGTTCGAACGCGCGGGAGACGCCTCTTGGCGCGCCTTTGCCCGGCCGGCCAAGCGCTTGCGGGCGGGTGACGTGCTGGATTTTGGGGCGGGCCTGACGGGCGAAGTGGCGCGCCTGGGGGGTGGCGGCGAGGTGGAGCTTGCGTTCACCGTTGCGGGCGCCGCGCTAGATGCGGCCATCGAGGCGGCCGGAGCCGCGCCCTTGCCGCCTTACATCGCCCGCCGGCGCCCCGCCGACGCCCATGACCTTGCCGACTATCAGACCGTCTTTGCGGCCGCGCCGGGTTCGGTGGCCGCCCCGACAGCCGGGCTGCATTTCACGCCGGAGCTTTTGTCGGCTCTGGACCAACGCGGCGTCACGTCGGCGACAGTCACGCTGCATGTCGGGGCGGGGACCTTTCTGCCGGTGACGGCGGACGACACGGTCGACCACGCCATACACTCTGAAGAGCGCCACGTGTCCCAAGAGGCCGCTGACGCGGTGAACGCGGCGCGCGCGCGCGGCGGCAGGATCGTTGCGGTCGGCACAACGGCCCTGCGCACGCTGGAAAGCGCGGTGGGCGCGGACGGGCGGATCGCAAGCCTGCGCGGCCCGACCGATCTCTTCATCAAGCCTGGATTTACGTTTCGCGCCGTAGACGTGCTGATGACCAACTTTCACCTGCCGCGCTCCACCCTGTTCATGCTGGTGTGCGCATTCAGCGGGTCGCAGGTCATGAAGCGCGCCTACGCGCACGCCGTGGCGACCGGCTATCGGTTCTATTCCTACGGCGACGCGTGTCTGTTGGAGCGATCCGCCAGCGCGCCTTAGAGCGTTTTCGCCTTCGGCGGAAACGCTCTCCCGGGCAAGGCCCGTCGGCCGTTTAGGCCGCCCCCGCG
>CAYGQB010000247.1:0-1615 GCA_964351895.1 uncultured Caulobacterales bacterium
GGTTGGACGGGGTCTCCAAGAGCACCAGGGCGGGCGACTGACTGAGCGCGGCCTCAAACGCTGCATCGTCGCCCTGATCCACAAAATCGACCGCCAGATGACCCAGGCGCGCCTTGGCCTCCAACAGGCGATAAGCGCCGCCATAGCAGTCATGCGGCGCCATCACCCGCGCCCCGGCCGGCGCCATGTGCAGCGCCAAGTCGATCGCCGACATGCCGGAACTTGTGACGATGGCGCCGGCGCCGCCTTCCATGCGCGCCAAAGCGTCGGCGAGGGCTGCGCGCGTGGGATTGGCCGAGCGGCTATAGTCGAACGCGGGGCGCTCATCCAGATCGCGCCAGGCATAGGTCGACGACATCACCAGCGGCGGCGCCATGGCGGCGTGCGGATTGTCGGCGCCCACGCTGGCGGACGCGGCGATGGTCTCGATCTTCGGGTCCGGCTTGCGCGGAGCGGTCATGGTGACGGCGGGTCCTTATTGATCTTGGTTGATCTGGACTGATCAGAGGCGTCAGGACGCGCACATCGCGCCGTCGCGGCCTTGTGAGTGCGCGCACGACGTCACCGGGGGACGTTGGCGGGGCGGCATAAGGCCCCGGTTTTTGCTCACCCGTCAACTTGGCCGATCTATTCAGCCTGCTGGGCCTGGCGCGAGAGGAACGAGCCCGCACGCCCGCACCCTCTCGCCAGGACCGCCAGGGCCGCCAAGCTCACGCCAGGGTCAATCTGGCGCGTTCAGTTCAAACACGGGTGAGAAGCTGCCGAAAATCATGCGCGCGCCGTCAAACGGCATGGGATGCTTGTCCGGGTCAAAGCGCGCGTCGGTTTTCATCATCTCTTGCATCTTGGCCATGGCGGCGGCGTGGGTCGCCTTGTCGGGCCATTCGATCCAAGAAAACACGATGGTTTCATCGTCGCGGGCCTGAACGGCGCGCTTAAAGTCGGTCTGCTTGCCGTCTGGCACCTGGTCGCCCCAGCACTCCACAATCCGCACGGCGCCCAACTCCATAAAGATGGGATCTACCAGCTCGGCGTGGGCGACAAAGGCGTCCTTGTTCGCCGTCGGCACGGCGATGACAAACCCGTCAATATAGCTCATGTCGGTCTCCTTTTAGGGGCCGTCGGCTGCGGCGTGCAGCGCGGGAATGTCGATCTTAACCATCTTCATCATGGCCTGCATCGCGCGGGCGGCGCGTTCAGGATCGGGATCGGAAAGAAGCTTGGGCAGGTCTTCGGGCACGATCTGCCAGCACACGCCAAACCGGTCGGTCAGCCAGGCGCACGCCATGCCTGATCCGCCAGCTATGAGAGCCTCCCACAGCCGATCGGTCTCAGCCTGATCCTTGGTCAGCACGCTGATCGAGGTCCCCGGCGTGAGGGCGTGCTCGCCCCCGCCGCTGGCGGTGAGATGCATCATGGGCGCGCCGCCCAGCCTGTACTCAACAACCATCGGATCATCGGCGGGCCGGCCGTGGGCCATAGTCCTCTCAATGGCGCTGTCGGGCAACAGCGACACATAGAACTGCGCCGCCTCAAGACCGCCGGTCTCAAACCACAAACAGGTGCGCACTTTCGCGGTGGGGGTCATTGGTTCGTCCTCAGGTCAAGCTTGGGC
>CAYGQB010000247.1:1715-3620 GCA_964351895.1 uncultured Caulobacterales bacterium
AGGTGCGCACTTTCGCGGTGGGGGTCATTGGTTCGTCCTCAGGTCAAGCTTGGGCTTTGTTGCCGGCGAAGTTGCGCATCCAGGGCGTGCCCCAGCGGTCGGTGAACATGGTGAAGCGCTCCGCCCAGAAGGTTTCCGCCGGCGCCATCATGACCGCGTGCGCCTCCTCGGCCAGAGCGGCGAAGAGCCGGTCGAACTCTTCCAGGCTGGTTGGACTGAGGTTCACCGAAAAGCCTTGCGGGGCGCTGTACCACGCCTTGGGCGCATCAGACGCCATCAGGGTGGTTGCGCCCAGATCGAGCGTCAGATTCAGCACCATGTCGTCGGGGCCCTCCATCCGCGCCTCGGCTGTCGGGGCCTCCTTGTTGAACATCACGTCGCGCACGGTCCCGCCCAACACGGCGGCGTAATGCGTGACTGCGTCAAGGCAGTCGCCTTGGAATGTCAGATAGATCGTCGGGGTCGTGGCGGGGCCTGTGTCGGCGGCGACGCGCTTGGCTAAGTCTTCAAGCTGCTCAGCCGCCATGCCCCAGCCGTCTTGGAACCCCATGGCCTGGTGACGGTCCGCCGCCTCTTGGCTCCAGTGCAAGGCTTGGGCGCGATAGAGCGTCTTGCCCGCGCCGGCGTCTTCAAATGACACGTGCGTCGTCGTGAAGGCCTCAGCTGATGGGCGCCAGCCGGGCGAGAATGCGTCAGTGAACACCAGGCGCTTGAACGGCTCGACGTCCAGCACAACACCGACATTGTCGACCCGCTCGCCGTCGGGCCCGTTCATCACGGTGTGGAACGCGCCGCCGGGTTGCAGTTCAAGCCGCGCGTCTGTGACAAACCAAGGCTTGGGGCAAAACCACTTCTCCAAGAGGTCTGGTTCGGCCCAGCACCGCCAAACCGCGCTGCGCGGCGCGTCGAGCAGCCGTTCCAGCACCAGGCTCTTGTTCGCACCAGTGTCGCTCATGCCCTGGATCCTTCATCGGCGGGGAGTGAAAACAAAAGGCGCACATAGCGCTTTAGATGCGCGACGCTCTCGCGCGCGAGGTCGGGCCTGCCGGCCGCCTTCGCCAGAATGAACCCGCCTTGCAGAACCGCCTGGGTGTGTGCGGCCAGGCTGGCGGCCGACCAGTCGGGCGTGAGCCCGCGCGCGTCCAGAGCGACCTGGATGTCAGGCTCCAGCGTGGCGGCGTGGCCAAAAATGCTCTCTGCACAGGCGTCGCGAATGGCGGGGGACGAGGCATGGACCTCTTGGGCCATGGTTCCCACCAGGCAGGTAAAGTGGCTTGTCTCGCCGTCGATCAGATCGGCGCGAAAGTCGATATAGGCCAAGAGCCTGTCGAGCGGGTCGGCGTGGTCGTGGTAGGGGGCGCCGGCGAACAGGGCGCTCGTTGTCTGCGACCAGTAATCCGCCGCCGCAACGCCCAGAGCTTCCTTGCTGTCGAAGTGGTGGAAGAACGCCCCCTTGGTGACGCCGGCCGCCTCACACAGGGCCTGAACGGAGGTCGCCGCAAAGCCTCGGGCGCGGATCATGTCGCGCGCGGCTTCGAGAAGTCGGGTGCGCACGTCTGAGGGGGCGCTGGCTTGAGGTGCTGTCATGCAGCAACATACCAACCGATTGGTATGCGCGCAAGATGCATGCGGGGGCGCGTCATGTCAGCCGCGCGGGCTGGTCGCGGACCCGCCCTGTGCGGCCGCGTTTGGGGTCGACGTTGGCGTCCCCATCTGTCTAAGCAGAAGTCGAGCAAGGCGCAGGAGCCCCATGACCGATCGGCCCAAATCAGACACCGCTGGCCCAAAGCACGGCCCAAAGCAGGCCGACACGCAGGCTGAGAGGCGGGCTGAGGGGCTGGAAGAGACGCCGGGTGAGACGCGGGGTGAGACGCGGGGCGACGCGGACGCGGGAGCTGCCACGGG
>CAYGQB010000248.1:0-3590 GCA_964351895.1 uncultured Caulobacterales bacterium
GGGCCGCCATCGCCGCCGCATCGGGCCCGCCCGCGCCGCCCAGCGCGTTCATCAGGCCGCGCATGCCACCCTTGCCCATCTTCATCTTCTTCATCATGTCGGCCATCTGCCGGTGCATCTTGAGAAGCTTATTGACCTCAGGCACCTGAACACCGGCGCCGGCCGCGATGCGGCGCTTGCGGCTGGCCTTGAGAATGTCCGGCTGGGCGCGCTCTTTGGGGGTCATCGACAAGATGATCGCCTCTTGGCGCTTGAGCACATTGTCGTCGGCGTCCGCCATGCCGGCGGCCGCCTTCTTCATCTTGCCCATGCCCGGCAGCATGCCCATGACCCCGCCGATGCCGCCCATTTTTTGCAGCATGCGGAGCTGTTCGGCCATGTCGTCGAGGTCGAACTTGCCCTTGGCCATCTTGGCGGCCATTTTCTCGGCCTGAGCCTGATCGACCTCGGCGGCGGCCTTTTCCACCAGCGAGACCACGTCGCCCTGGCCCAAGATGCGCCCGGCGATGCGCTTGGCGTCGAACACCTCCAGCCCGTCGAGCTTTTCCCCCACGCCCAGAAGCTTGATCGGCAAGCCGGTGACGGCGCGCATCGACAGGGCCGCGCCGCCGCGCCCGTCGCCATCGACGCGGGTCAGAACCAAGCCCGTCAGCGGCAGGCGCTCGTGGAAGCGGGCCGCCGTTTCCACCGCGTCTTGTCCGGTCAGGGCGTCGGCCACCAGGAGCACTTCATGCGGCTGGGCGACGTCGCTGATCGCCCGCGCCTCAGCCATCAGCTCTTCATCGATCGAGGTGCGCCCGGCCGTGTCCAGGATCAGAACGTCCTGACCGCCGAGCCGCGCCGCGTTCATCGCCCGCTTGGCGATGTCGACCGCGGTCTGGCCTTCCACGATGGGCAGGAAATCGACGCCGGCCTGGACGCTCAGCGCCTTGAGCTGTTCCATCGCGGCCGGGCGGCGCGTGTCCAGCGACGCCAGCATCACCCGCTTCCTGGCGCCCTTCAATTTGAGGGCAATCTTGCCCGCAGTCGTGGTTTTGCCCGAGCCTTGAAGGCCCGCCATCATGATCACCGCCGGCGGCGCCACGCCAAGGTTGAGCTCGGCCGGCGCGCCCTCCCCGCCGAGCATCTCCACCAGGGCGTCGTGCACGGCCTTGACGACCTGCTGACCCGGCGTGACCGAGCGCAGGACCTTCTCGCCCACCGCTTCGGCGCGCACCTTGGAGATGAAGTCTTTCACCACCGGCAGGGCGACGTCAGCTTCCAGAAGCGCCACGCGGACCTCGCGCAGCGCCGCTTCCACGTCCTTTTCAGACAGGGCGCCGCGACCGGTCAGCCCGTCAAAAACGTTGGAAAGTCGATCGCTCAGCGTGTCGAACATCGGGGGTTTTTTTCCTGCCCTACCGCGCGCCATGCGGCGCGCTGCTTGAGGGGTATGTTTATCCTGCCCTACCGCGCGCCATGCAGCGCGCTGCTTGAGGGGTATGTTTTGCCTAAGCAAACGCAAAGCGCCCCGCTGAGCGAACCGTCGCCGAGCAGGGGATCTCGCCCGCCTCGTCCGGTGGATCCTTCTCTCGAAGGCCGGGGCCGTGCGGGTCAAGACGCGCTATGTGATTGCGCAGAACTTGAAGCCGCGCATATGCGGTCACAGACCGAGCATTGTCAACGCGCTGGCGATCCAGGCTGTCAATCGTCGCAGCTGGTCTTGCATCGCGCGGCCGCGCCCGCTTCACTCTGCGCTTGCGTGGCGGGAGGCGACATGATGCGCGTGCAGGCACACACTTCAAACCTGACCTTCGGGTGGCCGCGCGCCGCCACGGCGTTCTTTGCAGCCTTGATGAGCGCCGCGCTTGGCTTGTGCGCGGCGGCCCACGCCCAAACCAGCGCCTTCTTTCCGGGCGTCGTCTATGATCCCGACGTGCCAACGGTTGAAACCGTGCTCGGGCACGGCCCCGGCGACGTGATCGCCGCGCCAGACGCCATCCGCACCTACTTTGAGGCCTTGGCCGCCGCCGCGCCTGAGCGCATGCGCCTGGTGGAGATGGGCGAGAGCTGGCAGGGCCGGCCGCTCTACTACGCCGTCATCGCTAACGAAGACACCATGGCTCGGCTTGACGAAGTTCAGGCCGACATCCAGACCCTGGCTGATCCGCGCGGCCTGGCCGCCTCCACCGCGCGCACGATCGCCGACGCCTTGCCGGGCGTGGTCTGGCTCGGTCATTCGGTGCATGGCGATGAAATCTCGCCCGCCGACGCGGCCATGGTGGAGGCCTATCACCTCCTTGCAGCGCAAGGCGACGAACAGGTCGACGCGATCTTGGCCAACGCCATTGTGCTGATCGATCCGCTGCAAAACCCCGACGGTCGGGCGCGCTTCGTGCAGACCTATTATGACGCGCGCGGTCTGGAGGCGGCCGACAGCATCATCGCCGCCGGGCGGCGTCAGCCCTGGCCCGGCGGACGCGTCAACCACTACCTGTTCGACATGAACCGGGACTGGTTTGCCCGCACCCAGCCTGAAACCCGCGCCCGCGTCGACGCCTTCCTTGATTGGCGCCCGCTGGTCTTTGTCGACCTGCACGAAATGGGCTCCAACTCCACCTACTTCTTTGCCCCGGAAGCCGACCCCTACAATCCGCTGATCACCGAGGAACAAAAGGAAACGCTGCGCACCATTGGGCGCAACAACGCCCGCTACTTCGACGAATACGGCTTCGCCTACTTCACCCGCGAGGTCTATGACGCCCACTATCCAGGCTACGGGGCCGGATGGCCGCTGTTCCACGGCTCGGTGGGCACCACCTACGAACAGGCCAGCGCCCGCGGTGAAGTGGTGCGGCAAACGTCGGGAACCACCTTCACCCACCAGGACGCCGTGCGCCATCACGCCGTGGCCGCCTTGGCAACGGCCGAAACCGTCGCCCGCGAGGCCGCCCCCTTGTGGCGCGCCTTCCATCAGTACCGCTCCGACGCCATGACCGACGGGGCCGCCAGCCCCGGGCGCACCACCGTGATCGCGCGCGGCCGCGATGCGGGCGGCGCGGACCGCCTGGCGCGCAATCTGGCCGCCCAAGGCATTGAAGTGCGCGTCGCCGAAGCCGGCTTTCGCGCCTGCGGCGCCGATTTCGCCGCCGGCGACTATCTGGTGCGCATGGACCAGCCCGCCGGTCGTCTGGCGCGGGTCCTGTTGGACCCAGACGTGCCGGTCGACCCTGAGTTCATGGCCGAACAAGAACGCCGCCGCGCCAAGGGCCTGGAGGCTGAGCTTTATGACGTCACGGCCTGGTCATTGCCGCTGATGGCCAACGTCGACGTGGTACGCTGCGACCAGGCCGTCGGCGCTGATTTCCCGCTTCTCAGCCCGGATGCGCCGCTCAATGGCGTGGTCGAGGCCCCCGACGCCGCCTATGGTTTTCTGGTTCCGTGGGGGGATCAGTCCGCCATCCAGCTGCTCGCCCACGCCTTGCGCGAAGGTCTGACGGTGCGCAGCGCCGACCAGGGCTTCACCCACAATGACATCGCCTATCCCTCTGGCACGCTGGTGTTTGCTCGCGCTGATCAGCCCGCCGGCCAGCTCGGGGACACGCGCGCCG
>CAYGQB010000249.1:0-3506 GCA_964351895.1 uncultured Caulobacterales bacterium
GGCCAGGGCGGCGAGGGTGGCGGCGATGAACACGGCCGTGGCGATGAAGATCGCCTCGTCGGGGCGCGACCGGTTGGCGACATTGTAGGTCACCATAAAGATAAAGATCGGGCCGACCTCGACCAGAAGCTTGGCGCCTTGGCCAAGCGTGTCGCCGGCTGACGCGCCAGATGCATCTGCGCCAGAAGCTTGAGGGGCGGGCGAAGTGGGGTCTTGCGGGGTCACGCTCATGTCCTGTTCTACGCGCGAACGGGACGACCGGTTTCCTTTTTCCCGCCTCGTGCGCGCAGCCAACCGCCAAGAGCCGTGCGCACGCCGCCAACGTCAAGCCCGGCGATCACGAGGCCGTAGACCAGGCCGCCGAGCGGAACCGCGATCAGAAGCGCCGGCAGGGCCGCGTCGGGCTTGGGCGCCGCGCTCACGCTTAGCGCCATGAGCGCGCAGGCCGCGACGATCTTGCCCAGATCGGCCCAGGGGACGCCGGCCGTCACCGGTCCGCGCGCGCCCAGCGCTGCCAGCCCCAGCGCCAGGGCATAAGACACCAGCGTGGCGGCGGCGGCCCCGGTCAGCCCGAACTGCGGGATCAAAACGAGGTTCAGACCAAGATTGGCCAGCACCGCCGGCGCCAACAAGAGCGCCTGGCGCCCGGTGCGGCGCGACAGCTCAAAGGCGCGCGCCACCACGTGCAGCAACAGGCCGTTGAGAAATGCGCCGGCCGCGCTCCAGGGCATGCTCTGGCTGGCCTCTGGAGCCATGTCGGGCGCGATCAGCAGGCGCGCGATCGGGTCTGCGCACACGGCAACGCCCACCGCCGCTGGCAGTCCCAGGCCGGCGAGCAGGCGCGTGGCGGTGCGCACCGCCGCGCGCGCCGCGTGCGCGCCCTGGGCCTCGTAGGCGCTGAGGATGAAAGGCGCAGCGGCCAGGCCCGCCCAGGAGAAAATCAGCAACACGGTGCGGTCGGCAACCCCATAGGCGGCCGCGTAAACGCCCACGGCGCGGGCATCCAACAGGGCCGCGATCAAGAACCGGTCACCGGCCGACAAAACGAGGTTGAGCGCCAAGACGCAGGTCAGAGGCGCGGCATAGGCGGCGTAAATGCGCGTCAGGCCCGGGCGCAGGGCCCGGCGCAGGTCCCGGCGCGGCGAGCCCGTCGCGCCGTGCCCCAAAGTTGGCGTGGTGAGGCCGCGCGCATACACCAGGAGCGCGGCCGCTCCGGCTGCAAGCGCGCCGGCAAATGGTCCCGCCGCGCCCAGCGGCGTCCAGACCACCAGCGCCACGCCCAGCGCCAGGCCCGCGCCCGCCCGCCAGGTCTCTAAGACGCAGTAGCCGACATCCTCGCCGCGCGCCCGCATCAGCTCGCGCCGGGCGTTCAACAGGCTCTCAATCGGCAGGTAGGCCAGGGCAAACGCCCCCGCCGTGCGCACCGCCGGGTCCAGTGGCAAGACCACCAGGAGCGCTGCGCCAAGGCCGGCGATGGCGCAGGCCGTCGGCGTCCACACGCGCCAGAACACGCGCATCACCGTCGCCCCTGACGCGGCCGCCCCGTCCGGGCGCGCATGGCTGCGCGCGCCGAAGCGATAGACGATGGCCTCCGTCCAGGTCAGGGCCAGGGTGTGGGTGAGGGCGGCGGCGGCAAACACCAGGGCGTAGACGCCATAGCCGTCCGGCCCCAGAAGGCGGGTGAAGACATAGACGCCGCCGAACCCGGCCAGGGCGCTCGCCAGCGTTGGGGGTGCGTAGAGCAGGAGCGTGCGCGCAAACGGGGCCATGGCGGAGCGTGGGTCTCGGCGCTAGGCGCTGCGGGGCAGGGTGTCGGGCGCAGGGGAGGCGCCGGCGGGCTCTAATTCGGGCTCTGATGTTGGATCTGATGGTGCGGCCAGGCCCGAGGTTGCAGCCAGGCCTGTAGTTGCGGCGATGTGCGCCACGGTGACGCCGTCGACCTCGCGCCACGCATAGCCCAAATCGGCGAGGGTGGTTTGCACGCGCGCGTCCCAGTGGCTGGCGACGATGAGTGCACGACGGCGGGTCAGAACGCCCACCGCGCCCATCACCAGGCGATAGACGTCCAGCGGCCCGGAGGCGATCACCACGTCAGCGCCCAGACCCATGGCGTCGAGCGGGCGCATGGGAACGGCGTCTTCCTCACAAGCCGCCTCGGCGACGGAAAAGAACAGAGGGCCGGGATCACCCAGCGCGGCGCGCGCCACATCGGCGTCACTGGCGGCGCATTCCACGAACCGACCCGAGCCCAGGCGCGGCGTGAACAGGCCGAGCGAGGCTGACCGGTCGCCGAGCGCCAGGGCGTGGACGGTGGCGCGGGTGCGGCGCGCCTCGTCACGCGCCAGGCGGCTGGCCTGTTCGCGCATCGGCGTCATCAGGTGCACTTCGGCGCGCGGCCAGAGAGCGCGGGCTGCTCCGGCCAGGCCGCTCAGATCTGGTCCTGTAACGACCACGCAGCCAACGTCTTGGGGGGGCGTGTCCAGCTGCGACGCGGCGCACACCGCTGCGAGCCGCGCAGCCAGGGGGCTCGCGGACGGAGAATGCGCCAGCCCGAGGGCGCGCAGGGTGCGGTTCAGCCGCCGTGACATCATTGCCCGCGCTCGCCAGACCGCGAGCGCCTTTCATTTTGCCTCAGGCTGAACTTTAACTGACAACGCGGAAACGTTTCGTTAGCGCCGCCGCGATAAGGCCGCCGGCCTTTATGAGAGCCCGGCGAGCGCGCGGGCGAAGCTGTCAGGATCAAATGGCGCCAAGTCGTCAATCCCTTCGCCAATCCCGGTAAAATAGATCGGCAGATCCGGGTGGGCGTCGGCGATGGCCACCAGAACCCCGCCTTTGGCCGTGCCGTCCAGCTTGGTCATGATCAGGCCGGTGACGTCGGCGGCTTCGCGGAAGGCGGCCACCTGGCCCAGGGCGTTCTGGCCGACGGTCGCGTCGAGCACCAGGAGCACGTGGTGCGGCGCGCTGGCGTCCTGCTTGGCCAGAACCCGCATGATCTTGCGCAGCTCGTCCATCAGCTCGCGCTTGTTCTGCAGCCGCCCGGCCGTGTCCACCATCAACAGGTCAGCGCCCGACGCCTTGGCCTGGGCGTAGGCGTCAAACACCAGGCCGGCGCTGTCTGCGCCGATGTCGCGGGCGACGACCGGGCAGCCCGTGCGCGCGCCCCACACGCCCAGCTGTTCGATGGCGGCGGCGCGGAAGGTGTCGCCAGCCGCCAGCACGGCCTGGGCCCCGTCGCGCTGGACCATGGCGGCGATCTTGCCCAGCGTCGTGGTCTTGCCAGAGCCGTTAACCCCAACAAAAACAACAACCTGTGGCGCGCTTCCGGAGAGGTCTAGATCGCGGGCGTGCGGGCGCAGCGTCTCGGCCACGACCTGCGCCAAGGCGGCGCGCACGTCGGCGTCGGTGACGTCCTTGTCGAATTTATCAGCCGCTAGTCGCGCCACGACGCGCCCGGCCGGGCCAGACCCCAGATCAGCGGTGAGGAGGAGGTCCTCTAGGTCGTC
>CAYGQB010000250.1:0-3494 GCA_964351895.1 uncultured Caulobacterales bacterium
GTCACCGATCTTTAGGGCGCCGGCGCGCCAGCGCCCTAAAGATCGGTGACGGCGACCCCTCGGCCCCAGAAGTACTCAAACGCCGCTTGAACGTCTTCGACGTCATCTTCCAGGCCGGAAATTTGCAGCACCAAGGTCTGCGCGTTCTCTACCCGCCAGAACCGGGCTTCAGGACGTTCGCCAGACACCGACGCCGGCGAGCGCTCGACCATGTTCTCGATGTCCGGGCTGATGCGCAGAGACAAGAAGGCGCGCGGCAGTCCGCGCCAGGCGCCGCGCGCAACCTTGGCGTCGGAAATCGAGGACCAGGGCAGGCGACCCAATCCCTCAATGGTCAAGCCTTCAACGTCCATGCGCACGCGTTCCAGCTGGGCTGAGGCGGCGCGGCGACGCTGTCGCGACAGCATCGAAAAGGCAAAGACCGCTGGAAACAAAGGCAGAGGCGACTGGGAGGCGTAGGCCGCCAGACCACACAGGCCGATGAAGATCAGAGGCCCGGCCTGACGGGACGGCGTTGGCGAGCCGGCTGCCCGCGAGGTAAAAACGCGGCCGTCCTTTGCCACTGTGGTTGAGGATCCGCCTGTCTCGTCGGTCATGAGTTGTGGTCCTCTGGTCGGGGCGCCGTGGTGGCGCGGGACGGTGCACGCGATTCGCGCCCGGCCGCGGCGCTTTCAGGGTGGGGCCCAATTCGGCCTGATTGAGCCCGATGAAGCAACATGTGATCGGCCAATACACAGGCCATCATCGCCTCGGCCACCGGGGCGGCGCGGATGCCGACGCATGGATCGTGGCGGCCCTTGGTGGCGACCATGGTGCTTGCGCCGTCGCGGGTGATGGAGGCGCGCGGCGTGTGAATGGAGGACGTGGGCTTAAGGGCGATACGCGCAATCACCGGCGCCCCGGTTGAGATGCCGCCCAGCACGCCGCCGCAGCGATTGGAGAGAAACTCTGGGCCGGGGCCCATTTCATCGCTGGCCTCGTCGCCCGATTGGGCCGCGCTGGCAAAGCCGTCGCCAATCTCAACGCCTTTTACCGCGTTGATCGACATCAGGCCTGCGGCCAAATCGCCGTCAAGCTTGGCGTAGACGGGGGCGCCCCAGCCGGCCGGCGCGCCCTCCGCCTGGACCTCAACCACGGCCCCGAGAGACGAGCCAGCCTTGCGCGCCCCGTCAAGCGCGCGCTCCCACCGCGCCGCCGCCGCCGGGTCAGGGCACCAGAAGGCGTTGCGTTCCGCCTCGTCCCAGTCCCACGCTGCGCGATCAATTTTGTCGCCGCCCATTTCCACCAGGGCGGCGCGGATGTGCACGCCCTCGCCGAGGATCCGGCGGGCAATGGCGCCGGCCGCGACACGCACCGCCGTTTCGCGCGCTGATGATCGGCCGCCGCCGCGATAATCGCGCACGCCATACTTGGCGTCATAGGTGTAGTCGGCGTGGCCAGGGCGGAACGTGTCTCGGATATCGGAATAGTCCTTTGAGCGTTGATCGACGTTTTCAATCACCATGGCGATGGGATGACCGGTGGTGACCTGACCGCCAGTGCGCTCGTCGGCAAATACGCCAGACAGAATGCGCACCTCGTCGGGCTCGCGGCGCTGGGTGACAAAGCGCGAACCGCCAGGGCGGCGACGGTCAAGCCAGGGCTGGATGTCGCGGGCCGCGTCCAGCGCCACGCCCGCAGGCGCGCCGTCGACAATGCAGCCAATGGCGGGCCCGTGCGACTCGCCAAAGGTGGTGATGGAGAACAGGCGACCGAAGGTGTTGAATGACATGATCGGCACGCTAGAGACGCCGACGGCCTGCGTCCACATCCAAGCCGTGCGGCGCATGCGACGCGGCGCCGGCGGATGGTGGATCTATGCGGCCGCAGGCGGGGCGGCGCGTTCCGCCGCCAGGGCGGCCAATGAGACCGGACCCGCCGCTTCGCCAATGCGCAAGGTGACAAACAAGTCGCCAGATGGACGCGTGCCGCGCGCCGGCAAGCCCTTGCCGCGCAGGCGCAAAACTTGGCCCGGGCGAGACCCAACCGGCAAGCGCAGCATGACGCGACCGACAGGGGTTGGCGTTTCCAACTCGTCGCCTTGGGCCAGCTGGCGGGGGGCTGCGCGCATCACCAGATGGGCGTTGGGGCCTGCGAAGCGAAAATAGGGGTGCGGCGCCAAGCGGATCGTCACCAGCCCGTCGCCAGGGGCGCCGCCGTCGCGGCCAGGCTCGCCGAGCCCTTTGAGACGCAAGGTCGATCCGTCTTCCACCCCGGGCGGGATATGGACACGGCGCAGCGTCTGGGGACCAAACGCGACTTCTCGGGCGCCGCCGGCGATGGCCTCTTCTAAGCTTAAGGTGACCCGCGCGCGCCGGTGCGCGCCGGGTCGCGGCGCAGTGGCTTGGCTGGACGCGGCCGGGCGGGCCGAAGACGGACGTGCGCCGTCTGCACGCGGCGGCGCGCCAGTGCGGGCGCCGGCCAACACTGCGGCATAGGCGTCTCGCAGCTCTTGGAACCGACGGGCTGCGGCTGCGTCTCCGGGCGCCGTGTCCGGGTGGCATGCCTTGGCCAGTCGGCGGAACGACGCCTTTACCTCAGCCAGGCTGGCGCTCGGCGCGACGCGCAATATGTCGTATGGCGAACGACGCACGCTTAGGCTCCCATCTGCAATCTGTTCACGACGCACTCTGCGCGCCGCCGGTCCTGCGAGACACTGATGACACGATCTGACCTGATTCCACCCTCGCCAAGCGAGAGCGAACACCGTGAGGCGTTCCGCGGCGAGGACCAAGACCTGTTCTCGCTGAGCGATCCAATAGAGCTGTTTGGGCGCTGGTTTGCGCTGGCGTCCGAGCACATGCCGCGTGATGTCAACGCCATGACTGTGGCCACGGTGGACGCGGACGGGCGGCCTGATGCGCGCACCGTCTTGCTGAAGGACTTCGATGGGCGTGGGTTCACGTTCTACACCAATACGCTCAGCGCTAAGGGCGCGCAGCTCGACGCAGTTGGCCAAGCGGCCCTGGTGTTTTACTGGCCAGCCGTTGTGCGCCAGGTGCGCGTGCGCGGCGCGGTGTCGCGCGTCGCCGACGAGGAGGCGGACGCCTACTTCGCGACCCGGGCGCGCGACAGCCGGATTGGGGCGTGGGCGTCGCCCCAGTCACAAGCGCTTGCAGATCGGGCCGCCCTGCATGACGCCGTCGCCGCCCAGGAGCGCGCGTTTGCAGGCAAGGACCCGCACCGCCCGGATTTTTGGAGCGGCTACCGGGTCGCGCCTGAGGTGGTGGAGTTCTGGCACGAGCGACCGTTTCGCCTTCATGACCGCCGGCGTTTCAGCGCCGACGGTGATGGCTGGCGCACTGAGCGGCTCGCGCCATAGACCGCTTCCGTCTTTGACGACAATCGGTCGTCAGCTTCTTTTCGCTCATGGCGTGCCGGCGGGCCCAGCAGACTCCGCGGGGGCAGCCTCCGCGGGGGCGGCCTAAACGGCCGACGGGCCTTGCCCGGGGGAG
>CAYGQB010000251.1:0-3488 GCA_964351895.1 uncultured Caulobacterales bacterium
TCCCAGCACACCGCCCGCGGCCGCAATATCGGCCTGCAGCTCGCTTACCAGAGCGACCTGAAAACCAAAGCCGCGACCGACGCCAGCCCGGCCGCCCTGACCGCCTACTCGGTTGCCCTCGCGCGCCAGGCCAACCTGCCGCAAGACCCTGAGCTCGGGCGCGCGCTCGACAATCCGCGCGACGACACGGCGCCCGCCGCGCCTCTGCCGACCACGTCCGGCTCGATCGTCGTGCCCGCCGACCTCGCTCAGATCGGCCACTGGCTCAAGCTCGCCCTGGGCGCGCCAACGTCCAGCGACGAAACCACCCACCAGCAACACATTTTCGAATCGGGCGGCCTCGATCTGCCGTTCGGCACGCTCGAGACGATCGTCCACAACACGGCCACCTATAAGCTCGTCGAGCTGACGCACGGCCTGCACGTCAACGGCTTTTCGATGGACCTCGAGAAGGGCGAGGGCTTCGCGCGCATGACGCTCGACTGCATCGGCCGCGATATCGAAAACCTGTCGGCGGTGTATTTCACCTCGCCCGCGAGCCTGCCGGCCGCCGCGAAAGTTCCGATGCGCAACTGCTCGGTCCTGATCGACGGCGTGGCCGCCGGTCAGGCCCTGCGCGGGTCGATCCAGTACTCAAACAACTCCGAGCCCGCCAACTTCCTGGACGGCGCCGACTTCATCTCGTCGATCCTGCCCGGCATGGGCTCGCTCTCGGCCAACCTGTCGATGCGGCTCGACAACCGCACCATCCTCGACAAGCTGCTCGATCACGCCACACCGATGAAGCTCGAGATTTTGCATCAGATCAGCGCCACGGCGTCGCTCTCGCTGGTGTGCGAGACCGCCTATGCGCCGCGCGTTTCGCCGGCGATCGACGGCCCGGGCGGCGTCACCTTCGACGCCACCTTCACCGGCGCGCAAAAGGACGGCGGCTCGCCCAAGCCGATCCTGACCGCCACCCTTCTGAACGCGATCGCGTCCTACTGATGGCGGGCGATCAAGAGGGGCGACCGGCGTCGGTCGCCCTCGACTTTCACGAGGAGGCGCGCTGGCGCGCCATGGCCGCCGGCGTCTCCTTTCTCATGCGGCCGTGCGGCGCGCTCGACCGCGAGCTCGCCGAAGGCGCGGCGCGCGACGCCATGACGGCGCTGGCCAAGGGCGAGACGTCGTTCGCGACCTACGGCCTGGAGGCCTCTTCGCGCCCCAGTCTCGCCCAGCCCGACGTCGCCCTGAAGCTGGGCGAGCTTCTGTTCCGCGTCGAACTGGCCGCGCTTCTGGTCGAGGATTGGAACTGGGTCGACCTCACGGGCGCCGCCGTGCCGATCTCGCGCCGCTCGCTGATGCGCCTGATGAACGACGCGCGCATCGAGGACGCCTTCGCCCGCGCCGCCCAGGCCGACGTCCTGATCACGGCGTCGGAGGGAAACGCGTTCGCCGCCGCGCCAAGTGGCGCTTCTGCGGCGGCGACGCCTACTGCGCCGACTGCGATGGCGACTGCCGGCGCGGCCTGAACGTGCCGCCCTGGCGGCCCTTCGCCCAGTTCGCCGCCTCCGACGACCCTGACCGTGACGTCGAGATCGAGACCTGCCCCCGCTTCGCCTTCGCCCCGCGCACACGCGCCGGCGCGGCGGCGCTTGACGTCGCCCTCGACTGGGGCGTCTGGGCGCGCGCCGGCCTCGGGCCCGTGTCGGGGCTCCTCATCGCTGAAGCGCTCGCCCGCGTGACCGATCCCGACCTCGCCGACGGCCGCCCGCGCGCCGCCCTGATCGCCGCCCTGCGCCTGGTGGAGACCGGACGCATGGAAGGCGAGGGCATTCGCGCCGCGCGCGACAAGGACACCGAGACATGAGCCAGAACCCATGAGCCAGAACAAAGGCGATCTTGTCTTCCGCCTCGGCACCGAGGGCGGCGAGCTGGTCGAGCGCGATCTGGCGACGCTGGCCAAGCAGGGCCGGGCGGTCGGCGAAGCCGTGGCCGCCGGGGCCGCCGAAGCCGAGCGTGCGCTCAAGGCGTTCGAGCGCAGGCTCGACCAGCTCGTCGCCAAGGTCGGACGCGACACCGAGAAGATCGCCTTCGCCATGGAGCGCCTCAATAAGGCGGGCGGCCCCCAGGTCGCCGGCGCCTTCCAGGCGCGCCTGGCCGCCTACCAGGCGCGCCCGGCTCCGATACACGCCGGCATGGCCAACCCGGCCGCCGGCCCGGGCTATCCTGCCGGCTTTGGCGCCGCCCTCGCGGGGCCAGGCGCGCTCAGCCCGGTGCTGCGCACAAGCTCCCTTCGTGGCGAGGTTGCCGCGGCGCAGGCGCGCAAGCGCGCGGTCGCAGAAGAGCGCGTCACCCACGCCCTGACCGCGCGCGCCCGCCTAGAACAGGCCGGCGAGCGCCGCGCGCGCCAAGTCTATGCGCCGGCGCCCGGGAACCGTCCGCAGGGCCGTGACGCGGCCGTGCCGATCGCCCGCGAGCTCGCCGCCATGGCCGCCCGCGAGGCGAGGGCGGCGCGCCGCACGGGCCCGGGCGCGGCGGGCGATAATAAGTGGGCAACTGAGGACCTGGCGCGCGGACTGCGCCAGGCCGCGCGCGCCGGCTATGACGGGACTGTCGCCGACGCGACGCAGGCGATGGACGCGCGCCAGCTCGCGCGCGTGCTGAAATCGATCGGAATGTCAGGCGGCCGCACGGCGACGTCTCGCCGCCGTGCTCTGGCCGAGTACGCGGCGGCCGACCCTGCTGACCTGATGGCGCGCCTGCCGAACGCACCGGATCGAATCATCGACGTCGACCGTGGCGGGCTTCGGCGCACCCTACGCGGCGAGATGGCGTACCGGGTCGCCTATGGCATTGACGGCTGGACGCCCATCGGCCGCACAGCCTCGGCGAAACAAGCGACGCGGGGCGAAGTGCGACGGGCGCTGCGTGAGGCCCGCGCTGAGTCGCCCCGGGTCGATTATCGTGCGATCGAGCGCGAAGCGCTCGCCGAAGCGCGCGCCGCGACGACAGACCGCGAGCGCCGCCGCGCCATGGCGCGCGCCATGACAGCATTTTCGGTTCGCACGAGGCGCGAGGCCGCCTTCCACACCGGTCCCGGACAGACGGCGGCCATGGTGCGCGGGGCGCAAGGCTCGGTCATGCCGGGCACCCCCGAGGGTACCCGGTCGGCGACCACCATTCACACGCACCCCGGCCGCGACCCTGAGGTGCGGTCGCATCCTGCCGGCCACGTGCCGCGCGCAGCGGGCGGAACGCTCTCTCCGGCCGACATCCAGTATGCGGTGCGCATGCAGGCCCTCGCCGATCCCGCCGCGCGTCGGACGGTGATTGCCAAGGACTCCGAGACCGGATCGGTCTATGGCGCGCGCGTGCGCAAGGGCGTGCAGCCCCGTGGCCTGGACCGCGCGATTGAGAGCGCGATCGTGTACGCAGAGGACGGCGTCGCCAAGATGCCCGGCCTCGACCCTCATGAGCGTGCTCGATTGTCCGGCGTAATCGCCAAC
>CAYGQB010000252.1:0-3397 GCA_964351895.1 uncultured Caulobacterales bacterium
GCGCCGCCACGGAACGCCTGCCAGCGGTCGGCGACGAAGGTGAAGTACGACACGGGGATGCCGAACGACGTCCCGCGTTGCCAGACGTCAAAGCCGCCGTTGAGAAGGAGGTTTGGCCGGCTTGTGACCTCCTGTTCCACGCTCCAGGCGGCGTTGCGATAGACAAGGGCGCGGCCTTCGTCGCGCACCCACACGCGCCACCCCTCGCGCGGATGCAGCTGCACCCAAGCCCCATCGCGATAGTAGGCCAGGGCGTGATTGGTGAAATCGTCCCACGCCGCTCCGGTTTTTCCCGGCGGCGCGATATAGACGCTGGCGTCGGCCGGCGCGGCGGGCTGAACGCTCACCGAGCGACTTTCCACCGCGCACTGCACCAGAGCGTCGAGACGCCGCAGGCTCTCGTTCACGGTCACATGCTTTTGCGCCTGGGCGGGCATCAGGTAGGGCAGTTGAAGATTGGTGCTGGCGTCCGAACTCATGTGGGGGCGGCCTTTCTCGCAAGCAGCGAACGAAGCCCATGCTAGGCGCGCCGATGACGGGCGTGGACGCGTCACCATTTGTCCCCGCCTGATCGGCTGGGGCTTGACCCTGGCGGTGGGCTTGGCTCCCCTGAGGGCGTGGAGCCCCTCTTGGCGAGGAGTTGCGATGAAGGACGTTCGGCGATGACACCGCCTGCACCGCTCAAGTTGGAAGACCTGCTGACCGCCTTTGAGACGGCCGATCGGGCCGACTGGCTTAAGAGTGTGGCGCACGCGATCAAGGCGCCTGACGCGGACGCTGAATCGCTGTTGGAGGGCTTGACCCGGCACACTCAAGACGGTGTGGCGCGCGGCCCCTTGATGATGCGCGACGACCGCCCGGCGATCGACCGCGTCGGGCGCGCCTATCCGCTGGACAGACCGACAGACGACACCCTCGCCTGGGACGTGCGCGCCATCATCGACCATCCGGACCCGGCCACGGCCAACGCCCACGCGCTCGACGCACTGAACGCGGGCGCCAGTTCGCTCAACCTCGTTGTTGACCCCTCGGGGGAAGCCGGCGTGAGCGTGCGCGGCCGCGACGATCTGGAGACGGTTCTCGCGGACGTGGCCCTGGACCTGGCGGCCGTGGCGATCGACATCGCGCCGTCGCAGGCCGTGCACGCCCCCGCCCTGGCCGCCCTGTTGGTGGAAACCTGGCGCGCCCGGCGCACGCCGGATGTGGCCGCGCGCGGCGCGCTTCACCTTGACCCTCTCGGCGCTCTTGCGCGTTCGGGAACGGCGTTGCGCGACACGGATGCTGAGCGCGCCGACGTGGCGCACTGGGCGCTGTGGACGGGAGCGATCTTCCCTCGCGTCACCTCGCTGCGCGCCGATGGGCGTCCTGTGCACGAGGCAGGCGGCGGCGCGGCGCTGGAAGTGGCCTGGATGACGGCCTGCGCCCTGACCTATCTAAAGGACGCGGCCGACTACGATGCTCCAATCAACGCGGCGGCGCGCCAGATCGCCTTCACCATCAGCGTCGATGCGGACATCCACCACACCATCGCCAAGCTGAGAGCAGCCCGCCGGCTGTGGCGACGCGTCGGCCTGGCGTGCGGCTTGGAGTCGGACGCCGCCGAAGCGCGGATCGAGGCGCGCGCCAGCCAGCGCATGTTGGCGCGGCGCGACCCCTGGTCCAACATGCTGCGCCTCACCGCCGCCGGAGCTGCGGCCGCCATCGGCGGGGCTGACGTGATCACCCTCGACAGATTCACAAGCGCGCGCGGTGAAACCAGCGCCCTGGCGCGCCGCCAAGCGCTCAACATCCAGTTTCTGTTGATGGAGGAGGCCCACGCCGGACAGGTCCGCGATCCCGCTCTGGGCTCCTATCATGCCGATCGCATGGCCGATGATCTCGCGGAAGCCGCCTGGGCTGTGTTTCAGGAGATCGAGGCGGCCGGCGGCGCGGAGCGGTACTGGCGCAGCGGCAAGCTCTCCCAGCACGTCGCAGAAGACGCCCGCGCGCTTGCATCGAGTGTGGCGACGTGCGCCGCGCCGGTCGTTGGCGTGACCGCTCACCCGCTACAAGACGTGCGCGCGCCGGACGCCGACCCGACGGACGTTGAGGCCTGGGCGGCCGCAGCGCACGCGCGTCGCGCCAGCCGTCCCACGGCCACCGAAACCGCCAACCGGGCAACGCCTGATCTTCTGTTGGGCTTGGCGGAAGCTGGCGTTGATATCGAGGCGATGGCGCCCTATCGCCAGGCCGCGCCAACTCAGGTCGCGCCGCCGCTTCAACCCATTCGGCTGGCGGCGCCGTTTGAAGCGCTGCAGGACGCCGCCGATGCGGCGCGCAGGACCGATGCTGCTGACACGCGCGTCTGGATCGCCGCTCTCGACAGTGCTGGCGCGACCCGTGCGCGCTGCGCCTGGGCGCGGACATGTGTCCGCGCGGGCGGGCTAGAGGCGACACAGGGCGAGGTCGTTTCTCAGAAGACCGGTGACGACCAGTCGGTTCTAAGCGCCTGGCGGGCCGCCGGCGCGCCCAAGCTGGCGATCTTGGCGGGAACGCAAGACCCCGACGCGCTGACATCCGCCGTCGAGCGCCTCACCACTGCCGGCGCGGCGGTGTGGGTGGCGGGGACCGACGACGCAGCCCTGCGCGCGGCGGGCGCTCAAGCCTGCCTTGCAGACGGCGACGATCTCGTGGCCGCCCTCCATCACCTTCACAGCGCAGCGGGGATTGGTCGTGTCTAAGCCCAAGCGTCCGGACGTGGCAGGCGAGCCTGGTCAGCCAAGCGGCGGTCCGGCTTTTCCAGACTTCTCCAAGCTGCCTCTGCGCGATCTTGATCGCCGAGAAGGCGTCAATGCACCGCTCGACACCGAAAGTGTCCAAAGCCCAGAAGGCGTGCCGATCCATTGCGCCTATGGACCGGAGGCCTTGGCGGACACGGCTGGTCTCGACACGCCGCCTGGATTTGCCCCGTTCACGCGCGGGCCCTATCCGACCATGTATGTCCAGCGCCCTTGGACGGTGCGCCAGTACGCCGGCTTCTCCACGGCCGAAGATTCTAACGCCTTTTATCGGGCCAATCTGGCGGCCGGCCAGCGCGGCCTCTCGGTTGCTTTCGATCTGGCGACCCATCGCGGCTATGACAGCGACCATCCGCGTGTCGCCGGCGACGTGGGCATGGCCGGGGTGGCGATCGATTCCATTCTCGACATGCAGATCTTGTTTGACGCCATCCCGCTGGATGCGATGAGCGTCTCCATGACCATGAACGGCGCCGTCTTGCCGATCTTGGCGCTTTACATCGTTGCGGCCGAAGAACAGGGCGTGGCTCCGGACGCGCTCACCGGGACCATCCAGAACGACATTCTCAAGGAGTTCATGGTCCGCAACACCTACATCTATCCGCCAAGCCCCAGCATGC
>CAYGQB010000253.1:0-3340 GCA_964351895.1 uncultured Caulobacterales bacterium
CCGCCCACTGGTGTCGATCGTGGTTGGCGGCCTGGGCCTGTCCGCCTCGGTGACGCGCTCGGCGATTGAGACGCTGCCGCCCGGCGTCCCCCTGTCCTTCGTGCCCTATGTCGACAATCTGCAAGACTGGATCGACCAGTCGCGCGCGGCGGGACACGAGGTGGTCATCGAGCTGCCAATGGCGCCGTTCGATTATCCCGCCAACGACCCCGGCCCGTCCACGCTGCTTGCCGACGCGGACGCCAGCGAGAACCGCTGCCGGCTGGATTGGTTGATGGCGCGCGCGACTGGCTATTTCGGCGTCACCAATTACTTGGGCGCCCGCTTCACCGGCTCTCAGCGCGCTGTCTCGCCGGTCTTAAGCGTGCTGCGAGAGCGCGGGATCGCCCTGTTGCACGACGGCGAGACCGCCCGTTCCGTGCTCACCCGGGAAGCCAAGGCGGCGGGCGTGGACTATGCGGTGGCCGATCGCATTCTGGACACCCAGCCCAGCGCCGCCTACGTCGACGATCAGCTGTTGCAGCTGGAAGCGCTGGCCATCCAGAACGGGTCGGCGCTGGGTGTCGGGGCGGCCTATCCGGTCACCATCAAGCAGCTCGCATTGTGGGCTGAGACGCTGGAACTGAAGGGCTATGCGCTCGCCCCGGCGAGCGCTCTGGCGCGCGCTGGCGCCTACCGGGAGGACGCGGCGCAAGACCTGATGGACGTGCGCCCCGCCCCCACCACGCCGACATTCACCAGCGTTGCCGCCGCCTTTGGGCCGCGCAAGCCCGGCGAGGCGGCCGGCGACGATCACGGCAAGGCGGACGACGATAAGGCCGCCGATGACAAGGGTGACGATCATGGCAAGTCCTCCAGCGGCGGACATCGCTAGCCGGCCGCAGCCGCCCTTCCAGGCCAGCGATTATCGCCCCAACGTCGGGGTCGCCCTGTTCAACGCGCAGGGCCTGGTGTTTGTGGGCCGCAGGACCGGGCAAGCCGACGCCTTCGCCTGGCAAATGCCGCAAGGCGGGATCGATCCCGGCGAAAGCGCGCAAGCCGCCGCCGCGCGCGAACTGACCGAGGAAGCTGGCGTGCCGGCCGACAAGGCAGAGCTGATCGCTCAACTTCCAGGTGAGCTCTATTACACATTCCCGGCCGAGGTGCGCGCGGCCGGCGCCGGACGCAAGAAGAACTGGGCCGGCCAGCGCCAAAGCTGGTTTGCGTTTCGGCTCACCGGCTGCGACGCTGATATCGACCTGTTCGCCGACGGATCGCCGGAGTTCGACGCCTGGCGCTGGGAAGCGCTGAGCGCGACGCCGGCCCTGGTCATCCCGTGGAAGCGCGCCGTTTACGAGGCCGTGGCCGCAGGATTTGCCCCATTGGCGGCCCCGATTGACGAGCGCTGAGACGCCGCGCCGCTCACGGCCCACCTAAAACTTCGCCCAGCATCGTGCACGACGGTGGTCGGTCAGCGCCCGCCCGCGCGCGATCCGCAAAAAGCCTCAAGACCGCGATCAATCGCCTCTCGCCACGCGCCCTCTGGCCGCCTACTCTCACGCCTGAGACGCGAGCGCTGAGCGTTCGCCACGCATCGACGAAGAGGAACAGGCGCGCCATGGCACACTCGGCATCGACACACAGACCGTCCGCACAACGCTCCACGCGGTCGGCCAGCGCCTTGGCCGGCTCTCTTGCTGCCTGTCTGGCTGGCGCCGTGGGCGGCGCGGTTCTGGCGGGCGGCGCGCACGCCCAGGACCGGGTTCTGATCACCGCGGACGGACTGGTGGACGTGGTTGCGGGGCGCCTCATCGAACAGCCGATGATTCTGGTGGAAGACGGGCGCGTGGTGTCGGTGGGACGTTCGGGCCGGGACGCGGCGCCTGAGGATGTGGACGTTGTCGATCTGTCTGGGCATGTCCTCACCCCCGGCCTGATTGACATGCACGTGCACCTGACGTCGGATCCGACGATGCACGGCCTGCGCCGTCTGACGGTGTCCAGCCACCGCGCCACCATCACCGGCGTCGCCAATGCGGCCACGACCCTGAAGGCCGGCTTCACCACGGTGCGCAACGTCGGCGCGGGCGACTTCTCCGACATTGCGCTGCGCGACGCGATTGCCGACGGCGAGGTGCCCGGCCCGCGCATGTTCGTGTCCGGTCCGCCCGTCGGCATCACCGGCGGTCACTGCGCCCAGACGTCCAACATCTTGCCGCCGGAGTACAAAGACTTCGGCCCGCGCGACGCCGACGGCCCCTGGGCTGTGCGCGCCGCCGTACGCACCAATGTGAAGTATGGCGTCGACCTGATCAAAACCTGCTCAACGGGCGGGGTCTTGTCGAAAGGCACGCAAGTCGGCGCGCCGCAGTACACAGTGGAAGAGCTTGAGGCGATGGTGGACGAGGCGCACATGCATGGTCGCAAGGTCGCCAGCCACGCCCATGGCGCTGAGGGCATCAAGAACGCCCTGCGCGCGGGCGTGGACACCATCGAGCACGCCAGCCTGATCGACGACGAGGGCCTACGCCTGGCCAAGGATCGCGGGGCCTACTTGTCGATGGATATCTATGTCACCGAGTACATCCTCGGCGAAGGCGAAGCGGCGGGCATCTTAGAAGAGAGCCTGGCCAAGGAGCGCATCGTCGGCCAAACCCAGCGCGACAATTTCCGCAAGGCGGTGAACGCGGGCGTCAATGTGGTGTTCGGCACCGACGCCGGCGTCTATCCGCATGGCGACAATGCGCGCCAGCTGTCGCGCATGGTCGAGTATGGCATGACCCCGCTCCAGGCCCTGCGCGCCGCCACGGTGACGGCCGCTGAAGCCATGGACGCCGAGGCAGACCTGGGCGCCGTAGCACCGGGCCGGTACGCCGACCTTGTGGCCGTCGCCACCAACCCGCTCGACGACATTTCAGTGCTGGAAGACGTCCAGGTCGTGATCAAGGGCGGCGCCATCGTCCATGACGCACGAGGCGCCACGCCCTAGCCCGCCAGCCTGTCCACGCCAGAAACGAGCCTCGCCCGTGCCCGCTTTCGCGCACACGCCCTATGACGGGACAAGTCGCCCCTTTTCGGTCGGCCTCAATCGGCTGGACCTTGGCGATTGGATTGAGCCTGACGCGCGCCTGGTCGAAGCCCTGGCGGAGAAAGAGCGCTTGTGGGCGCAAGACCGCTCCACCGTCTTCGCCGCCGAACCCAATACCGGCGACCAGCAAGCCAAGACGCGCGATCTGATCGTCGATCACATCAAGGCCCTGTTCCCGGAAATCTACGCAAAGAAGAAAGACGCCATCGCGATCAAGCCGGCCGATCGCCTGGTTGATCTGGGTCCGCCCGAGGAGGCCCTGGCGATGGCGTC
>CAYGQB010000254.1:0-3333 GCA_964351895.1 uncultured Caulobacterales bacterium
CCGTGAGCGAAAAGAAGCCGACGACCGATTCCGTCAAAGACGGAAGCGGTCTAGGCGGGCGCGTCCTAGTGGACGCTGACCGGCGTTAAGTCATGCTCGCGCGCAGCCATGTAGGCGGCGTCGCGATCATCAAGCACGGCGAGGCGTTCGCCGTCGGCCGCGTGAACAGCATAGAGGATCGCATCTGGCGGGCTGGAAAACTCCACCCCGGCTGCGCGTGCATCGTCTTCAATTTCGTAGGCAAAGACCTCTCTGATGTACACCAGAGACGGGGCGCCATACTCGGCGAAATCGTCCTGAGTAATCTTCTCGGTCATGCGCACCTCCTGTGGCTCACGCGCCGATTCTGGCGTTGCGGCACAGTCAGAAGATGGGAGCGCCCTCAATCGGGTTCAAGCCGCTGGGGCGCCGGCCAAGCTGCGTCAGGGCGATGGACGCCCAGCCGCCGCTCAGTCGAAGCCGCCCCCGTCGAAGCCGGCCTGAAGACGCCGCCCCATCGACGTCGGGTTGGCGGTCCCTCGTCAGGCTGTTCTTGATTTCGGAAGGTCTGGTGGAGCCAGGCGGAATCGAACCGCCGACCTCTTGAATGCCATTCAAGCGCTCTCCCAACTGAGCTATGGCCCCTGAAACCAGGTCGAACGCAAGGTTCGTTTGGGATCACCGACCGAGGTCTGCTTCGGACGGCGAAGGCGCGGAACCTATTCCGGCCCTGCGTGCGGATCAAGGCGTGAATTCTCTAGACCGCACGGACTGCGAAAATCGGCGCAGATCTTGCGCCGACTAGCTCTCGTCTCCGTCCTTCTTTGGCTTGAATTCGTCACCCTCAAAGGAGTCGTCGTCTTCTATGAAGGGCGCCGCCTCGTCGTCGTCGTCGGCCGTGTCATCGTCATCGTCGTCATCGAAGTTGGTCACGATCTCTTCGTCGTCGTCGTCACTATCATCCTCATCGTCATCGCCGGCTGGCACGATGGGGGCGGCTTCAAGATCCACCTCCTTGACGATTTCGTCCTCCTCATCGTCGTCATCGTCGTCGTCGACTTCCACGACGTCTTCGAGTTCGTCCTCGTCCTCGTCATCCTCGGCTTCATCAGGCTTGGGCGCCGCAGCCTTAGGTGCGACGACCTCCGCAACGGCTGCCCGCCGACCGCGCGGCGCGGCGCGAACCACTTCAAAGACAGACGGATCAAAGGTCTCCCCACACTTGGGACAGGTGATCGGATCTTTCTTCAGATCGTAGAACCTAGCGGCACAACTCGGGCACGTGCGTTTCACGCCGAGGTCTGATTTCGCCATTGCGCGCGTCTCTTTGGCTTGGAGTTCTTGAAAAGGCGTCGACTTCGTAAGCCGGCGCGCTTGCCACGATCTCCGGGCGCTGTCAAAACCAAAACGCGATCTCTCACCCTCATGATCGGGTCAAACATGTCCCCAGCGCATGGCGCGCCAACGCGCGCCCAAGCCCGGCCGTCTCACGGACTCAGCGGACGGCTGCGCGCGCCTGGGGATAAGTCTGTCTCCCATCGCGCCATCCTGTTTGGCGCCCTGGCGACGGGCGAAACCACCATTACCGGCCTCCTAGAGGGCGACGACGTCATGGCGACGATCGGCGCGGCGCGCGCTCTGGGCGCAAAGGTCTTGCGGGACGACGAGGGCGTCTGGCGCGTAGTGGGCGTGGGCGAGGCGGGCCTGCGCACCCCGGTCGCCGCGCTCGACTTTGGCAACTCCGGCACAGGGTGCCGATTGACCATGGGAGCGGTGGCCGGCCACCCGATTGAAGCCACGTTTGTGGGCGACGCCAGCCTGTCGGGTCGACCCATGGAGCGCATTCTAGAGCCGTTGCGCGCAATGGGCGCTGTCGCGCACGCCACCAACGGCGGCCTGCCGGCCACCTTGCGCGGACGCCCGCCGCTGCGCGCGATTGCCTGGATCAGCAAGACCGCTTCGGCGCAGGTGAAATCTGCTGTTCTGTTGGCTGGACTCGCCGCCCACGGCGAAACTGAGTTCGTCGAGCCGCGCCAGTCGCGCGATCACACCGAACGCCTTTTGCGCCGGTTCGGCGCCGTGGTGGAGGCTGACGCTGACGGGGCGACGCACTGGCGGCGCATCTCCGGCCCCTGCTCATTGACCGCCGCGCATGTCGACACGCCGTCCGATCCCTCGTCAGCGGCGTTTCTGGCCGCCGCCGCCCTGGTCACGCCCGACAGTGACGTGACCTTGCTGGACGTCATGTCCAATCCGACACGGGTGGGTTTCTATGAAACGCTATTCGACATGGGCGCTGCGCTGGACGTGACCGAGCGCGACCAGGACGCCGGCGTGGGCGGCGAAGCTTCCATGGACGTGCGCGTGCGCACTGCGGCGTTGAGCGGCGTTGAGATTCCTACCGAACGCGCGCCCGCCATGATCGACGAGTATCCCATACTGGCCGTGTGCGCGGCCTTCGCCACTGGCCGCACCGTGATGCGCGGGGCCGGCGAACTGCGGGTCAAGGAAAGCGACCGGATCGCGGCGACAGCGGCCCTTCTGCGCGCCGGCGGCGTTGCGGTGGAGGAATTCGACGACGGCCTGGCGGTCACCGGCTGTGGGCCGGACGGAGTGCCCGGTGGCGGGCTGGTGGAAACCCACGGCGACCACCGCATCGCCATGAGCGCCCTCGTCTTGGGTCTCGGCGCGAAACAACCCATGCTGATCGACGACTCGCGCATGATCGCGACGAGTTATCCGAACTTCTTCGCGCAGATGCAGGGAATGGGCGCGCTCATGTCAGAAGAGCAAAACCAATGATCGTCGCACTGGACGGCCCCGCCGCAGCGGGCAAAGGCACCATCGCGCGCGCCGTGGCGCTGAAGTATGGCTTTGCCTACCTGGACACCGGATCTCTCTATCGCGCCGTCGGGCGGGACGCCTTGGTGGCGCAGGTGTCGCTCGATGACGAGGCGGCGGTCGCCAAGCTTGCCGCTCAGATCGACCCTGAGCGCTTGTCCGATCCGGCGCTGCGCACGCCTAACGTCTCACAAGCCGCCTCCCGCGTTGCCGCCTACCCTTCTGTTCGCGCAGCCCTTTTAGAGTTTCAGCGAGAGTTTGCACGCCAGCCCCGAGGCGCGGTTTTGGATGGACGCGACATTGGAACAGTCGTGTGTCCGGACGCCGACGTGAAGATCTTTGTCACCGCCGATCTGGAAACACGGGCGCGGCGGCGGGCGCAAGAACTGGACGCCAGCGGCCACGCAACTACACTCCAGGACGTGACGGCGGCGATGGCCGAACGCGACGCGCGTGACGCCGAACGCGACGCCGCGCCGATGGCGCCGGCGCCAGACGCACGCTTGCTTGACA
>CAYGQB010000255.1:0-3267 GCA_964351895.1 uncultured Caulobacterales bacterium
ACGCCGCCAGCGCCATTGCTGCGTCCGTCATCGAGAATGTCGGACGCCTGCCAGCCTCCGAAATGGAGCAGTACACCGCCTTCAAACGCCTGCACGATGAAGGGCGAGCCGTGGACGAGATCGCTGGCTTCTTTGGCGTCACCGAACTTCTGGTGCGCCGCGTCCTGGCGCTGGCCTCACTCAGTGAACCGATCCGAGAACTTTACGCCGAGGACGAGATCGACCGCGAGACGATCCGCGCCCTGACACTCGCCACGCCAGACCAGCAGGCCGAATGGTTGCGGCTTTACGAGAGCGAGGACGAACGCGCGCCTCGTGGCCGGAACTGTAAGGCATGGATCACGGGCGGGGCGATCATCACGACCGACAAGGCGCTGTTCGACATTGCAGACTATGAGGGCCAGATCACCGCCGACCTGTTCGGCGAGCATGGCGTGTTTGCCGATCCCGACGCCTTCTGGAAGGCGCAGTCAGCCGCTGTGGCGCACCGCGTCGAGACTTACATTGCAGACGGCTGGAAGGATGTCATTTGCCTTGAGCGCGGGGCCTTCTTCCATCGCTGGGATCACCAGACGCGCACCAAACGCCAGGGCGGCAAGGTCTATGTCGAGCTACGCCATGACGGCACAGTGACCTTCCATGAGGGCTTCATTTCACAGGCCGAGGCGCGGCGACAGGAGACGGCAAAGACAGGCAAGGACGATGCGCCTGCCGCGCCCGTCAAACCCGAAATGTCCGGCCCGCTGGCGGAATACATTCTCCTGCATCGTCATGGCGCAGCGACGGCAAGCCTTGCGGGCCAGCCTGCCATCGCGCTGCGCCTGATGGTGGCCCACGCCATGACCGGCAGCGCGCTCTGGCAAGTCCGCGCCCATGAATGCACAAGCCGCAAGGAGGACACGCGCGCGAGCCTTGAGGCATCAAAAGCCGCTGCCGAGATAGAGGAAAAGCGCGCCCGCATCGCTTCCCTGTTTGAGGCGCGGGGCGTGTCGGCCGAGGCGCGGCGCAATGGCGACGCCTACCGGCTCTGCGAAATCTTCGCCGCCTTGCTCGCCATGTCGGACGAGAAAGTCATGGAGGTTCTGGCCTTCACCATGGCGCAGACGCTGGAAGCAGGTGGGCCGGTTGTCGAGGCCGTGCTGCATGTCTGCGAGACGGACCTATCCGCCTACTGGAAACCAGACGCAGCCTTCTTCGACTTGTTGCGCGACAAGCGCGCGATCAATGCCATGGTCGCTGACATCGGCTCGAAGTCACTCGCGGAGAGTTGCGCCAGCGACACTGCAAAGGTCCAGAAAGCAATCATCGGCAACCGGATCATGGGTCATGGATGCGAGCCCAATCCCGACTGGCGGCCCGCATGGATGCAGGTGCCGCCCGCCCGCCTTGTCGAGGGGGCAGGTTCACCGCCCGCAGACGCATGGGCACGGGTCGCGGGGCTGTTCGAGCGCGGCGAAGACATTGATGGAGCCGCGACGCAAGCCTTCGATCGGCCACACGCCGCCTGACGGTTCAGTCTCCTCGTCAGGCGGATGACGGAGCCGCCCGGTGACAGTCGCCGGGCGGTTTTACGCGCACTGATTGATGCTGCCTAGGCACAGGCAGAGGGTTCATTGATTGAACCGCGCCGAAAAAAATCGCTCGTCTTTGGGTCTCGCTTGGCTTTCCGAAATGGCGGCCAGCTTCGGTTCATCCGTTTCCAACTGATGCGCTCCGAACCCGACCTCTGAACGCCCATTACCCGCCGCAGCAATCACCCATCTGGATCGGCGGGCATTTCACATCGCCGAAGGAACAATAGACGCAGCAGTCTCCTGGAAGCGGTTTCAGCAGCGCCCCGCATCCCTTACAGTCATAGAAATACTGGCAGGCGTCAGTGGGCATAAGGTCCTTGGACCGATGTCCGCATTGGGGACAGGTCAGCGTCGAAGAGGGCTCAAAGCCATCGCTCATCTGAGGTTCAGCCATCGCAGCAACGCTCCTTCATAAGACGGCAATATCCATGCGCCCACGAGCAGCAGGACAGCCACCGAGACACTGATCCAGAACCGCGTCTTCGGACGCCGACCGCCGCGCAAGGCGAAAACAATGGCACCTGCAAGCAGGAGCATTGCAACGATCATGAAGGCGTTCTTGTAGCGGGCGAAGAAGCCAAGATTGGCGACAAGCGCGCTGCTGACGCCAAGGTTTACAAGCAGGATTGGCAGCACGCAGCACGAGGCCCCAAGGAAGGCGAAAAAGCCGCCGAGGACGCCGCCGCCCGCCAGCCAGCCATTGGCGCGGGACGCCTTGGTCACAGTCACATCGTTGTCAGTTTCAGCGGTCATCTTTATGGCCTACAATCTGTAGCCGCTACAGAAGCAAGAGGCAATTTCATGACCGGGTTCAGAATCGGGCGATTGAGCGAGGAAACGGGCGTCCATATCGAGACGATCCGCTACTATGAAAAGATCGGTCTTGTTCCGAAACCTCCCCGCAGCGATGGCGGTAGGCGGCTCTATGACGGTGGTGCAATCCAGCGCCTGCGCTTCATCCGGCGGGCGCGCGACCTTGGCTTTCCTCTCGATGATGTGCGTTCGTTGATGGGCCTTGCGACCGAACCTGGATGCTGCGCGGACGCTTTTGAGATTGCAGAACGTCACCGATCGGATGTGCGAAACCGCATCGCCGATCTGCGTCGTCTGGAACGGCGTCTGGCGGAGCTGACAAAGGCCTGCCAAAGCGATGGCGATCTCGAATGCGGACTTATCGATGCGCTCTCACGGAGCTGAGAATGGCATTGGCCGAGCCAGTTTCCGTGCCGGTCGATGTTCGCTGATACAATGACGACTGGCAGGTAGCGCAGTTCCTTCCGTTTCCACCTGATGCGCTCCGAACCCCTTGTTCCCGTCTCATGCCGTGTGACCTGGACGACGCCTGTCGGGCCTTGAAACCGGCCCTTGCGAAGAATTTTCCCCGCCGCTTTGCGGCTCCTCGCCGATCAAAATTCTTCTCCGGGCCGGTGCTCCACTGCGTTTCGCCCGCGAGCGGTTCAGGCCCGCCCTGCGCCGTCCTTTCGGTCCGGCGTCGACGGGGACAAGGGGTCCCCCAAGACACATGGAAACGAAAGGAACCACACCATGGCCAACGCACTCGGATATGTCAGCGAAACCAAGACCGGCTTCGAAGGCGCTCTTGCAATGATGAACCTCTCGGCTGCCATCCGCATCGAGAAGAACGCGGAAAAAGCCGCCGAAGGACAGCCCGACTACCGCATCTTCGCCGGAG
>CAYGQB010000256.1:0-3266 GCA_964351895.1 uncultured Caulobacterales bacterium
AAGACCGCCGGCATGACCAAAAGCTTTAGCCCGATCGCCAAGACCAAAAGACCAGATTTTCCGCGCAGGCTGGCCAGATCGAGGCCCGCGCCGATGCCGATCAGACCGGCCGCCAGACCCGCGTCGCCCAGAAGGCCAATCGCACGATCAGCCGCGGGCGCGTACGCAAGGGCGCCGGTGACATTGGCCGCCGCGCCCGCCGCGCACGCTAAGATTAGGGGGTTGGTCGCCAGTCGGGCGATGAACCGGCCGGCGGTGGGGCGCGTTCCCGAACCCCAGATTGAAAGCGCCGCCACGCTCAAAAAGTTCACCAGCGGCACCACGGGCGCAAACATCAGCGCCGCCAACAGCGCGCCTTCAGGGCCGAACACCGGATCGGCGAGGGCGAGCAGCACCACGCCGTTCCAGCGCAGCCCCGCCTGAACGATGCTGGTGTAGCTGGGGCCCGGCGTTGACCGCAAAAGCGGGCGCAGCGCCAAAACCAGAACGCCCATGGTGGCAAACCCGCCCGCCGCAGCAATCACGAAAGGCCCTGCGTCCAGGGCGCCAAAGTCTGCGCGCGAAATGACCGAGAACAAGAGCGCAGGAAAAAACACCCAGTAGGCCAGACGCGACACGCCCACCCACTGTTCGCGCGGCAAAACCCCGGTTGCGCGCACCAGCCAGCCCACGCCGATCACCAGAAACACCGGCAAGATGGCGAGGAGCGTGGCCATCGGATCAGGCGTGTCGTGCGCGCAGGGCGTCCAGCGCCCCTTGCAGTATGACTGCGGCGGCGACGGCGTCGACGACCTTGGCGCGCTTGGCCCGGCTGGCGTCGGCCGCCAACAGGACGCGCTCGGCGGCAACCGTCGACAAGCGCTCGTCCCACAGGGCTATGGGCGTGTCGGCGGGCGTGTTGGCGGCCAGACCTTGCAGATTGCGCGCAAAGGCGCGGGTCGCTTGCACGCGCGGCCCCGACGAGCCGTCCATGTTGAGCGGCAAGCCGATGACCAAACCCACCGCCTGACGCGACGCCATGAGGGCGAACACCGCCTCTGCGTCAGCGGCAAACTTGCCGCGCGCCAGGGTTGTCACCGCCGAAGCGATCATCCGGCTTGGGTCGCTGGCGGCCACGCCGATGGTCTTGGTTCCCAGATCAAGCCCGATCAGCGCGCCTGTCGGCGGCAGATCGTCCAGGGTCATGTCGGCGGGGTGCGCGATGGGACGGCTCCAGAAGGATGGCGGCCAAGACGGGTTGGCGGCGGGCTTGGCAGGCCCAGATTGGCAGGCCCAGATTGATGAGCGGGGCTTGGCAGTATGGGGGCGAGCCGTCAATCTTTGCGCGTAGGCCTCTCTCGCGCGCCGCTAGGAAACTCCATGACCGACGCCGACGCTGACGCCATTCTCACTCTCTGGTTTGAGACCCTGTCGCCGGCCGACTGGTGGCGCGGCGGCGCTGCGGTCGATGATGCGATCGCCAGCCGCTTTGGGGAACTGCACGCAACATTGTCGTCGCAGGGCGCTGAGGGAGACGCCGCGCGCGCCGCGTGTCAGCGCACGGCGCGCACCTGCCTGGCGGGAATTTTGGTGCTGGATCAGTTCTCACGCAATGTGCACCGCGGCGACCCGCGCGCCTTCGCGAGTGACGCCGTGGCGCGCGCGCTCAGCGACTTCGGGTTGGCGCGCGGCTGGGACAAGGCCTTTGCGCCCATGCGGCGGGCGTTTTTCTACATGCCCTACATGCACTCAGAGAACGCAGACGATCAGGCCCGATCAGTGGCGCTGTTCGCCGCCCTCGATCACGACAATCACCTGCACCACGCCCAGACGCACGCCGACGTCATCGCCCGTTTTGGACGCTACCCCACCCGCAACGCCGTCCTCGGGCGCGTCTCCACGCCCGAGGAGCTGGCCTACCTGGCAGAGCAGAAGGGCGCGGTTTAGCGCTCCACCAGCTCCACGCGGCGGTTGCGGTCGCGCCCGGCGTCTGAGCCGTTGGAGAACACGGGCGCCAGCGGCCCCAGACCGTGTGGCTCCAGGCGGTCGGCCGCGACGCCATAGTCATCCTTGAGCGCTGCAACCACGGCCCGCGCGCGATCGGCTGACAGGCCCTGGTTGTAGGCGAAGGTTCCCACTGAATCGGTGTGGCCGACGACGTAGAAGTTCATGTCTGGGTGGTCGGCCAGGTAGCCGGCGACCGCGTCGAGAGCGGGCTTGGATTCCGGCAAGATGTCGGCCTTGTCAAAGGCAAACACGATGCCGTCGAGCACCACGCGCCCGAACTCTTCTAAGTCCGCGCCAATGGCTTCGGCGTCGACCGCCACCAGGCCGGTCTCAGCCGCCTCCACTTCCACGACGTCAACCAGAACGCCGATCTCCTCGGCTGCGTGCTGCTCGACCATGACCACGACATAGGCCGTGCCGGCGGCGCGCTCGACCTTGGCGATCAGGGCGCCGGCGCCGCCTTGGCTGGAGGTTCCCGCTACCAGGGTGGACGGCGGGCTGCCGGGCTCCACCGGATTGGCGGCCATGACGACGTCTGTCCAGGAGCGCGATCCAACATCAGGTCCGCTGCGCGTCTCTGAAACGCCTTGGGTGATGATTTCAAACCCTTCTGAATCCAGGGCCTCGCCATAGTTTAGAAAGACCTCAGAGAAGGTCCGGTCAGCGCCAGAATAGGTGTAGAAGGTGCGCGTCACACGGCCCTGGGTGTCGATCCAGGCGTCAATCTCGCGATAGCCGGTCACCGCGCCCACGGCGATGCGATAGGGGCGATTGTTCTCAATCTCCTGCCAAGCCAATGTCAGGCCGGGATAGCGGGTCACCATCGGGTGATCAGCGGCGTCTTCGATGTCTTGGGCCTGGGCCTGCATTGGGGCGACCGGGGCCACGGACGCGGCGAGCGCGAGGCTGAACACCAAGGCAAACGACGACAGTAGCGGGTGTGGAAAGAGGGATCGGGCGCGCATGAGGGTCTCCTGCGGGGGCGACGTGGCGGGGGTCTCAAAGACCTGTGTTGGCTAACTCTTTGGCGTTTTCATGTCTTAGGGTCGATGAGGGGGCGGAGTTGACCGCTGGTCCAGTCTAGCAGCCTGGCCCGCCTGCTCCATCGCCAGGGCCTGTCTTAAGAGGCGCCGTCCTCCAGGGCCGCCGCCATCGCCGCCAGGCGCGTCACCGTGTTCATGTTGCGCGCCGTGCCGAAATGTGTTGGCGACAGCACCATTTTTGACGCTCCCGCCCCGTTGGGAAAGTGCACGTAAATCTCCCGCCGAGACGTCTCACAT
>CAYGQB010000257.1:0-1053 GCA_964351895.1 uncultured Caulobacterales bacterium
CAGGGCGGCCCCATCGACGCCCCAGGTGATCATCGGGCGCACGTCGCCGGCGTCCAGCGTCACTTCGCGGTCAAACTGGGCGCCTGGATCGCTGGCCAGATCCCGCCAGCGCGCCACGGCGGCGTCGAAGTCGGCGCCTTGCGGGGCCAAGGGCCGGCCCTTCACATAGGCGTAGGTCACCGCGTCCGGCGCGATCAGGCCGGCGCGCGCGCCCGCCTCAATCGACATGTTGCATACGGTCATGCGCTCATCCATCGACAGGGCCTCGATGGCGGGACCGCGATACTCAATGACGTGGCCGGCGCCGCCGCCGACGCCGATTTTGGCGATGATGGCGAGGATCAGGTCCTTGGCGGTGACCCCCGGTTCCAGCGCGCCAGTGACGGTGACGGCCATGGTCTTGGGCGCGCGCTGCAACAGGCACTGGGTGGCCAGCACGTGCCCGACCTCTGTGGTGCCGATGCCGAACGCCAGCGCCCCGAAGGCGCCGTGGGTAGAGGTGTGGCTGTCGCCGCACACAATGGTCATGCCTGGCAAGGTGGCGCCCAGCTCAGGCCCCATCACGTGCACCACGCCGCGATGCGGGCTTTCCCAGCCGTGTAGCGTGACGCCATGCGCCTTGCAGTTGGCGTAGAGCGCTTCGACCTGTTGGCGTTGCTCAGGGCCGGCGTAGGGGCGCGAACCGTCGGCCAGGGGCGGCAAGGTCGGGGTGGAGTGGTCGCAGGTCGCCAGCGTCTTGTCTGGCCGGCGCACCTTCAGGCCGCGCCGCGCCAACTCGTTGAACGCTTGCGGGCTGGTGACCTCATGAATGAGGTGCAGGTCGATCGCCAAGATCGCCGGCGTCTCTTCGGTTTCGCTGGTGACAAGATGGGCGTCCCAAATCTTCTCAAACAGGGTGCGCGGCGTCATGCCCGGTCTCCACTTGTGGTGCGCCCTGATCGGCGAGCGCAGGCGCGGCCTGCTCGGTCGCTGGCGTCAGCCAGCCGCGCGTGTCAGGCGTTGTTCCGTCAAACAGGCCAAAGAAGGCCTGTTGCAGCTGGCGGGTGATCGGCC
>CAYGQB010000257.1:1063-3248 GCA_964351895.1 uncultured Caulobacterales bacterium
GCCGCGCGATTGGGCCTCACGCCCGATCAGGACGCCCGACAAGTAGTTGCCCGACGCCTTGGCCGCGGCCGGCGTGGTGGACGGGGCGGGGCGCCGCCAGCTGGAGACGCACACGTCCACGCCCGCTTCGACCGCTTCAGCGCCCAAGTAGCGCCCCAGCGGGAAGGCGGCGATCATCACCTCAATCGGGGTGTCAGCCTTGGGCACCACCGACATGCCGGTCGCCCCGACATAGGCCAGCGGCCGCACATAGGCGCTGTCCAGGCGGTTGGCGGTGATCAGACGGCGCGTGGCCGCGACCAGCTCGTCGACGCCAAAACGCGGCGTGATGCCGTAGATCTTTCCCGACACGTGCAGGCGCGCATAGTGATCGTGCAGGCGAAAGCCCATTGGCCCGTCCCTGGTCTCATAGACCCGAATGCCTTCAAACACGGCCGTGCCATAGTGCAGGGCGTGGGTCATGACATGGGTCGTGGCGTCGGCCCAGGCGATCAGCTCGCCATTCTTCCAGATATAGTCGGCGAGCGGGGTCATGAGGCGTGTTCTGCATTGGCGCCGTCGGCGCGGGGAGCGGACAGGCGGTCGCGTTGGCGCAAGATGCGGTTGACGACGTCCAGATAGGCGTTGGCGCCGGCGGCCACGATGTCGGTGGACACGCCGCGGCCGTGATAACGCCGGCCCTCAAACAGGACATGCACGTCCGCTTCGCCCAGCGCATCCTCGCCGCGCGACACCGAGCGCACTTCAAAGTCTTCCAGCTCCAGTTCTACGCCTGTGATGCGCTCGATCGCGGTGAAGATGGCGTCGATCGGGCCGGAGCCCTCGCCGGCTTCGCGCTGATGGGTTCCGTCAACGTGCACCAGCTCGATGGCGCCGTGCGGCGTGGCCCCAGGGCCATAGCCCGTGCCGGTGTGCAGACCCGCAATCGACCAGGGCCCGCGCCCGACGGTGGTTTCGCCGAGGATCAGAGCTTCTAGGTCGCTGTCGAACACCTCTTTCTTCTTGTCGGCCAGCTCCTTGAACGCCACGAACACCGATTGCAGCTGGTTGGAGCCCAGCTCATAGCCCAGCGTGGCGGCGCGCTGGGCTATGGCGGCGCGGCCAGAATGCTTGCCGAGCACCAGGTTGTCGCGGTGCACGCCGACGTCTTCCGGGGTCATGATTTCGTAGGTCGTGCGGTCCTTCAGGACGCCGTGCTGATGGATGCCGCTTTCGTGGGCAAAGGCGTTCTTGCCGACGATGGCCTTGTTGCGCGCGATCGGCTGACCGGTCAGCGAGGTCAGAAGGCGGCTGGCGCCATAGAGCCGCGTGGCGTCCACGCCGGTGTCGGCGCCAAAGCGGTCGCCGCGCACCCGCAGCGCCATGACGATCTCCTCCAGGGCGGCGTTGCCGGCGCGCTCGCCGACCCCGTTCACCGTGCACTCGATCTGACCTGCGCCGCCGTCGATGGCCGCCAGGCTGTTGGCGACCGCAAGGCCCAAGTCGTCATGGCAGTGGGCTGAGAAGGTGACGGCCGGATCAGGAAAGGCGGTCCTGAGGTCTTTGAAGATCGCTGTGATTTCACTGGGCGTGGAATAGCCGACCGTGTCGGGCACGTTGATGGTCGTGGCGCCGGCCTCGATGGCGGCGGCGATCACGGCGTGCAGATAGTCAGGCTCGGTGCGGATGGCGTCTTCGCACGAAAACTCCACCTCGTCGGCCAGCGACCGGGCGAGGCTCACGCCCTTGACCGCGGCGTCCTGGACCTCGGCTTTCGACATGCCCAGCTTGGCTTCGCGGTGGATGGGGCTGGTGGCGATAAAGACGTGGATGCGGCTGTGCTTGGCCTTGGCGACGGCGCGTCCGGCGTCCTGAATGTCGGTTTCGATGCAGCGCGCCAGTGAGCAGATGGTGGCGTCGGTGACGTCTTGGGCGATCCGCGCCACGGCGTCAAAATCACCCGGCGAGGCGGCGGCAAAGCCCGCCTCGATGATGTCCACGCCCAGCTCGGCCAGGGTGTGGGCCATAGCCAGCTTCTGGCCGCCGGTCATGGAAAATCCGGGCGCCTGTTCGCCGTCGCGCAGCGTGGTGTCGAAGATCTTCACAGGCGTGCGTGCGGTTTTCGCGTTGGCGGCGTCTGAGTTGGCGGCTGGCGAGCGGGTCATGGCGTGCTCTCTTTTGTCGGCCCCGGGGTCGGTGCAGGGGG
>CAYGQB010000258.1:0-3200 GCA_964351895.1 uncultured Caulobacterales bacterium
GGCCCGCTGCCGGGCGGTCCGGGCATTGCGGGTCTGGCGGCGTTCATGGGCGTTCTGATTTTTTGGCGCCATCGCGACAATATTCGCCGTCTCCTCAATGGTACGGAACCGCGCATCGGTTCGGCGGCCAAATGACCCCGCCGCGCCGCCTGAGCGCGGCCGAGCGCATCGACTGGCTGCGCCTGGCGCGCACGGCGCGCATCGGCCCGGTCACCTTCGCCCAACTCATCGCCCGCTATGGCGACGCCGACGCCGCCCTGGCCGCCCTGCCGGAACTGGCCGCGCGCTCTTGCGGCAAGCCGCCGCGCCCGCCGTCACGAGACGCCGCGCGCGCTGAGCTGAACGCCGTGGAGGCTGCCGGCGGGGTGCTTCTGGCCGCCTGCGAAGACGTTTTCCCCGCCCTGTTGCGCCGCCTTGATCCGCCGCCGCCGGTCCTGACCGTTATCGGTTCGACCGACCTGTGCGCGCGCCCGGGCGTCGGTTTTGTTGGCGCGCGCAACGCCTCGGTGACCGGGCTGAAGCTGGCGCGCATGATGGCGGCCGGCGTAGGCGCGGCCGGCTTTCCGGTGGTGTCGGGCTTGGCGCGCGGCATCGATGCGGCCGCCCACGCCGCAGCCCTGGAGACCGGCACCGTCGCCGTGGTCGCCGGCGGCGCTGACGTGATCTATCCGCCTGAGAACGCCGACCTGCACGCTGACATTGCGGGGCGCGGCGCGATCGTCTCAGAGAACCCCTTGGGCGTGCGCCCCACGGCGCGCGATTTTCCCCGCCGCAATCGGCTGATCTCCGGTCTCAGCCTGGGCGTGGTGGTGGTCGAGGCCGCCCAGCGCTCAGGCTCCTTGATCACGGCGCGCCTGGCCGGCGAACAAGGGCGCGAGGTGATGGCCGCTCCCGGCTCGCCGCTCGATCCGCGCGCGCGCGGCGCCAACGCCCTGTTGCGTGACGGCGCCGCCCTGGTGGAGACCGCCCGTGACATTCTGGACGTCATCACCCCCCTCAGCGCGCGCATGACCGAGCCTGACCCAGACCGCTTTTCAGCCGCCCCGCCGGATGAGCACGTCTTGCGGACAGGGGCTGACGCGGTGCGCGACACGCTGCGCGCGCTTCTCTCAAGTGCGCCCACGCCGCGCGATGAGCTGGTGCGCGCCGTTGGCGCGCCGGCCGCCAGCGTCAATGCAGCGCTTCTGGAACTGGAACTGGCCGGCGACATCCACCAGGACGTAGACGGGGCCGTGAGCCGGGTTTGGGACACACGCGACGATTAGGGCGACGATTGAGGCGGCGCCCCAGGCGACGATTAAGCGCGCGGCACACCCCGGTCGGGGTCTTCCTCTGGCCAGCGCGTGTCGGCAAGGGCGCGGGCCGCGGCCGCAAAGAGCGCGCTGGCGACCGCCCGATCACACTGGCGCGCCATCACCGACGCGTGCTCGGCCAGTTCGACCAAGTAGTGCACCTGGTCGTCCAGCTGCTCGTCGACCGGCGATGACGCGCCCGGCTTTGATGGTTCGGGCGTTAACGCCTGCGGCGTTGGCGCGGCCTGCGATGCGCCGGACTGGGGCTTTGAGGATGCAACCATGGCGCGATTTTCCCCTGATCTTCAATCTATGAGGGATATCTAGAGCGACTTCGCGCGTCAGGCAAGTCAGGTCCCCACCACTCGCGCCGTTGACACGCCCGACCTCCTCACCCAGTTTCCGGAGCCCCGCCGACGCCCGCATTGGGCGCAGAACGCGGAACGCAGCGAGGCTTACATGCACGTGGTCGTTGTCGAGTCGCCGGCCAAGGCGAAGACAATCAATAAGTATCTCGGCTCTGATTATCACGTGCTCGCCAGCTACGGGCACGTGCGCGATTTGCCATCCAAAGACGGCTCAGTTGAGCCGGACAACGACTTTGCCATGTCGTGGGACGTCGACAGCAAATCAGCTAAGCGCATCAAGGACATCGCCGACGCCATGAAGGGCGCTGAGACGTTGATCCTGGCCACTGACCCTGACCGCGAAGGCGAAGCCATTTCCTGGCACCTTCTGGAGGCCTTGGCCAAGAAGCGCGCCCTGAAGGACGTGGCCGTGCAGCGCGTGGTGTTCAACGCCATCACCAAGCGCGCCGTCCTGGAGGCCATCGCCCACCCCCGCGACGTCGACATGGAGCTGGTGGACGCCTATCTGGCCCGCCGGGCGCTCGATTACCTGGTGGGTTTCAGCCTGTCCCCGGTCTTGTGGCGCAAGCTGCCCGGCGCCAAGTCGGCAGGGCGCGTGCAGTCGGTCGCCCTGCGACTGATCACCGAACGCGAAATGGACATTGAGGCGTTCACGCCGCGCGAATACTGGACCGTCGCGGCCGCAGTGAAGACGCCTGAAGCTGAAGCGTTCGAAGCGCGCCTGTTTGCGCTCGACGGCAAGAAGCTGGGCAAGTTCGACATTCCCAACGCGGCCGACGCCGCCGCCGCCAAGGCCGCCATCGAAAGCGGCGAATTCACCATCGCCTCGGTCCAGGCCAAGCCCGCCAAGCGCAATCCGGCGCCGCCGTTCACCACCTCCACCTTGCAGCAAGAAGCCTCGCGCAAGCTGGGCTTCAATGCGTCGCGCACCATGCAGGCGGCGCAGAAGCTCTATGAGGGCGTGGACATTGGCGGCGAAACCACTGGCCTGATCACCTATATGCGCACCGACGGCGTGCAGATGGCCAACGAGGCGCTCAGCCAGGCGCGCCAGGTGATCGAAGGGCGTCATGGCGCGCGCTATGTGCCGCCTGAGCCGCGCCGCTACTCCAGCAAGGCCAAGAACGCGCAAGAAGCCCAAGAAGCGATCCGCCCGACCAGCTTTGCCCGCGCCCCGTCCGATCTGAACATCGACGGCGACATGAAGCGGCTCTACGAGCTGATTTGGAAGCGCGCCATCGCCAGCCAGATGGCGGCGGCCGAGTTTGAGCGCACAACCATCAACGTGGCCGCCAGCTCCGGCGCGGCGACGTTGCGGGCCACCGGCTCAGTGGTGACCTTCGACGGCTATCTGGCGGTCTATCAGGAGGGCCGCGACGACGCGGGCGACGACGACGAAGCGCGTCTGCCCATGGTCAAGCAAGGCGCCAGCGCCGACGTGTCCAAGGTTGAGCCCACCCAGCACTTCACCGAGCCGCCGCCGCGCTTCACCGAAGCCTCGCTGGTCAAGCGCATGGAAGAACTGGGCATTGGTCGCCCG
>CAYGQB010000259.1:0-3198 GCA_964351895.1 uncultured Caulobacterales bacterium
CGCGACGTGGCCCGGCGGCTGGCCGACGACATCGATTCTATCGCCACGCCGATTCTTGAGCATTCGCCGTCCTTGACCGACGAAGATCTGATTTCTGTGATCGTGGCCGGCGACCACGCCAAGCAGGCGGCCATTGCGGGGCGCAAATCCATTCCGGCGCGGGTTGTGCGCTCGCTGGTGGCGCGCGCGGATGAGCACGCCGTGGCGCGCGTGGCGGCCAATGACGGGGCTGAGTTCGACGAGCCGTCCTATCTGCACGCCCTAGAGCGTTTCGGTGAGACCGAGGAGGTGACCGACGCCTTCATTGATCGCGGCGCCCTGCCGGTGACGGTCACTGAACGGCTGGTTTCTCTGGTGACAGATCAGGCCTTAGCGCGCCTGGTGGAACGCCACGCCTTGCCGCCTCAACTTGCTGTGGAATTGGCCGAAGGCGCGCGCGAACGCGCCACCATCGACATCCTCGATCAGGCGGCCGACCGCCCAGACATGCGCCGCTTCGTTCAACAGCTGGTGCTCAACGGGCGCTTGACGCCGTCACTGGTGCTGCGCGGCGCCTGCATGGGTCACATGAGCTTCTTTGAGCACGCCCTGGCGGAGTTTTCCGGCGTGCCGCACGAAAAGACCTGGATGCTGGTGCACGACGCCGGACCGCTGGGATTGCGGGCGATCTTTGAACGCGCCGGCATGCCGCAGCGTCTGTTTCCCGCCGTGCGCGCAGCGGTTGACGTCTATCACGAGGTCGGTCCGGCGCCGGGCAAGGCCGAACGCCGCCGCTTCACCAAGCAGATGCTAGAGCGCGTCCTGACCCAGAGCCGGGGCATGTCGCGCGATGAGCTGGACTATCTGTTGGACAAGCTGGATGCGGTCTCAAGCGCCCTGACCGACGAGACGGTGCGCGCGGACGTCGCCGCGCTCTAGAGCGACAACGGCAGTTCCAGATGCGCTGCGTACATGTGGTCGCGGTGCGCCAGAAGCGCGGGCGACAGGGCCTCGGCGGTTGCCGCGTCACGGTGCTCAAAGGCAGCCCGCGTGGCGTCCCGCATGTGGCAGACCTCGTCCGGGAGCGGCGAGAACAGCGCCATGGCGGCAGCGCAATAGACGTCGGCGGCCGTCACACAGTCACCAATCAGATACGGGCTTTGCACTGCGGCCTGATCGGCGAGGCGCTGCGTGAAGGCGCCCAAGAGCGCGGCGACCTTTGCGTCGACCTGTTCGGTCTCGTCAGGGGCGTCGGCGTACTTGGCCGCCAGATAAGCTGCAACCTTTGGGTGAAAGCCGCCGGTTCCCGCCAGCCCGGCCTGCACCAGCTGCGCACGCCGCGACCAACACAGACCGCCTCGGTTCATCAGGTCCGCGATCAGGCGCATGACGACGTCAGCTGGCTTTGGGTCAGCCGGCAGGAGCGGGACCTGCGGCGCCAGCCTCTCAGCCAGGTGGAGGATGTCGCGCCAGCCTGCGCGCGGCGCCTCGTTCTCATAGATCGCCACCGGGGCCGAAGCCTCTTTGGTCCAGGCGAGAAGCGCAGGATCATCATAGACCAGGCGCACCGCCTTCCAGTCTAAGCCCTTGAGATGAAACAGCCCCTTGGCCGCTTCGCCCCAGGGGCTGGGCGTCTGTCCCACGACCACCATGCGCAGGCCGCCGGCGGAGATCGCTTCTTGTGTGCTGACATAGGTAAACGGCAAGACGCAGGCCTCCGTGTCGCCGGGGCCTAAGGAACAGCGCCCAACGGGCGCGATCATAGATCAATCGGAGGCGTCAGAAACGTTCGATCGCCAGCCCGATCATGTGCGTTGCGTCCAGTGAAGTGGCCAGGTGTGCTTTTCTAGGCGGCGGTCGCGAGGACTTGGCGCTCCAGCTCTTCGGCCAGCGCGCGGCCCACCGGATGCTCGTCGGTGCGAATGCCGTCGCGCACGGCTGCCTGAGTGGCCTGAACAAACGCGCCGATGAGCGCCATCTTGACCTTCGAGCGGTCGTCTTCGTGCAGCTCAAACAGCTTGCACGTTGCCCCCATCAGCCGGGTCACCAGCGGGAAAGAATAGGTGGTTCCCAAGCCCTTCAACTCGTGCGCGGCCTTGTAGAAGGCGTCGCCGGCTGGCCCCATCACCCCGTCGGCCTGCAGCTGGGCGAAGCTGGCCTCCAACGCTTTCAATTCGTCGTCCATCCAGGTGTCAAACTCTGACGACAGGTTTTGCAGCGCCGCCTCAGCGCGTGCGATCGCCGCCTTGTCAAAGCTGGCCAGCTTGCCGCCGACCTTAGCCTTGAGCATGTTCGGCGGGGTGATCACCTCGATGGGTTTTTCTTTCATGACGCGATGCTTTCCTTGTCTGAGAGTTCGGCGTCGCGCCGTTCAGGGCCTTCGTACTCGTCCAGGCGCCGCCGACGTCGGTCGGGACCGAAGTAGGCCTTGGCGCGAATAAAGGGGCGGGGGCGATCGACGACCGCCTGCAAGCGGCGAAACAGGCTTTCCGCCGAGACGGGCTTGGCGAGAAACTCCGTCACGCCGGCGTCGCGCGCCGCCGTAATGGTGACCGCGTTGGCCACGCCGGTCAGCATGATCACGGGTATGTAAGGGTTTCGGGAGACCTCCCGGTCACGCACCGCGTTCAAAAAGGCGATGCCGTCCATCGGCTCCATCACAAGGTCGGTGATGATGACGTCAATTTCGTTGTCGCGCAGAACCGCAAGCGCCGGCTCGCCGCCATCAGCGTCGAGCACCTGGCCGACGCCGAAGCCGATCAGCAGGGCGCGCACCAGGCGGCGCATGTTGATGTTGTCGTCGACCACCAGAATGCGCAGCGGTGCAAGATTTGGCTCTTGGCTCACAGTGTTGCGTCTCGCAGTCTCTCCGACCCGGACACCACCCTAGCGTGCAGACGTAAAACCTCGCTTAACCGCAATGTGTGGTGAGAGACGATGCGGCGCGTCGCGGGGGGCCGTAAGGCGTCCCCTGCGGCCTGCAGGGGGCGGCGCCCCCCACGCGGCTAGTGTGCGAATTGCTCTGACAAGACGCGTTCGCCAAAGCCGCGTCCTTCGTCAAACAGCATGCGCAGGGACAGGTCGTGCTCTTCGGCCACCTCAACATAGGCGACCTCGCGCACTTCCTGGTTGTCGGCAGTGGCGCTGACCGGGCGCCGGTCGGCTTCCAGCCCTTCAAATCGCACCCGAGCGCTCGTCGGCAACAGGGCCCCGCGCCAG
>CAYGQB010000260.1:0-3172 GCA_964351895.1 uncultured Caulobacterales bacterium
TCTATCTGGTGTCAGACGGCGGCAACAAGCCCTATCGCTGCAAGATACGCGCGCCGGGCTTCGCGCATCTGGCGGCGATGGACTATCTGAACAAGGGCTACATGTTGGCCGATCTGTCGGCGATCTTGGGGTCGCTGGACGTGGTGTTCGGGGAGATCGACCGATGAGCGCGCCCCTGCGCATTTGGGCCCCGCGCACATTGCCTGCAGGAGAACGCTGATGGCCCATCGCCGGCTCAGCCCCGACCAGCCCGACAGCTTCGCCTTCGCGCCTGAGCGCAAGGGCGAGGTCAAGTTCTGGCTCGACAAGTATCCCGCCGACCGCAAGCGCTCGGCCGTGATCCCGCTGTTGTGGGTGGCGCAGAAGCAGGAAGGGTGGGTCTCTGAACCGGCCATGCGCGAGATCGCGCAGCTGTTGGAGACGCCCTACATCCGGGTGATGGAGGTGGCGACCTTCTACACCATGTTCAACCTGGCTCCGGTCGGGCGCTACTTTGTCCAGCTGTGCGGCACCACGCCGTGCATGTTGCGCGGCTCTGAGGACCTCAAGAAGGTGTGTCGGGCGCGCATTGGCGACCAGAACCACGTGACCGAGGACGGCCTGTTTTCCTGGCTCGAAGTGGAATGCCTGGGGGCGTGTTGCAACGCGCCCATGGTGCAGATTTCCACCACCACGTCTGATCACTACTATGAAGACCTGACGCCGGAATCGTTTGAAGCCCTGCTTGACGGCCTGGCTGAGGGGCGCGACGTGGCTCCGGGGCCGCAAAGCGACCGGGTTTCGTCAGAGCCTGCGGGCGGGGCCACCAGTCTCACCGATCCCAGCTTGTACGACGGATCGCGCGCACAGCCCTTGGCCGCGATTCCCAATCGGCCGCAGCCGGCGGATGAAACCGCCGCGGACGGCTAGGCGACCGGCGCCTGGGCCGCCATCGGGGCGGCGCGCGCCGACGCCTGACACGGAGGACGAAGATGACAGACCCTCACGTCGACAGCTCAGCCGGGCAGCCCGCCGGCTCCGCCGCCCCGCGCTCTCTCAGCGCGTCTTTGATGCGCCTCATCTTGATAGAGGGCGCTCTGTTGGCCGTCGCCGCCATCTTGCTGGTGGTGACCCAGAACGTGATTTTCGTCTATCTCCTCATTGCCATCGCCGTGGTGATGGGCCCGTTCATCATCTGGACGATCTATCAGCACCAAGCGGGCGGCGGGCAGGCGGGAGGCGGCTCATCCGGCGCCTCGTCGGGTTCCGGCGACGCTGTCTAATACTCACCCTTATCAACCGAACGGACCGCCTCGATGCTCGCCGACGCTGATCGTATCTTCACCAATCTCTACGGCCACAAGGACCCAGGACTTGAGGCGGCCAAGGCGCGCGGCGCGTGGAACGGCACGGCCGACTTCATCGCCTATGGCGGGGCGTGGATTGTCGATCAGATCAAGGCCTCGGGCCTGCGCGGGCGCGGCGGGGCCGGGTTCCCCACGGGCCTGAAATGGTCGTTCATGCCCAAAGAGGTGGGCGAGCGGCCGCACTATCTGGTCGTCAACGCCGATGAATCTGAGCCGGGCACCTGCAAAGACCGCGAGATGATGCGCCACGACCCGCACCTCCTGATCGAGGGCTGTCTGATTGCGTCGTTCGCGATGAAGGCGCACGCCTGTTACATCTATATTCGCGGCGAATACGTCGATGAGCGCCTGGCGCTGGAGAAGGCGATCAAGGAGGCCTACGAGGCCAAGCTGATCGGCAAGAACAACGTCAATGGCTGGGACTTTGACCTCTACGTCCACCATGGGGCGGGCGCCTACATCTGCGGCGAAGAGACCGCCCTTTTGGAGAGCCTGGAGGGCAAGAAGGGCCAGCCGCGCCTGAAGCCCCCGTTCCCGGCCAACGCCGGCCTTTATGGTTGTCCAACAACCGTCAATAACGTGGAATCCATTGCCGTTGCGCCGACCATTTTGCGCCGCGGCGCGGACTGGTTTGCCGGCATCGGGCGGCCCAACAACACCGGCACCAAGATTTTCTGCATCTCCGGCCACGTGGAGCGCCCGTGCAATATTGAAGAGGCGATGTCGATCCCGCTGCGCACGCTTTTGGAAGAGCATTGCGGCGGCGTGCGCGGCGGCTGGGACAATTTGAAGGCGGTGATCCCCGGCGGCTCGTCGGTGCCGCTGATCCCGGCCGAACAGTGCGACGACCTGCCCATGGATTTTGATACGCTCAAGGAGCTGAAATCGGGCCTGGGCACAGCCGCCGTGATCGTGATGGACAAGTCTACCGACCTGGTTCAGGCCATCGCCCGCATCGCCTATTTCTATAAGCACGAGAGCTGTGGCCAGTGCACGCCGTGCCGGGAAGGCACCGGCTGGATGTGGCGGGTTCTGACGCGCATGGCGCGCGGCGAGGCGGACCCGCGCGAGATCGACGACCTGTTGGACGTGTCCTATCAGATCGAAGGGCACACGATCTGCGCGCTGGGCGACGCGGCGGCGTGGCCCGTACAAGGCCTGATCCGGCATTTCCGACACGAGATTGAAGAGCGCATTGAGCGCTACCGCGCCCACGCGCCGCACGTCGTCGGCGCACGCGTGGCGGCGGAATAGACGCGGCGCGACGCCGCGGCGCGTGGACGCTTTGCGCTGGCCTTGCACGGACGCAATGGTAGGTATGGCGACACAGCTTAAGTGTGACTCGCCGCGCCGGCGGCGGTCAGCTTTGAGATGAGTGAGAACAGCATGTCTGACGAGATGTCCAAGGTGGTGGTCGACGGCGTCGAGATCGAAGTGCCGGGCGACTACACGCTGTTGCAGGCGTGCGAAGAGGCAGGCGCTGAAATTCCGCGCTTCTGCTATCACGAGCGCCTGTCGATCGCCGGCAACTGCCGGATGTGCCTGGTGGAGTGGGTGGGCGCGCCCAAGCCCATCGCCTCGTGCGCCCAGTCGGTCAAGGACATGCGGCCCAATCGCGACGGCACCCCGCCTGAAGTGCGCACCAGCTCTGACTATGTGCGCAAGGCGCGCGAAGGGGTGATGGAGTTTCTGCTCATCAATCACCCGCTCGATTGCCCGATTTGCGATCAGGGCGGTGAGTGCGATCTGCAAGACCAGTCCATGACTTATGGCAAGGGCAATTCGCGCACGAGCGAGAATAAGCGCGCAGTGTCTGAGAAGTACAT
>CAYGQB010000261.1:0-2679 GCA_964351895.1 uncultured Caulobacterales bacterium
ACAACGGTTTTCGAGACCGCCCCGTTCGACCACTCCGGCACCTCTCCGCGGGGACGCGCGAAGCTAGTCGGCCCGGTCAGCCGGTTCAAGCCTGGTTTTTTGGGGGCGCAGGATTTGGCCTGCGGGCGCGCCTCAGCGGGGGTGCGGCGTGCCGCGCCGCATCATCAGCCGGGCGGCCCGCGCGCCGGGGCTTGCTGAAGCTCCCTGCCCCCTCCTGAAGCCCTCTGGAACCCTCTGGAGCCCTCTGGAGCCCGCCGTCGTGCGATCGTGCGCCGAGGTTGCCAGGAGCGCGCGGCGCGGCGACGTGCGCAAGCGTCGGGCAAGCAGCGGGCCGGGTGCATATTTTCCAGTCTGGCTTGGCGTCATGTCTGGCTTGACTTGGGGCCGCGCATCAGTACTTTGCCGCGCTCACTCCTGGCCGCCTTGCGCGCCGGGCGTTTCTCGTTTTCAACGTGTCTCACGTTACCACCAGGGAGCCGGCGCGGAACCGCCAGGACCGCAGCCGCGACAAGCGCCATGACCGCGTTCGCCGTAATCAAGACGGGCGGCAAGCAGTATCGCGTCGCACAAGACGACGTGATCATTGTCGAAAAGTTGGGCCTTGAGGCCGGCAACAGCGTGTCGTTCCAAGACGTGCTGTTGATCAGCGACGGCGCCGGCGCGACAGTTGGCGCGCCGACAGTGCCGGGAGCAGTGGTGCACGGCGAAGTCGTCGACGAGCGCAAGGGCGACAAGATCATCGTCTTCAAGCGCAAGCGCCGTCAGGGCTATCGCCGCACCAAGGGCCATCGCCAGATTGAAACGCTGGTGCGCATCACCGGCATCGCGGCGGACGGCAAGGCGGCCAAGCCTGCGGCTAAAAAGGCCGCGCCGAAAGCTGAAGCGCCTGCGGCTGAGGCGGCCGCGCCCGCCCCGGCTGGCGGCGACGACCTGAAGAAGATCGGCGGCGTCGGTCCGGCGCTCGAAAAGAAGCTCCATGCGCTGGGCGTGACCTCGTTTGCGCAGATCGCGGCCTGGACGCCAGAAGATGTCGAGCGGGTCGACGGCGAGTTGAACTTCAAGGGCCGGATTGACCGCGAAGACTGGATTCAGCAAGCCAAAGACCTGATGTCGGGCGGCGACGCTTAGGACACACTAGACCGCATGGGCCAGACCCGCATGGGCCAGCCCGACGCGGACGGAACTGACGAAGGAGCACCAGCATGGCGCACAAAAAAGCAGGCGGTTCATCGCGCAACGGTCGCGACTCCGCTGGCCGCCGTCTTGGCGTAAAGAAGTATGGCGGCGAGCACGTCGTGCCCGGCAACATTTTGGTGCGCCAGCGCGGCACCACGTTCCACCCCGGCGACAATGTCGGCATGGGTAAAGATCATACGCTCTTTGCTCTGGTGGAGGGCCACGTGTCGTTCCAGCGCAAGGCCGGCGGACGGTCGTTCATCACCGTCACCCCCGCCAACGACAGCTAGGCGTCTCCCCTCTTCAGCATGGGATCGCCGTCCGTTAGGGCCCCTCGCGATCCCCGCCGCGCCGGAGCCCTTTTTAGTGGCGAGCCGGCGCGAACCTGCGCTGCGCCCGTCCGCGCCTGATGCGCCATCTTGCGCGCACGGCAATGGTCAGGGCCGAAGATGAGTTCCGATCCGAGCACCCGCGCGCCCGCCAAGGGTCCAGACGATCCCGGCGCAAGCGGCTCCATCCCAGGTCCGCTTGCGCCCCGCTCGTCTGGTCGCGCCCATCCGTTTGTCGACGCCGTGACACAGGCGCGCTGCACGGGCGTCGAGCTGACGCTGCGCCCCTACACCGACGCCGACGCGCCCCGACTGGCGAGCCTCATCGGCAACGAGGCTGTGGCCGCCTGGACCGGATCTGTGCCCTCGCCCTATCCGGTTGAGTTGGCGCTCGGCTGGCTGTGGCTGGTGCGAATCTCAGCCCGGCGCGGAGCCAGCCTGCACTTTGCCGTCGACGCGCCCGGCGAGGGGCTGGTGGGCTCTGTCGGCTTCTTTCGGCGCGGCGCGGCCACAAGCTGGGAATTGGGCTACTGGTTCGGCCAGCCCTATTGGGGACGCGGCTACGCCACGGCGTGCGCGCACGCTGCACTGGCCTGGATGGACGCGCACCTGGCCCCGCCGCTGATCACGGCCAGCTACCATGTTGACAATGTCGGTTCACGCCGCGTCTTGGAAACGAACGGCTTTGTGTCAGCCGGCGCGCCGTTTGACGCCTATTGTCTGTCGCGCAACGCGCGTCTGGCGTGCGCCCCGATGCACCGCATCAGGCCCGAGGGCCAAGGAGACAGGTCGTGAAATTCCTCGATCAGGCGAAGATCTTTGTGCGCTCTGGCGACGGCGGCGGCGGGGCGGTGTCGTTTCGGCGCGAAAAGTTCGTTGAGTTTGGCGGCCCGGACGGCGGCGACGGCGGCCGCGGCGGCGACGTCTGGATTGAGGCGGTCGAGGGCCTCAACACGCTGATCGACTATCGCTATCGCCAACACTTCAAGGCGGGAACGGGCATTCACGGCATGGGCCGCAACCGCTCCGGATCGGCCGGCGACGACGTGATCTTAAAGGCGCCGGTCGGCACCCAGGTGCTGGACGAAGACGGAGACGAAGTGCTGGCCGACCTGACCCGCGTCGGCCAGAAGATCCTGCTGGCGCGCGGCGGCAACGGCGGCTGGGGCAATAC
>CAYGQB010000261.1:2689-3164 GCA_964351895.1 uncultured Caulobacterales bacterium
CTTCAAATCGTCGGTGCAGCAGGCGCCGCGCCGCGCCAATCCCGGCGAGGCCGGCCAGGAGCGCTGGATCTGGCTGCGCCTGAAGCTGATTGCCGACATTGGCCTGGTTGGCCTGCCGAACGCCGGCAAGTCGACATTCCTGGCCGCCACGACGCGCGCGCGGCCCAAGACCGCCGCCTATCCATTTACAACGTTGCATCCCAATCTAGGCGTCGTTGACCTGTCGCCGAGCGAGCGGTTCGTCATCGCCGACATTCCTGGCCTCATCGAGGGGGCGAGCGAGGGCGCCGGGCTTGGCCACCGGTTTCTGGGACATGTCGAGCGCACCGGCGGCCTGATCCATCTGATTGACGCCACCGACGAAGACCCGGTCGCCGCCTATCGCGTGGTGCGTGCGGAATTGGCCGCCTATGACGCCGGGCTGGCCGAGAAGCGCAGCTTCTTGGCCTTAAACAAGCTGGACGAACTCGACGAA
>CAYGQB010000262.1:0-3163 GCA_964351895.1 uncultured Caulobacterales bacterium
GGCTGTCGCCGCCGCGGCGGCGACAGCCTGCTGGCGCACGTCGAGCGTCAAGCCATTGTTGGCGGCGTTTTCCTGGATCAGCGCGATCAGATCTGGGTTGGGCTCACACACGGTCACCGCGCCGGTGGGGCCGGCCGCGCGGGCCGCCACGCAGGCCACAAAGCCCATGCCGCCGCCGCAATCGAGCACCCGGTCGCCCGGCCGCACGGTTTGCGCGACAATGGCGCTCTCCATCGCTTCATACTTGCCGTCATAGAGCCAGCGGGCCATGTGCGGGCCGATGCGGGCGGCGTCTGAAATGATGTCGAGGCCGGCGACGCGCACCGTCTTGGGCTGGCTGGCCTTGCGCGCCGCACCGCGCATCTTGCGCACGAATTTAGGGTCGGTCATGGGGCTGATTTAGCGCATGCCGGGGCTTATGTCTTCAGCCCGTGTCTTCAGCCCGTCGCCGATGCCTTTCGCGCGCCTGCGTCGTTAGAACCGCGATGACCGGGTGCGCGAACCAGGCCCAACGGACCGACATGAAGTCGTTGGGAGCGGTCTTGTGTCCCGTCCGGCTGAGGTTTCTCTCATGAGCTTGGGCTGGCCAAATTTCACCCTGGACAGGGCCGAAGTATTGGTCACTGTTTCGGCATGAAAGCGACACCAAGCATACGGCCGGTCACACATGACCCAGTCACACAAGACAATGTGCTGGCGGCCTTCGATCACATTTTCGCGCCCTGGATCAAACAAATGGGCTTGTGTGAATTCAATGTGAGTGTTGGCCGTGTTTCGGCGCAGTTGCCAAATTCGGGCGCGTTGAAGTTCTCAAGCGGCGCCATGTGCGGTCAGGCGTTGATGGCCGCGATCGACACTCTGGCTTCCCTGGCAATGATGACAACTGACCGTCAGCCAAAGGGAACCGTCTACCAGCACACCCACTTCTTGCGGCCCGCGGTGGATGACGGATTTCTGGTCGAGGCCGAAGTGCTTCGGTTCGGGAAAGCCAGCGCCTATGCCGAGGCGCGGGTGACCAGCGTCGCGTCTAAGGCGCTGATCGCGCATGCCGTGCTGGAATTCGCCTTCTAAAGCGATGCGGGCGACGACGCAGAACGATGAGTTGACGCCAGGTCCGGGTGCGGATTTCTAGCGGCATGACGACGCCCCTTGGCCCTTCTCCCCTTGGCCCTGCTCCGATCATCCGCCCGTATGCTGAGGGCGACTTGGCCGCGCTCGACCGGGTGCGCGCGGCTGCGTTTGCCCAAGTCTTTGCCTCCTTCCGCCAGATCGTTGGGCCGCGCATCGCTGGCCTCGGCCTCGCGACAGCGGAGGCCGAACAGGCTGAATTGCTGGCGACCATGTGCAGCGCAGAGACGCCTGACATGGTGTTCGTGGCGGTGGATGCGCAGGCAATTGACCAGGACGCGCGGGGGGGCGAGCCGGTCGGCTTTGTCGTCTGCTCGCTGCATCCCGACGCCGTGACCGGAGAAATTGGCCTCTTGGGCGTGCATCCCGATCATCGCGGACGCGGGATCGGCGCCGCCCTCTGCGCCCGGGCGCTGGAGGCGCTGCGCGCGCGCGGCGCCGCCCTGGCGGTCGTGGGCGCCGGCGACGATCCCAGCCACGCGGCGGCCCGCAGGGTGTATGAGAAAGCCGGCTTCACCGTCGGATTGCCGTCGATGCACCTGTACCAAGCGCTCTAGCTGGCGCCTCTGGCGAACCGGTCAGCGGGGGCTTGGCGGGGCCTAGAGGGCCTCGGCGCCGGAGATGATTTCGATCAGCTCTTTGGTGATATTGGCCTGGCGCTTGCGGTTGTAGGCCAACGTCAACTTGTCGATCAGATCGCCGGCGTTGCGGGTGGCGTTGTCCATCGCCGTCATGCGCGCGCCCTGCTCGCCGGCCGCGTTCTGCAACAGGGCGTTGAGCACCTGGCCGGTCAGATTGCGTGGCAACAGCTCAGCCAGGATCTCCGCCTCGTCGGGCTCATAGGTGTAGATCGCGCCTTTCAGGTCAGGCGTTTCAGCGCCCTCCTCGACCGATTCCACCGCCGGGATCACGGTGCGGGCCGTTGGCGTCTGGGTGATGACGTTCTTGAAGGTGGAGTACACCAGCGTGACCGCGTCGACCTCGCCAGCCTCAAACAGGCGCAGCGCCGTGTCGGCGATGCCCGAGGCGATGGCGGCGTCCAGCGTCTTGGCTTCGCGCAGCGACACCGTCTCCACGATCTTGTGGCTGTAGAGACGCTTGAGCTGGTCATAGCCCTTGCGGCCGACGCACAGAATCTTCGTTTCGACCCCGGCGCGGTCCAGCTGCACCAGCTTTTCCCGCGCCAAGCGCGCGATGTTGGTGTTAAAGCCGCCGCACAGGCCGCGATCGGCTGTGCACACGACCAGAAGGTGGGCCTTGGGCTCGGCCCGTCCCACGAGCATCTCCGGCGCGCCGGGCGAATCCACCATCGACGACGACAGATTGGCGATCACGGACGCCATGCGCCGGGCATAGGGCCCGGCCGCCTCGGCCGCCTCTTGGGCGCGGCGCAGCTTGGCCGCGGCGACCATCTGCATCGCCTTGGTGATTTTCCGCGTCGACGTGATCGAGTCGATGCGGTTGCGCATGTCCTTCAGGCTAGGCATCGCGTTTCACTTTTCCTCGCCGCCTCGCCTTACGCGAAGGTTTTTTTGTACTCGACGATCAACGTCTTGAGCTGATCTTCCAGGGCGTCAGACAGCTTTTGCTCGTCGCGAATGCCGTCGAGGATGGCCTTGCCCGGACCGTTGAGATTGGCCAAGAGGCCCGCTTCAAACGGCTTGACCTTGGCCAAGGGCAGATCATCGAGATAGCCGTTCATGCCGGCATAGATGACCGCGACCTGCTCTTCGGTGCGCAGCGGCGAGAACTGAGGCTGCTTGAGAAGCTCGGTCAGGCGGTCGCCCCGGTTCAGGGTGCGCTGGGTGGCCGCGTCGAGGTCAGAGCCGAACTTCGCAAACGCGGCCATCTCGCGATACTGCGCCAGCTCGCCCTTCATCTTACCGGCCACCTGCTTCATGGCCTTGATCTGGGCCGCCGAGCCCACGCGCGACACCGACAAGCCCACGTTCACCGCCGGTCGCACGCCCTGATAAAAGAGGTCGGTTTCCAGGAAGATCTGACCGTCGGTGATCGAAATCACGTTGGTGGGAAT
>CAYGQB010000263.1:0-3137 GCA_964351895.1 uncultured Caulobacterales bacterium
GACCAGCCTCATCCTGTTGGCGGGCCTTGTGCTCTTGTTTGCGTGCGGCGACGCCCTGGTGCGCGGCGCGCGCGACATCGCGCTGCGGCTCGGCGTTTCGCCTTTTGTCATCGGCGCAACGCTGGTCGGCTTCGGCACCTCGGCGCCTGAGCTCTTCACCTCCGTGCGCGCTGGCATGCAGGGGCTCAATGGCGTCGCCGTGGGCAACGTTGTTGGCTCAAACATCGCCAACGTCCTGCTGATCCTCGGCGTGGTCGCCGTGATCCTGCCGATCCGCCAGGCCTGGCGGCCGGTGTCGCGCGACATGATCATCATGGTCGCCCTCCTCACCGGCCTGTGCCTGGTGTTGGCGCTCGATACGCTGACGCGACCCGTGGGGGCGGTCGGCGTTGCGGTTCTGGCGGGCTATGTGTGGCTGTCGCTCGCCCAAGGCGCACAGGCGGACCAGGTCGAAGAAACCGCCAGTATGAACATGTTCTCGGCGGTCGCCTTGACCCTGGGCGGCTTGGTCGGCGTGGTCCTGGGCGCGGAGCTTCTGGTGCGCAGCGCGGCGGACCTGGCGCGCGATTTTGGCGTGTCCGACGCCCTCATCGGCCTGACGATTGTCGCCGTCGGCACCTCGCTGCCCGAGCTTGCCGCATCGGCCGCGGCGGCGCGACGAGGCGACTCTGCAATTGCAGTCGGCAACATCGTTGGATCGAACATCTTCAACGCCATGGGCATCTTGGGCGTCTCGTCACTGGTGACGCCCTTGGCGACGCCGGCCGGCTTTGCCGCCTTCGACGGTCCGGTGATGCTGGGCGCCGCGGCGGCTTTGGCGCTTCTTTTGGCGTGGCGCGGGCGTATCGGACGCGTAGAGGGGCTCGGATTTGTGCTCGCCTATGTCGCCTATGTTGGGCTTGTCGCGGCGCGGGGGTGAGCCACAACGCACAGCTAGTTGGCGAAGGCCGCCGCGCCATAGTCCGGGCACGCTGCAACCGGCGTCGGGTCTTCTCGGCCGGTCTGCACCCGCGCCACCCAGCACTCGTCAAAAATCGAGCAGTAGCAATACTCTATCGCGGTGCCAGGCGAGGCGGTGGCGGCGATCATGCCGTCGACAATGACCCGGTTGGCGGTCGCAAACATCTCCACTGAATCGCCGGGGCGCAACACCCTGCCCCCCGCTGTAAACTGAGAGTAGACGGCGTCCTCTGGCCCCTCCAGCAGCGCCACCGCATCGCCCCAGGTGCGCACCGGAGACCCATTCAAGGTCAGCTTGATCGCCTTGATCCGCGCCGGACCGACGCCGGAATTGGTGAGCACCAGATTGAAGTAGCTCTCATCGGCGGTGGGAGAATAGTTGATCGCCACTTGAATATAGGGCCACACGGCGGCGGCCGATTGCCGGCGCACTGCGGCGCTTTCGTGCAAGGCGGCGTAGAGCGCCACGGCGCCCGTGAATAGGCCCGCCAACGCCAAGACCGTCTGCAGCCAAGAGATGCGGATGAAGGTCTTTTCCGCCTTCGTCAGCTCTATCGGCGCGGAGGCGCGGTCAACCGCAGTCGACGTGTGGGCGGTCGAAGTGTCGGCGGGCGCCCGGGCGGGCGCTTCACTTGACGGCGGGTTGGCGGGCGGCTCAGACATTACCGACCAGCCTAGGGCCGTGTGTACACACTCACAAGCCGGTCAGCCCAATCATCAGCGCCGCTTTGACGCCCCTGCCAGGCGCGCTCAAAGCTGTCGGGCCCCGTGGTGCGATACACGGCCCGGCGCGTGGCTTCGTCGCCGTCTGGACGGGCGATCTCAAATGCGATCTCGCCGTCTGGTCCTCCTGGCGCGGCGACCCCAACGTGGGTGATGCCGCGCGCGTCCAGGATGGTCAGCTTCCAGGTCTCGTCGAGGACATCCCAACTCAGCTGAGTGACGCCCGCCCCCTCGATCAGGCGCTCGGGCGCAGACAGGCTGTACGTCCCGGTTTCAACCACGACGCATGGACCAAAAGCGCTGGCGTCAATCGTTGAGGTACCTGCGCCTGGCCAGCCCTCGTCGGTGGAAATCTCCACCCTCCAATCCCCAAGGAGACGCGCGGCAAAGGCCTGCGGCTTGCCCTGAGGACAGCCCGCCGGCGCCATTTGCGCCGCGTCGGCCTGCGCGGCGGGGGACCCAGGCGCACCCAAGGTCTGGGCGCAGGCGCCCAGGCTCAGCGCGGACACACCCAGGACGATGCGCCTAGAGCAATTCAACACGGCCATGCCGGCCCCCTTCAGCAGCGATCAACGCCCCCAGTCTAGGCATGGGGGATCGACAATCGAGCCGCCGTCGACGAACGGTAGGGCGGAAGGCGACCTGACAGAGCGCCGCGCTGGCGCGTCAGAACCAAAAAACCCCACACGTCGGGGCGGATGAGCGCCGCGCGACGTCTGGGGTTTCGTGCGCCACAATCGGCGCTGGGGCTTGGTGCGGAACACAGGGGCCGCACACACCTGGGCGCGATGCGCAGCTAGGCCGCTTCCATCGCCATTTTCTCAGCCTTCTTCACGGCATCATCGATGTTGCCGACCATGTAGAAGGCCGGCTCTGGCAGGTGGTCAAACTCGCCCGAGCACAGGCGGGCAAAGCTGTCGACCGTCTCTTCGACCGGCACCTGAATGCCGGGGAAGCCGGTGAACACCTCGGCGACGTCGAACGGCTGCGACAAGAAGCGTTCGATCTTGCGCGCTCGCGCCACGATCATCTTGTCGTCGTCGGACAGTTCATCCATGCCCAGGATCGCGATGATGTCCTGCAGCGCCTTGTACTGCTGCAAGGTCTCCTGCACCTCGCGAGCGACGGCGTAGTGCTTCTCGCCGACGATGCGCGGATCCAGGATGCGCGAGTTGGAATCGAGCGGATCCACGGCTGGATAGATGCCCTTCTCTGAGATCGAGCGCGACAGAACCGTGGTCGCGTCCAAGTGAGAGAAGGAGGTCGCCGGCGCCGGGTCGGTCAGGTCGTCGGCCGGCACGTAGATGGCCTGCACGGACGTGATCGAACCCTTGTTGGTCGAGGTGATCCGCTCTTGCAGGGCGCCCATGTCGGTGGCGAGCGTTGGCTGATAGCCCACCGCTGAGGGGATGCGCCCGAGAAGCGCGGACACTTCTGAACCAGCCTGCGTGAAG
>CAYGQB010000264.1:0-3113 GCA_964351895.1 uncultured Caulobacterales bacterium
CGTACCTCCTCGAGCCCGCTCAACAAGAGTGGGATCGCGCGCTTCGCCAAGGCGCAACATTGTTTTCACGAAGTTGGCACCGGTGGCCGCGAACACCCAAGACGTGCGGATGACAGCGGCCGGCGTGTGGCCCTGACGACTGGCTGTCAGCACCGCGTCTTCGCCATCAGCCTTGGTGCGCCCGTACACCCCCAATGGCGCGCGCGCGTCGGTCTCCACGTAGGGGGTCGGCTTTGTCCCGTCAAAGACATAGTCGGTGGAGACATGCACCAGGGGCACACGCGCCGCGGCGCAGGCCTTGGCAAGCTCGCCGGGGCCATTGCAGTTCATCGCGCGGGCGAGGGCTTCTTCTTCTTGCGCCTTGTCAACGGCGGTGTAGGCGGCTGCATTGATCACCGCGTGCGGTCGAAATGCGGCGAGCGCCTCGGCTGACATTGCCTCCACATGGGCAGAGGACAAATCGATGCGTCCGCGCCCGAAGCAGGCCAATTCAAGACCTGGCGTGGTGTCAGCATGCTCGCGCAGCGCTGTCGCCAGCTGGCCAGACGCGCCAATGACCATGACTTTCATGCACATGTCCCTGTCTGGTCGTGTGGCTCGCGTGGCCGCCCGTCAGACAGGGCGGCCTGTGTGGTCAACAAAGTGGCGGCTATGCGGCCCCGAAAATCGAACGGCGCTGGCTGGCGACGTCCATGAGATACTTGCCGTATTCCGTTTTGCCCATCGCCGATCCCAGCTTGTTCAAGTCGTCTGCCGAGATGTAGCCTTGCGTGAACGCGATCTCCTCGGGGGCGGCAATCTTCAAGCCCTGGCGGTGTTCCATCGCGCGCACGAACGCGGCCGCTTCATGCAGGCTGTCATGGGTTCCAGTGTCGAGCCAGGCAAAGCCGCGTCCAAGTCGCGCTACGCTGAGGGCGTCTCGCTCCAGATACATCCGATTGAGGTCGGTGATCTCCAGTTCGCCGCGCGCTGACGGGCGCACTTGGCTGGCAAACTGCGGCGCTCGGCCGTCGTAAAAGTAGAGCCCGGTAACGGCCCAATCTGACCGCGGTGCGCTTGGCTTTTCTTCGATCGAAACGGCGCGGTCTTCTGCGTCAAACTCCACCACACCATACTGTGTGGGGTCGCTGACCCGATAGGCAAACACCGTTGCCCCGGTCGACCGGGCGGCGGCCTGGGTCAAGCGCTCAGGCAGGGTGTGTCCGTAGAACAGATTGTCTCCCAGGATCAGGGCGCTCGGCTTGTCATCAACAAATGACTTGCCGATGACGAACGCGTCGGCGAGGCCGCGCGGCTCATCCTGGACAGCGTAGTCGATAGAGATCCCCCATCGGTCGCCGGTGCCAAGCAGGCTGTGAAACAGTGGCGTGTCACGCGGCGTTGAGATGATGAGAAACTCACGCACCCCTGCCAGCATGAGCGTAGAAAGCGGATAATAAATCATCGGCTTATCGTAAACAGGCATGAGCTGCTTACTGATCGCGAGAGTTGCCGGATGCAGACGCGTTCCTGCGCCTCCGGCTAAGATAATCCCCTTCATCCACCCCTCGCTGATCACGCTTCGGCATCTGGCGGTCGAGTTGCCCGGGGCCTGGCCCCGGCCTCATCCGCGGGGACTTGTACGCTGGCGTTGTGACATGTTTCAAGCGACGAAAGCTGCGGCTGGCCCGCTTCATCAAAGGTTTCAACGATGAACGGACAGGCGGTTGGAGCAGGCGCGGTGCTGGTCGTGGTTTCCCACTATGACCGGCGCCCCATTGCGGACATGGAGCGGCTGCTGGCGTCGCTGGAGGCGTATAGCGCCGGGTCTGACTACGATTTGACGGTGGTGGTAAACCGCACCACGTCTCAGAGCATGGCTGAAACTCCGCTCGGGGCTTGTCTGGCGAACGCCAAGGCGGCCGTCGGCGCACGCGTGATTGAGCGCGTCAATCTTGGGATGAACATTGGTGCCTGGGACGCAGGATGGCGTCAGTCGCCGGACTATCAGCACTATGTGTTCTTGCAGGATGAATGCTGGGTGGTGCGCGATGGCTGGCTGGGCGCCATACGAAGCCGCCTTGCAGACCGGGATGTTGGGCTGGTCGGTGAGTCGTTGAACGAGGCGTGGGACCGGTCTTGGCACCACATCCGATCGGCGCTCAAATCAGAGTTTGCGCCAGATCACTGGTGTGACGGGGCGCAGGTTGATCGCTGGCGCGCCTATGAGGCTGCGTGGCGGGCCTGGGACGTTGATCTGGGCGCGGGCGGTCGTCACCTGCGCTCGCTGGTCTGGGCTGCGTCGGGAGACGCGCTCGCGCGCATCGGGGGGCTGCTGATCGGACGCAATTATGGCGAGTGCATCGCTGCAGAGGTGGCTGTCAGCAAGCGCTTTGAGGCCGCCGGCTACCGGGTCGAGCAACTCAGGCCTGAGCCCTTCGCCTACCTTCGCCACCTTGAATTCAATCGCAATCATGCGTTCGAAGTCTTCACCCAACGATCAGCGCCGCTGGCGTTCGATGATCGGTCGGTCGCCGCCATCGCCGCGCGGTCGCGTCTGGTGCGCCTGGCCATCCGATTAGATCGCCGCCTTGCCAGCCTCTGGCCGAGCCGATCTGGTGACACCTAGTCCGCCCCAAGCGCGGATCGGCGGGCTCGATTGCCATCTACGGGCATCCATTTTAGGGTCTGGCTTACGCCTGAAAGAGCCGACGGCTCACCTGATGCGGACAGTCTTAAGACTATGAAGAAAAAGAATAAAGTGGGCTGGTTTGTCACCGGCCTTCAGATTGATGTCGCCAGCGTGCGGTATCGCGGCATCTACCCGGCGGTGGCTCTGCGCGACGAAAGCCTTGGTGAGGACCGCTATGAGTCTGTCTTCACAGATCGGCTCACCGGGATGCGCGCGCACATGGCGGATCTCAGCGCGATTGTGGTTGTGAAACGCCTCGACAATGTCGTGATCCGGCTGACGTCAGAGGCCAACGACGCTGGCGTTCCGGTCATCTTGGACCTGTGCGACGATGTTCTGGACACCGACTATCGCAATGACGAGCACGAAGTCTTCAAAATGACATTCGTTGCGGTATCGCGTTCTTGGGCGACAGCGGTCGCGGCGGCCGCCTTTGTCTTGC
>CAYGQB010000265.1:0-3091 GCA_964351895.1 uncultured Caulobacterales bacterium
CCCCCTCGCCCTCAAGCAGGGCGAGGGGGGGCGCAACGGGCGGTATCAGCTCCGCTTCTGACCGCGCCGCCAGCGCCGCAAGAGCGCGCGGGCGGGATGGACGGCGGCGCGCGCCCCGGCTTCCAGGGGCGCCGGCTCTCCCAAGGCTTCGGCCGCCACCGCTTCACCCAGGATCGGCGCGAACACCAGCCCGCGCGAGCCCAATCCCCCCACAACATAGAGCCCGGGCCGCACCAGCGTCTCGGGCGCCGGATCGGATGCCGGCTCGCCGCGTTCGCGGCCGCGCCACCAGCGGGCCAGGGCGTCCGGGTCCGGGGCGGCCCCGGCATAGGGGGCGTGATCGAGCGTTGTCGCGCGCACGCTGGCGCGGCCTTCTAGCTGGGTCAGGTCGAGGGCGGCGGCAAGCTGAGGCAGGTGCGCGGTGAGAAGATCGACATTGCGCGCGTGGCTGTCGGCGTCGACCTGGGGGTCGGTGGTGGTGTCGGGCCACGGGTCATAGGTGGCGCCAAACCAGACCCCGCGCGCGCCTGGCAAGGCGTAGCCGCCAAAGGCGTGGGCGGGCTGATCCAAAGCTGGGCTCAAAGCCTGATCAGCATCAGGCCTCTGGCCAGGTTCGCCGTGTCTGCTTGTATCCCGCCAGGGGGCAAAGCTGATCTGCCCGCGCGAGGGGCGTACCTCCACGCCGGGGGCCAGGCGCTCAAGATCTGGGCCGGTCGCAATGACGCACACGTTGCCCGCACCGAGCGGAGCGCCGCCGGCATCGAGCGCCCGCCAGCCGTCCCCCGTGCGCTCTAAGGTTGCAACGCGTGCATGCGTGCGCACGTGCGCCCCCTTGAGAAACGCGGCCACGACGCGCGCCGGATCGGCGGCGCCGGCGGTCGCGAACCACAACGCCTCGCCGTCGCTGGTCAGATGATCTGGCGGCAAGGCGCCGGCCTCAACCAGGGCGGCGTAGCGCACCGCGTCAGCCTGGGTGCGCGGGTGCTGGCGCACGCCCAGCTGAGTAAAGCCGCCAGGCTCTAGGTGTTGATAGGTGTTGAGCGCATGCACAAAGGCGGCGCGGTGGGCGCGCGCCATGGGCTGATCGTCTAGATCGAGACGCGGCATCACCAGCCCGACCGCATTGCCGCTCGCCCCTCGGGCTGGCCCGTCGCGCGCGTCCAGTACGGTCACCTGCGCACCGCGCCGGACAAAGGCGTGGGCGCAGGCCGCGCCCGCCAGGCCAGCGCCGATGACGAGCACACTTACGCCGGCGCCAGCGCTCACCGACACGGACGCGGAGGGAGGCAGCGCGGGCGCGCGCCATGGAGCCGAGGCCGCAGGCGGGGGGCTTGTCGTTGGCGCCGCCTTCACGCGTTGCGCTTCCAGGCGCTCGCGCTTGTCGGCAAATCCGGGTCGCTTTGAGACCGCAAACCCGGCGCGCTCCAGCCGCGCGCGCACCCGCGTGGCGACGGTGAAGCTCGCCAGCCGCGCGCCTGGCCGTGTGCGTGCGGCGACCTGGGATAAGACCTCCGGCGACCACATCTCTTCATTGCAGCGCGGGGCGTAGCCGTCGAGGAACCAGGCGTCGGCGGTGAAATCCAAGGCGGCGAGGGCCTCGTCCACCGGCAGGTGCGCCACGGTCAGGGCGATGTCGGGCGCCACGCTCGTGTGGATGACGCCGGCGACGCGGGCCGGCCAGGCGCGGGTCAAGTCAGCGTCCAGCGCGCGGGTGATCGGGTCATCGACGCTGGCCAGGCCAAGGCCGCGCAGGCGCGCCGCGTCAGGCGCGGACAAGGGGGCGTGGTCGATGCTGACAAGGTGCAGCCGGGCTCTGGGTCTTGAAGGTGAGGGTCCCGAAGGTGAGGGGCCAGGATGTGGAGGGGCTGCGAGGTTTGCGTCGGGAGGTGAGGCGTCTGGCGCGGAAAACACGGCCCGCCAGGCGCGCGCGGCGGCCAAAAGGTTGAGCCCAGAACCCAGGCCCAATTCCGCCAGGACGAAACTGGGGTAAACGCCTAAGGCGTCATTGGCGGCGGTCTCGGATGCGGTCCCGGTCTCGCCGGCGCTGCCCGCGCTTAACGCCTCTTGGGGCGCCGCTTGGGCCGCCGCGCGTCGGGCGCCATCTGTAGAGCTGTCGAACGTGTCCCGCGCCGCCGAGCCGAGGACGGCGTGCGCAGGTGCGCTTGCGTCTCGCAAGGCCTGCCATTGGGCGGTCAGACGGCATCCGTCAACGTAGACGGCGCAGGCTTCAGCAAAACCATTGTGGGATGCAAAGTATCCGTCGCCCGCGGCGCGATCGCGCGGGCTTTTGGGATGGTCCCAGTCCAGATCAGGGAGCGCCGGGGCGAGCCAGCCCGCACCGCGCCGAGGCGCAGGCGGGCTGGTCATCCCATGCCGCGTCGCATGCGACGCGCAAGCTGGCGGCGACTAGTCGTCCGTGGTCGCATCCGTCACGGCGTCTTCGGCCGCGTCGGCCGCGTCCGTCACCGCATCGGCGGCGTCGTCAGCAGCATCTTCCAGGGCGTCGCTGTCGCCAACAATGTCAGCGGCGTCTTCCAGAGATCCGTCCGGACCGTCCATCAGATCGGCCGCCGCGTCGCCGGCTGCGTCCATTGCGTCACCGGTTGCGTCGCCGACCGCGTCCATCGCGTCGCCGGCCATGTCGCCAGCAGCGCTGGCTGCGCCAACCGCCGCGTCGCCCGTGGCGTCCAAGGCGTCGCCCGCCATGTCGCCGGCGGCCGAAGCTGCGTCTCCGGCTGCGTCAACCGCGTCTCCGGCCATGTCGCCAGCCGCTGAGGCTGCATCGCCCGCCGCGTCAACCGCGTCGCCCGCCATGTCGGCTGCGCCGGCCGCAGCCGCTTCAACCGCATCGCCGGTCGCTGCGGCCGCATCGCTGGCCGCATCGCCAACCGCACACGCAGCGTCGCAGGCCGCCTCGGCGGGGAGGCGCCTGAATGGCGCGGGCGGGAGGTCGTGCTTGTCCAGGATAGGCGCCGTCGGGACATTCGAGGTGATTTTGCAACGGAGGGTTTCTGGCTCATCGTAACCGCCAAGGAGTGAAGATGAGCCAGAAACCCCGGACGCCCAAGCTGGAGCTACGGCAGATTTTGGG
>CAYGQB010000266.1:0-3065 GCA_964351895.1 uncultured Caulobacterales bacterium
GGCCTTGGCCTGACGGTGATGATCGCCCTCACCATTCCCCACAGCGGCGCCTTGGTCGATGAGGTCGGCGCGCTCTTGGAGCCGGCCTGGGGCTATGTCACCTTTGCCGATCTCTATCTCGGCTTCTTCTTGGCCGCCGTCGTGGTGGTCGTGGCCGAGCGCCGGCTTTGGGTGGGCTTGGCGTGGGCGGCGCCGATCTTCTTCCTCGGCAACATCGTGGTGGCGGCGTGGCTGGCGCTGCGGCTGCCCAGCTTGATCGCGCGCCTTCGAGCGCGCTAGGCCCAGCCTGATTGCACGTCTGTGCGCCGCCTAGCCTTGGCGTATTGAATATCGAGAATGAGATACTAAATCGAAGCGCTGGGATGCAAGGCCGCACCGGCCCTTCAGGGGACATACACGACATGACAGCTTCACATCCGGCAGTTCGGGCAATTCCCGCAATTCTGGCCACCACGAGCGCCGCGCGCGCGTGTCTTTTTGCGCTGGCCGCCGGTGTTGCGCTGGTCTCTCCCGCCGCGGCCCAATCGCCCGAAGCTCAGGTTGGCCAGCCGGACGGCTGGTCGCTGGCGGTGGGCGGCGGCTTCCTGGTGTCGCCGACCTATCTTGGCGACGACGACATGGCGACGTCGGCGCTGCCCTACATTCGCGTGACGCGCGGCGACCGTTTCTTTGCCTCGGTGCAGGAAGGGCTCGGCTATCGCCTGATCGACGGCGACGGCTGGCGCGCCGGTCCCGTCGTGACGATCGAGTTTGGACGCGACGAGGAAGAGGGCGGCAATCCGTTCCGCATTGCCGGGGACGACACCACGGACCTGTTGGGCCTGGGCGACATCGACACCAGCTTCGGCGTGGGCGGCTTTGTGGAACGCGACATGGGGCCGCTGACGGCCTCCTTGCGGGTGCGCCAGGCGACCGGCGGACATGAAGGCCTCGTCGGCGAGGCGGGCGTGCAGTACCGCGCCCGACTGGGTCAGGGCCGCGCGCCGACATTCGTCTCGGTGGGTCCGCGGGTGAACTTTGCCGATGAGACCTATCACGAGGCCTATTTTGGGGTGGACGCGGTCCAGTCGCTCGCCTCGGGCTTGGCGCCGTATGAGGCCGGCTCCGGTCTGGTGTCCTATGGCGTCGGCGCGTCGGTGATCCGCCCCATCACCCGCCAGGTGACATTTGTCGGCGTTGTGGGCGTGGACGCCTTGGCGTCTGAGGTCGCTGACGCCCCGCTGGTTGACCAGCGCGGCTCTGACACCCAGACCAGCATTGGCGCGTTCCTGACCTATCGGCTGAACTGATCGCGCCGACTTTTTGCGCCGCCTGAGTAGACGCGCAGCGCAAGTCGCGGTCTCCTCTCTCCCAAACGCCATGAGCGCGAATGCGCCGACGGCGATCGGGGGGAGGGACGTATGCCCGGACACGTCGCGGACACTGAGTGGGATTACATCATTGTGGGCGCGGGAAGCGCGGGCTGTGTCTTGGCCAACCGGCTGAGCGCGGATCCGCGCACCCGGGTTCTTCTCCTGGAGGCGGGACCAAAGGACCGCGACCCGACCCTGCACATTCCAGTCGGCTATGCGCGCAATCTGCGCAATCCGGCGGTCAACTGGATGTACGAGACCGAGCCCGAAGCCACGACGGCCAATCGGCCCTTGTTCTGGCCGCGCGGGAAGGTCTTGGGCGGCTCCTCAGCGATCAATGGCCTGCTCTACATTCGCGGCCAGCAGGCCGACTATCGCCACTGGCGCCAGCTGGGCAACGAAGGCTGGGGCTGGGAGGACGTCGCGCCCTACTTCAAAAAGACAGAGGACAATGTGCGCGGAGAAGACGCGCTGCACGGCGTCGGCGGGCCGCTGCACGTCTCTGACGTCACCGAAACGCATCCCATCTCTGACGCCTTTCTGGAGGCTCTTGAGGCGCTGGGCGTGCCGCGCCGCGACGTCAACGGCGAAACCCAAGAGGGCTGCGACTATTATCAGCTGACGGTGAAGAACGGTCTGCGCCAATCGGCGGCGGTGGCGTATCTGCACCCGGTCAAGGCTCGGCCCAACCTGAAGATCGAAACCGGCGCCCTGGCCGAGGCGATCACGTTTGACGGGCCGCGCGCGACCGGCGTGCGCTATCGGCTGCGCGGAACGGTGCGCCAGGCGCGCAGCGTCGGCGAGGTCCTGGTGTGCGGCGGGGCGGTGAACTCGCCCCAGCTTCTGGAATTGTCAGGCGTGGGTGATCCGGTGGTTCTGGCCGCCGCCGGGATCGAGACCCGCCACGCCCTGGCCGGGGTGGGGGCCAACCTGCAAGACCATTATGTCACCGTGTGCGCGCACCGCGTCACCCAGCCGATCACCATCAACGAGCAATCGCGCGGGCTTGCGGCCCTGGGCGAGCTGGTCAAGTGGGTGACCACGCGCAAGGGCCTGTTCACACTGTCAGCCGCCCACATCGCGGCTTTTGTCAAAACCGATCCCGCGCTCGAAGAGCCGGACGTGCAGTTTCACATCCTGCCCGCCAGCGCCGAGCCGTCGAAGAAAACGGAAATGAAGCTGGAGACCCTGCCGGGCATGAGCTGCGCCCCGTGCCAGCTGCGCCCGGAAAGCCGCGGCACGATCCATGTGCGTTCGGCCGATCCAGCCGCAAGCCCGGCAATCCGGCCCAATTACCTCTCAGCGCCGCTTGACCAGAAGACGGTCGTGGCAGGTCTGCGCTATGCGCGCGCCATCTGCGCAGGGGCCGCCCTTGATCGGTATCGCGGCGAGGAGCTGTTGCCCGGACCGGACGTCGAGACCGACGAGGAGCTTCTGGATTATGCCCGCCGCGAAGGCGAAACGATCTATCACCCGGTGGGGACCTGCGCCATGGGGCCGGCTCAGACCGCCGGTGGAAACGGAGCCGCCGGAGCCGTGGTGGACGCGCGCTTGCGCGTGCACGGCCTGGCGGGACTGCGCGTGGTGGACGCCAGCGTCATGCCGCGCCTGGTGTCGGGCAACACCAACGCCCCGACCTTGATGATCGCGGAGAAAGCCGCCGACATGATCCTGGCCGACGCCCGGGCTTAGACCGCTCCGCGCGCTCCCTAG
>CAYGQB010000267.1:0-3057 GCA_964351895.1 uncultured Caulobacterales bacterium
ACACAAGAACTTGGGGGCCGCCCGGCTGGCTGGCGCGCGCGCGCGTCAGGCGCTGCGTGATTTCACCGATCCGGCGGTGGTCGGGATGCATCGACACGCCGCTGGGCGGCCAGAACGTCACCACGACGCTCGGAGCCACGGCGTCAAGCTCTGCGCTGATGGCGGCTTCCAGGGCGCGCTCAGGGGTTTGGGCGACGCCGCCGTCGCGAAAGCCGTCCACGACATGGCGCTCCACGCCCAGTGAAAAGCTGTGCTTGAGCGCTTCAGCCTTACGCACCACACCCAGATCGTCCTGGCGGGCGATGACTGGCATCTGCGTTCCCGCTTCGCCGCGTGTTGCCGTGTAAAGGGCGGTGGAGCGGCCGGCTGCGGCCGCGTTGGCCAAGAGCTGCGAGGCGAGAATCTCATCGTCTGGATGGGCGAAGACCGCCAGGACCGGCCCCTCGGGCAGGGCGCCCAGATCGTGTCCCAGGGGGATGGCGCCCGGCGCGGCAAAGAGCCCGCGCGCCAAAAGAAGGGCAACGAGCGCGGCGCTGACAACGAGCACGCCCGCGCCGCCCACGATCGCGCCAATCAGACGCCCGAAGACTCGGCGCGAAGGTGGGGCGGCGGCTTTGCTGGTCTCGGTCAAGGGACGTTGGCCTCTGATAGGATCGGCGAGCGGGGGCGACGCGCGCAATCTCTGCAACGTTAGCGCGCCGGCTTCGGCTTGACGATGACGTGGGGCCTTTTGATCATCACGGGTTTGAGCACGTCGACCCTGGGGGTCAAATCAGTAATACTGGCCCGATATTCGCAAGGCGAGACGTTGAATCTCGGTCGATTCCGCGATGCGCGCGGGCTAGTCCTGCGCGCGATCGTGCGAGAAGCGCCACACTAGGAGCTAAAACGCGTGCCTCCTCACTCTGACGCCGCCGCGACCATCCCGGGCTCACCTGCGGGCTCACATCGCGCGCGCCCCTACTACATGGCCAAGGAAAAGCGCGCTGACCGCATGGCGCGCTCGGTGCTGGCGATCACGCTCTTGACCAGCTTCTATGTCCAGGTTGAGCCGGCGCCCACGGACATTTTTGCCTGTATATTTATCATCTTAGCGGTGGTCAGCGGCGCTTCGAAACGGTCGGCGCGCTACACCCAGCTGCCGTTACTTTTGGCGACCACGTTCCTGGCCTCACTGGCGCTTTCCAGCTTCTTCATCGCGGGCGTGTTCGAGGAGGCAATGCGCTCGGCCGCGATCGACATCTACTTGTGGATCCTGATGGTTGTCTTGGTGATGTACGTCTCCAACGACCCGGAAACGCGTGTCGACATGATCATGCGATGGTGGGTGATCGCCGGCACGTTGGCTGCGTTCATCACCCTCTTGGCGCAGCTGCACATCCTGCCGGGCTGGGAAAATTACTACCGCGACGAGTGGCTCGAGCGGCTGCGCGGCACCTTCAAAGACCCCAATGTGTTCGGCCCGTACCTGGTGCCGCCGGCATTCTTTGCGATGTATCATCTCATGACGTCGCGCAAGTATCGCATGCTCTATCTGATTGCGCTGGCGTTCTGTCTTTATGGCGTGGTGGCCCCTCTGTCGCGCGGCGCCTGGGGCAACATGATTGTCGCCTCGGCGGTGACGGGCGGGCTTTTGGTGCTGCGCTCGGATCTGCGCAACACGCTGCGATTTGTCGCCGTGGGAGCCGTCGGGCTCGTCGGCATGATCTTGTTTTTCGTCCTCAATCCCATCGACATCGCCGACACGGCGCTGGGCAGTCGGTCGACGTTGCAAGACTATGACTCCCACCGGCTGGAAGTGATCCTGTTGTCGATCGACATGATTGGGCGTCATCCCCTGGGCGTGGGGCCCTACCAGTCAGAGGTCTATTTCCCTGGCACCAACGCGCACAACTTGTTTGTCGCCAAGACGTTTGAGGCGGGCATCCTGGCTGGCGTGTCACTCATTTTTCTGTCGATCCTAGCGTTCTGGCGCTCGTTTGACGCCTGGATGAAAACCAAGAACGCCATCCATGCGATCTTGTTTGGCTGCCTGTCAGGGTGGTTCATCAATTCGCTGGTGATTTATTCTCACCACTGGCGCCACACCTTTGTGATCATCGCCTTGTGCCTCATTCCGCCGATGTATTCGGGCGCAGAACGGGTGCGCACCAGACGCAAGCTGCGCCCCGGCCAGGCCTCGACGACCAGCCGGCGCCTGCCGCGCGCGCGCCTGGATGAGCGCGGCATGGGCGCGGCGGCCGGCCCGACCTCTGACGACGGCGACACGCCAGCCACTTGACCCAAGCCACTTGACCCCAAGCCACTTGACCCCAAGCCACTTGACCCAAGTCACCCTTCTGGGCCACCGCCCCTGAAACCGGGCGGCGAGGGGAAGGCATGTCTGAAACCCAAAAGAGCGCAGAGATCGCAGAGCGGGCCAACCTGACCAGCAAGGTTGCGCTGATCACGGGCGCCAGTCGCGGGATAGGCCTGGCAAGCGCGCGCGCTCTCGCCCAAGCGGGCGCCCGTCTTGTCCTGTGCGCGCGCAGCGCCGACCGGCTTGAGCGCGAAACACAGGCCCTACGCGCAGCCGGCGCGCAGGCCATCGGCCTGGTCTGCGATGTCTCTCAGAGGTCCGACGTTGAAGCCGCCGTCGCGCGCGCCTGCGATGTGTTCGGCGGCCTCGACATTCTGGTGAACAACGCCGGGGTGATCGACCCGATCGCCCGCCTGGCTGAGTCTGATCCCGACGCATGGTGCGAAGGGCTCGACGTCAATGTGAAGGGCGTCTACTTCGGCCTGCGCGCCGCCTTGCCCGTCATGGAGGCGCAAGGACGCGGCGTCATCGTCAATCTGTCGTCTGGCGCGGCCTATCGCGGTCTTGAGGGCTGGAGCCAGTACTGCGCCGCCAAGGCGGCGGTGCTGCGCCTGACCGAATGCGCCCACATCGAATCTGAAGCGCGCGGGGTGCGGGTGGTCGGCCTCAGCCCGGGAACCGTGGCGACGGACATGCAGGCGGCGATCAAGGCCTCGGGCGTCAATCGGGTGAGTGAGCTGGCGTGGGATCAGCACATT
>CAYGQB010000268.1:0-3043 GCA_964351895.1 uncultured Caulobacterales bacterium
GTCTTGGTTGAGCGCATCTGGGTTGCGCGTTTCGGGGGCGGGCTGGGCGCGCGCCAGGGTCAAGGTTGGATCAATCGGGCCGTTCACCGGGTGCGGCGGGATCGAGAGCACGGCGCCGGCGTAGCCTTTGGCCCCCAGACAGGTCTTGATGGTGTCAAAGTCGGCCGACATCGACAGGGCGTCGATCAGGCTGTCCGGGGCGCGGGTTGGCGGGGCGGCGTTGAGCATTGCCGTGTCGACACCCGCCGTCCAGCAGGCGCCCACGTCATGGCCGGCGGTCGGCCAGGTGCGCCCGTCGGCTTCCACCACGATCTCGGCAAACTCCGTCGTGCGCAGGCGACCGCGCTGGCCCAGCTTGACCCGCAACAGGCGCGGGCCCGGCGTCACCGTTGTCTCCAGCGACTGGTCTTGGCGCGGCGTGGCGACGGCGTCGGCCAGGTCGATGACCATCTCCGCAGGCCCTGCAGCGACGCTGCGCGCGTCGGGTCCGCCGCCCGGCAACACGCCGCAACCGGCCACCATCACCGCGGCGCACACGCCCAAACCCGCCTGCTTCATCTGACTGCTCCACGCCTGCATGAGACGGCTCAAGGGGCCGCGCAATTGGCCGCCAAGCTGCGCCCGTCAGCGTAAACAAAACGCAAACGCCCACGCGAACGGGTTTTGACGCCGGCGATCAGAGCCGCTAAGCCGCCCAGCATGACCAATCCGGCCTATGACACGCTGACCCAGACCGTGGGGCGTTACCGCGCCGCCGCGGCGGAAAACTACGCCCGCATCCGCGCCCTCGCAGAGGCCCTGGAAGCCGGCTTTTGTTCGTATCTGGGCGCGGGCAAGGACAGCCCGTGCGTCCTCTTGATCCCGCCGGGCGGGGCGTTTGAGCCCAAGTCCTACGGCGACAAGGCGTTCTCTATCCCGCCAAGCGGGTTTCAACCGCTGGGACCGGTCAGCTTTGGGCTGGGCGTGAAGGTGTCTGAGGGCGACTGGCTGCGTGTCACCCTGACCTGCATGAAAGAGGGCCCGGACTTTACGGTGCGCATCCATGAGGGCGGCCAGTACGTGTTCAAGTTGCCGCTGCACGCCCAGGACCCGGGCCCGTTCTTTGAGATGCTGCACGCCCACATCGTGACCTGGTTTGCGCGCGCGGTGGACGACTATGACGTCGGAAACGACGCCGACCGCACCATCGGGTTCGACTTCTTCCGCGCCGACGACGAATAGCCGCGCGGGCGATGGCTGTTTGCGCGCTCGCCAGGGGCGCAGAAGCCGGCTACATCCCGCGCCATGGCTGTTGAACACGCAAGCGAACTCCTGCCCGCCAAGATGGCGCTGATCGGCGCCCTGGGCGTCACCGCCCAGTGGCTCGCCTGGCGCCTGCAATGGCCGGCGATCGTGCTGATGAGCGCGGCGGGCCTGATCGTTGGGCCGCTGGCCGCCTTGACGCTTGGCGCGCCGATCATCGATCCGGCGGTCGATTTTGGCGATCTGTTGCGCCCGGTGATCGCGCTTGCCGTGGCGGTGATCTTGTTTGAAGGCGGCTTGGCGCTGCAGTTTTCAGAGCTGCGCACGGCCACCAAGGCGGTCCGCCGGCTGGTGCTTGTCGGGGCCCCGGTGGGCATGGCCTTTGGCACCCTGGCCGCCCGCTACGCCGCCGGTCTGCCGTGGGACATCGCCGCCCTCTTTGGCGGCCTTCTGGTGGTCACCGGCCCGACTGTGATTCTGCCGATGTTGCGCCAGGCCAAGCTGCCCGGACGCCCGGCGGCGATCTTGAAATGGGAAGGCATCGTCAATGACCCGGTGGGCGCCTTGTTGGCGGTCCTGGTCTATGAGGTGATCGTGTACACCGCCGACGGGCGCGGCTGGATGGAGGCGGCGACCTGGATCGTCTTTGCCGCCGGCGTGGGCGCTGCGCTCGGCATTGGCGTGGGAGTGTTCATCGCCTGGGCGTTCCGTCAGGGCCACGTGCCCGAATATCTCAAGGCGCCGGTGCTGTTGGGCGCGGTGCTGGCCTCGTTTGTCGCCGCCGACGCCGTTGCGCACGAGACCGGCCTTCTGGCGGTGACGGCTTTGGGCGTGACCATCGCCAATGCGCGTCTGGCCTCGATCGAAGAGGTGAGGCGGTTTAAGGAAACCGTCGCGGTGGTGCTGGTGTCGGCCGTATTTGTGGTGCTGACGGCGACCTTGACGCCAGAACTGTTGGCGGCCATGGATCTGCGCGTCTTGGCGTTCGTCGCCGTGATGTTGTTCCTGGTGCGCCCGGCGACTGTGTTTATCGCCACCAGCGGCGCCGGCCTGACCTGGCAAGAGCGCGTGCTGGTCGGCTGGATCGCACCGCGCGGCATCGTGGCGGTCGCCGTGGCCGGCTTCTTCGCCGCCGAACTGGTGGACATGGGCCGCCCTGAAGCCGCCAGCCTGGTGCCGCTCACCTTCGCCATGGTGTTCGCCACCGTCATCCTGCACGGCTTCACCATCAAGCCGTTGGCCGAGCGCCTTGGCTTGGCGCATTCGGGGGACGAGGGCGTGCTGATCGTGGGCGCCTCGCCGTGGAGCCTCGGTCTGGCGAAAGGCCTCAAAGACATTGGTGTTCCGGTCATGCTTGCCGACACCAACTGGCGACGCCTGCGCCGCGCGCGCCTGGACGGGCTGGACACCTTCTTTGGCGAAGTCTTGTCAGAAGCCGCCGATCACCGGCTTGATCACGCCCGCTTTGGCACCCTCATCGCGGCGACCTCAAACGACGCCTACAATGCGCTGGTGTGCGTGGAGTTTGCGCCCGAGCTGGGCCGCAACCGCGTGTGGCAGCTCTCAGGCGCCACGGGCGAGGCGGCCAAGGACGAAGCCCAGGCGATTGCTTTCACCGCCCGTGGGCGCACCTTGGCGCGGCGGGGGCGCGGCTTTGACCTGTTTTCAAACAATTGGTGGAACGGCTGGCGCTTTCGCGTCACCACCCTCAGCGAAGAGTATGACCTGGAGCGCTTCTTGGCCGATCGCGGCGAGGCGCCGGACCTGTTCGCCGAAAAGCGCCCCGACGGCCGCCTGACCC
>CAYGQB010000269.1:0-3020 GCA_964351895.1 uncultured Caulobacterales bacterium
GATCAGCACATTGCGCCCGAATGGGTGGGGCAAGCGGTTGTGTTTCTGTGCGGACCGGGAGGGGCGGCGTTTGCGGGACGCGACTTTTCTCTCAAGACGCCGGAGGGGCGGCGGCTGGCGGGGCTGCCCGTCGAGGGCGCGCCGGACGCCTAAAGCCGCCCAGGCGCGCGTGGTGCTCACGCGCAATCGTGCGTTGCGGGACCGGTTCTGCTTCTCTCAGGCGACGCCCATGTCTTACAAGTGGCGGCGCACGGCCGGCCCAACGGTCGACGTCACGGGGGAGCAGAGCGCCGACATGAGCCTTGAGATCGCCGCGACCACCTTGCTTTCGCCTCTCGTTCTGTTCTTCGTGCTGGGGCTTGTCGCCGCGCTTTTGCGCTCGCAAATGACGGTGCCGGAGGCCTTCGGCAAGGGCCTGGCGATTTACCTGATGATGGCCATCGGGCTCAAAGGCGGCGTGGAGATGTCCAAGAGCCCGCTGACGCCGGAGGTCGGGGCCGTATTCCTGGCCGCGATCCTTCTGTCGTTCGCCTTGCCGCTGATCGCGTTTGCCTGTCTTCGGATCACCAGTCGCATGGATCGCGTCGACGCGGCGGCCACGGCGGCGCACTATGGCTCGATCTCGATCGTCACTTTTGTCGCCGCAACTCAGGCCATCGCCCTGGCCGGGCTGCCGAGCTCTGGCTACTTGGTGGCCGTGGCTGCGGCCATGGAAACGCCGGCGATCATCACCGCGCTTCTACTGGTGCGCAGCGGCAATAAGGCGGCCGCGCCAAAGGGCGCCGTGGCGGGTTCTGAACAGGGCGAGCTGATGCGCGAGGTGTTCTTGAACGCCTCGGTTGTGGTGCTCGTCGGCGCGCTCGCCATCGGGTGGATTACAGGTGAGGCGGGGATGGAGCGTGTTGCGCCGTTCTTCGTCGACCCCTTTCAAGGCGTCTTGTGCCTGTTCTTGCTGGACATGGGGCTTGCTGCGGGGCGGGGCTTGCGCCAGGGCTGGCGCCAGCTGGACGCTGGGGCCCTGTCGTTTGGCCTCTACATGCCGCTGATTTCAGCCCTCGTGGCGACGGCGGTTGTTTGGGCCTTGGGGATCAGCGCAGGCGACGGCGCCTTGCTGATCACGCTGGCCGCCTCGGCGTCGTACATCGCCGTCCCGGCGGCCATGCGCCTGGCGTTGCCCAATGCGCGACCGTCGATTTATCTGACCTTGTCGCTTGGGGTGACGTTCCCATTCAATCTCACGTTCGGGATCCCCGTTTACATCTTTCTTGCCCAGCTCGTGACCGCCTAGGAGGCCGCCCAATGCACGCCATGCGACGCCTTGAGTTGATCGTTGAGCAGATGGCCCACAAGCGCGCCTGTCGGGTCATGGAGGCGGCCGGCCTGACGGGCTACACCGTGGTCAGCGCCATCGCAGGCGCGGGCGGCGGCGAGCGCTGGCGACGTGATGACGATCCCTCCGCCAGCACCCAGATGATGGTGATCATCTCCATAGGGCCGGCTGAAAAGGTCGACGCCGCCCTGACGCAGATGCACGAGCTTCTGGGCGCCCACATCGGCGTCTTGAGTGTCAGCGACGTTCAGGTGATGCGGCCCGAACGCTTCTAGCCGCTACGCCAGGTTGGGCGCGCAAGCAGCGATGCGCCTCAGCCGATCACACGGTCATGCAGCCAGATGATTGACGGGTAGGCGGCGATCCACGCCCAGACGAACCGGTTGAGCCCAAACAAGATCGCATTGGCGAGATGAAAGGTGGCCGCCAGGGCGAGCGCGGCCAGGAGAAGCGTCTGGCTCATCACCGCCACGGGGAACGCCAATTCAAACAAGATCACCGCCCAGGAGGCTGTGAAGAGAAGGCGCGGGTGAGCCGACAGGCCGCGCAGATCCTCGCTTGCCGGATAGGCGGAGAAGGCGAACACGTCGCGCAGAGCGTGTCCGCTCCGCCAGTCGCGATTCACGACCTTCACCCAGCCTGAGATGGCGTAAGACAGAACCAGCTGGATCGCGAGATAGCCCAAGGCCACTTCGCGCCATTGCGCGGTGGGCGCCAGGTGCGCGCCCGTGACGCAGACTTGCGCCAGCAAGGTCATGCGATCGGCGCCGCCATTAAACGGGCCGTCATAGCGCGCCAGAACGGCCAGGCTCAGCGCCAGAACCACGGGAGCCGCGATCGGGCCAGCGATCCCGGAGGCCAAGAGGGCGGCCGCGGCGGCGCGCACGGCGTGCAGCACACGCGCCCCGTCGCGGATGGCCAGATGCTCCAGGCTGTGCTGCACCAGGGCGAGGCCCAGCAAAATCTCAGTGAGGCGCAGCGCTGTTTCAAACGTCACGAGCGCGGCTCCGCGTCACCAAGCGGGTGCGGGCCTGAGCGCCAAGCCTCGCGGCGCGCCAGGTCCGCGCCCTCGCGCTGGACCACCAACAGGCGCACGCAGTACCAGTGCGCTGGATCGGGGGGTGCGGCTTGCCCTCTCAGATGCGCGCCCACGCGGGCCAGAATCTCGCGTTCGGCGTACGGATCATGAGACTGATCATCGTTGTTGGCGAGCACCCGCTCTGCGCACGTCACCAAATAGAGGGCTTCATTTTGCGCCGGGCTCCACGCCAGGCGGGCAAGGCGCGCCAGGCCGGTGATGCGCTCAGGCTTGGGGCTGAACGGGCGCCAGTGCGGCGGTGCGTTGGGCGTTGCGAGGGTCGCCATCTCCAGGCGCGGCGACGGCGCCACCAGGGCAAAGAATCGCCACGAGGGAAACAGGGCCGGCAGGAGAAGTCGAACAGCGCGCAACATGACGCCAACCTTGCCTGCAATGGCTAACCAAGTTTGAAGCCCCATCCCCCGAACGGGGTCAAACAAGAACAGCCCTGAGCCCGACCCATGTAAGGCGCTTTGCGCCGATACGGGGTCAAACAAGAACAGCCCTGAGCGCGACCCATGTGAGCGGCTTAGCCGCGATACGGGGTCCAACAAAGCCAGCCCTGAGCGCGACCCATGTGAGCGGCTTAGCCGCGATACGGGGTCCAACAAA
>CAYGQB010000270.1:0-2979 GCA_964351895.1 uncultured Caulobacterales bacterium
CGTCAGGTGCTTGGGCCCAGAGGCGTCGGCGGTGATGAACGGCAGATTGACTTCGTACTGGCTTGCCGAAGACAGCTCTTTCTTGGCCTTTTCGGCCTCTTCTTTGAGGCGTTGGAGCGCCAGCTTGTCGGCGCGCAGATCAATCGAGTTCTCTTTTTTGAACTCATCGGCCAGATAGTCGACGATGCGCATGTCGAAGTCTTCGCCGCCCAGGAACGTGTCCCCGTTGGTGGCCTTCACTTCAAACACGCCGTCGCCGATCTCTAGGATCGACACGTCAAACGTACCGCCGCCGAGGTCATAGACCGCGATCGTCTTGCCTTCGGTCTTGTCGAGGCCATAGGCGAGGGCGGCTGCGGTCGGCTCGTTGATGATGCGCATCACCTCAAGCCCGGCGATTTTGCCGGCGTCCTTGGTGGCTTGGCGCTGGGCGTCGTTGAAGTAGGCGGGCACGGTGATGACCGCCTTTTCCACGCTCTGGCCCAGATAGGCCTCAGCCGTTTCCTTCATCTTTTGCAGAATGAAGGCGGAAATCTCAGACGGGGCGTACTTCTTATCGCGCCCTTGCACCCAGGCGTCGCCATTGGGGCCGGGGACGATTTTATAGGGCACCATCGCGGCGTCTTTTTGCACCAGCGGATCGTCCATGTTGCGCCCGATCAGGCGCTTGATGGCGAAGAAGGTGTGCTCGGGATTGGTGACCGCCTGGCGCTTGGCGGGCATCCCGATCAGACGTTCATCGCCTTCAGAGAAGGCGACGACTGACGGGGTCGTGCGCATGCCTTCTGCGTTTTCGATCACCTTGGCCTGGCCGCCGTCCATGACGGCCACGCACGAATTGGTTGTACCCAGGTCTATGCCAATAACTTTGCTCATGGCGCGCTCTTGCTTGCTCCTGTGTCGGCGGGCGGTGCGGAGGGGACCCGAAGCGTCCCGAAGACCCCTTAAGACCGTTTGACGCGGCGGCGTGAACGTCACGCCCTGTGCGTCTTTGGTCGACCGCCCCCATGTGAACAGCTGACAATTGATGACTGCGGCGTGTCGCCGCTTGCGGTCTGGCATATGGTGGAAGCCGGCCGCGCCCGCAAGAGGGGCGCGCGCTTGGAGAGCAATGACGTGAGAATCCGTCTCCTAGGTTTTGCGCGCTTATTGATTGGCGCGGTGGTGCTGTGCGGGCTGGGCGCGGCCGCCGTCTGGTTTCTTTACGGCGGGGGTGGGCCGCATCCTGATCTGGCGCAGGACGTTCGCGGCGGCCCGGCCGTTCTCACGGCGGCCTATACCCACGACCAGCCGTTTGGAAACATTGCGTTTTCGCGCGACGGCCGGATGTTTTTCACGGTTCATCCCGAAGCCCGCACCGGCGGGCCGGGGGTTTTTGAATGGACGCGTGAGGGGCCCAAGCCGTTTCCCGGCCCGGACCTTCAAGCCAGCCTCTTTGTGACCCCGCTCGGCTTGGCCGCCGACGCCAACAACCGGCTGTGGGTGATTGATCACGGCCGCCACGGGCTCAAGCAGGCCCGGCTGATTGCCATCGACATCGCCACGGGACGGATCGCGCGCACGCATATTCTTGATCGGCGGGTCGCGCCGCGCGGGTCGCTCGTGCAGGACCTGCAAATCAGCCCGGACGGCGCGTGGATTTATCTGGCCGACGCCAGCTTCGTGCGCCGCGACCCGGCGATCATTGTGTTTGACGTGGAGCGGGGCCACGCCCGCCGCACACTCGCCGGACACCCGTCGGTTCAGCCGCGCCGCAAGGTGATCCGCACCCCGGACCGGACCATGCGCCTGGCGGGCGGGCTCATCGATTTGCGCCTGGGGGTGGACGGCTTGGCGCTGAACGCCGACGGCTCGCTGCTCTACTATGGGGCGATGAACGCCGGCGCGCTCTACGAGGTCGAGACGGTGCATCTGCGCGCGATTGACGCCGCCCCCGAGACGGTCGCCGCCTCGGTGCGCCTGGTGGCGGAAATCCCACTGAGCGGCGGCAAGACGCGAGCGCCAGACGGGCGGGTGCTGGTCACCGATGTCGAGCATGGCGCCATCGTGCGCGTCAGCCCGGACGGTGTGCGCGAAACCCTGGTGCGTGATCGCCGTATCCGCTGGGCGGACACCGTGGTCATGGGCCCGGACGACGCGCTCTACATCGCCGACAGCGCCTTGCCCGCCTATGCGCTGCGCCCGCCTGAAGCGGTGCAGGAGGGCGCGCCGTATCACGTCTGGCGGTTTGGCCCGCCGGTTCCAGACCCATGACCCAGGCCCCATGACCCAAGCCCGCACGGCCCACACGCCTGGCGCGCCGAAACCGGAAAGCCAGACCATCCCGCCAGACGGCTTTCGCTATCTGCCCGAATGGTTCGACCGCCCGGCGCAAGAGGCGCTCGTTGCGGAGGTGCTGGCCGCTCTGGAGGACGCGAACGCGCCGTTCTATCAGCCCAGCATGCCGCGCACCGGCGCGCCCTTGTCGGTGAAAATGAGCAACATGGGGCCCTTGGGCTGGGTCACTGACAAGGTTGGCGGCTATCGCTACGAGCCCGTGCACCCTGAGACCGGCGCCGCCTGGCCGGCCATGCCCAGCGCCCTCATGGCGCTGTGGGAGGCGGTGGCGGGCGCTGAGGTCCCGCCGCAGGCCTGTCTGGTCAACTGGTACCAGAGCCACTCCAAGATGGGCCTGCACGTCGATTGGGACGAGGAGGCGACGGATGTGGCGGTGGTGTCGGTGTCGCTCGGCGATCCGGCCCGTTTCCGGGTCGGCGGCCCGCAGCGCGGCGGGCGCACCGCGTCCCTGAAGCTTAGCTCAGGAGACGTGGTGGTGCTGGGCGGCGCGGCCCGGCGGGCCTATCACGGCGTTGACCGCATCTATGCCGGCCAATCAACCCTCGTCCCCGGCGGCGGCCGCCTCAACCTCACCCTGCGCCGCGTCACCCGTGTCTAGGGCGGGGGCGTGGAGACCTTAAGCCTTCGTATCGACTGTCGAGC
>CAYGQB010000271.1:0-2974 GCA_964351895.1 uncultured Caulobacterales bacterium
GTGATGTCGTCCTGCGTCGGCCCCAACCCGCCGGCCAGGAGCACGAGATGGAATACCTGCACACCATGGTTAGGGTTTCAGATCTGGACGCCAGCTTGCGCTTTTACTGCGACGGCTTGGGTCTGCGCGACATTCGCCGCGTCGACAATGAACAAGGGCGGTTCACGCTGGTGTTCTTGGCGTCGCCCGATGACCTGGCACGCGGCGGCTTTACGGGCGAGGAAAGCCCCATTCCCGCCGGCTTGGCGTGCATCGAGTTAACCTACAACTGGGATCGGGAGGCCTACGAGGGCGGGCGCAACTTTGGGCATCTGGCTTACCGGGTCGCAGACGTCTACGCGCTGTGCGCCCACCTTCAGGCCATGGGCGTGACCATCAATCGGCCGCCCCGAGACGGGCGCATGGCCTTCGTCAGATCGCCAGACGGCATCTCAATTGAGCTGTTGCAGAAAGGCCCAGCCCAGGCTCCGGCCGAGCCTTGGGCCTCAATGGCCAACACCGGCGGCTGGTGACGCGGTCGCCAACATCTAAGGCGCTAGGCTCTCCATAAGTCCCTAGACCCCCAAGACGTCGTGCATGTCGTAGAGACCGGGCTTGCGGTTCTTCACCCAGCGGGCCGCTGCGAGCGCGCCCTTGGCGAAGATCGAGCGATCAAACGCGCGATGACCCAGCGTGATCATCTCATCGCCGGCGGCAAAGCGCACCTCATGGTCGCCGACCACGCCGCCGCCGCGCAGGGTGGCAAAGCCGATGTCGCCCACGCGGCGCGGGCCGGACACGCCTTCGCGCATCGCGGCCGCCACGTCCGAGAGGTCAACCGCACGCCCTTCAGCGGCCGCCTGGCCCAACAACAGGGCCGTGCCGGACGGGGCGTCCGCTTTGGAGCGGTGGTGCATCTCTAAAACTTCAATGTCCCAGTCCGGGCCTAGGCGCTCGGCGGCTTGGCGCACCAGGCCCGACAACAGCGTCACCCCAAGCGAGAAGTTGCGCGCCTTGACGATGGCGATGCGCTCGGAGGCCTGCGCAATCGCGGCCTCTTCTTTCTCTGAATAGCCAGTGACGCCGGCGACCAGCGCCGGGCCGCCCTGTTCGGCCAGGATCAGGGCGTGGTCGGCTGCGGCCGCGGCGGTCGACACGTCGATCAACACATCCGCCTGCATCACGCCGGTCACGACGTCGCTGGTGGCGGTGACGCCGATGTCGGCTGAGCGCCCGGCAAAGGCGGCCAGGTCCATGCCCGCCGCGCCGGAGCCGGGCCGCGTGATGCCAGACACCAGGTCAAACTCGTTGCGCCCTAAGGCGGCTTTGAGAATGGCCGACCCAAGCCGCCCCGCCGGTCCTGCGACCGCAATGCGCACCGTGTCGACTTGCGTCATGACGAGTTCGTCGGTCATTTCTTCTCTCCGTTCACGCACTGAAGTGCGCTGCGCGCCCCGCCGTTCACCCGTCGTGTCGTTACGATAGCTTGCGTTGCCCGGCGAGGGGAGGGGGGATGGGCGCCGAACCTGCTTTAGCCTAGCTCAAGCACTCAAATAGTCAGCCGCCATTTTGGCGCAGGCGGCGCTTTGATCGTAAAACATGACGGGGCGGTGCTTGCGCGGGCGGGCGTCCAGGCCGCTCAAGCGCGCGGGGCCTCTCCGCCCGACAGATCGTCCCAGAACCGGCGTGCGCGGGTCAGGAAGTTCTTCGATTCGGGATGGCAGTCGTCGCCGCTTTCTTTGCAGAACTCTTCCAGCAGCTCGCGCTGGCGGGCTGACAGGCGCGTCGGGGTTTCGACGAAGAGCTCAATGTACATGTCGCCGCGCTGGCCGCCGCGCAGCTGGCTCATGCCCTTGCCGCGCAGGCGCACCCGCTTGCCGGTTTGGGCTCCGGCGTCCACGCGCACCTTGACCCGTCCGCCTTCAATTGTGGGGATCTCAACTTCGCCGCCGAGCGCCGCCGTGGTCATGGCGATGGGGGCGCGGCAATAAAGGTCCGGCCCGTCGCGCTCAAAAATCTCATGCGGTCGCACCGAGGTGAACAGATAAAGGTCGCCCCGGCCGCCATTGTGCGGACCTGCTTCGCCTTCTCCGGCCAGACGGATGCGGGTGCCGTCCTCAACGCCCGCCGGGATGTTCACCGACAAGGTGCGCTTGACGCGCACTCGGCCCGACCCGTCACAGCTGGTGCAGGCCTCTTTGACATAGCGCCCTTGCCCGCCGCACTTGGCGCAGGTGCGCTGCATGGTGAACACGCCCTGGCTGGTGCGCACGACACCCGCCCCGCCGCAGCCCGGACAGGTTTCAACGCTTGACCCCGGCTCGGCGCCGGAACCTGAGCAGCGCTCACAGGAATCGGTGGACGGCACGTCGATCTCAACCGCCTTGCCCGCGTAAGCGTCCTCTAGGTCGATCTCCAGATCGACGCGCAAGTCAGCGCCGCGACGTGGCCCTTGCCGGCGCCCAGAACCCGGGCCGACGCCGCCCATGCCGAACACCTGCTCGAAGATGTCGCCAAACCCGGACCCGCCAAAGACCTGACGCAGCATCTCTTCCGGGTCGACGCCCGCCGCGCCCATGCCACCCTGTTCGAACGCGGCGTGGCCCATGCGGTCATAGGCGGCGCGCTTGTCGGCGTCTGACAAGACGGCGTAGGCCTCATTGGCCTCTTTAAATCGCGCTTCGGCGGCCGGGTCGTCGGGATTGCGGTCGGGGTGATTGTCCATCGCAAGCTTGCGATAGGCCGCTTTCAGCGTTTTCTCGTCCGCATTCCGCGGAACTCCGAGAACGTCGTAATAGTCGCGTTTTTTGCTCATGGAGTGGCCGCTTGGTGAACAGTCCCGAGGGGGAAAAAGCCCAAGGGGATAAACGAGTGTGCGCTCAAACTGCTTAGGAGAGCGTTGAGGGCGCGCTCCCGGGCGCTGAGAAACAATCGACTTGCGGGGCGAGGGGGCGACATTCAGCGCGCAGCGCGCCCTCAACGCTCTCCTAAGCAG
>CAYGQB010000272.1:0-2941 GCA_964351895.1 uncultured Caulobacterales bacterium
ACCCACGTCTCAGCGGTGATGACGGCGGCGGATGCGGCGGCGGTCACGGCGCTGGATTTGGCTGCAGGGTGGCCGGCCTAGCGGCCATCTTTGGGGAGGTAACGCCTTGGAAACCGAACCGCCTGAGACCAGACGTCGAGCGGTTTTCGGCGCGCACGCAGGCACGACACGAATGGCAGATGCTGACACCAGGCCCGACCCGGCCGAGGCCGCTCAAAGCTCTCCGCCGGTCGACCTGCACGCCCTGGCGCGCGTATTGGCCGCCGCGATCGGCCACGCCGCGCCGCGGCCCGAGCCGATCAGTCACGCCGACATTCACCGGGCCGTCACCGATCTGACCGGCGAAGTGCGGGCGGTTGGCGCCTCGTCGGACGAGCGCCACAAGGCGCTGCGTGATCTCGTCGCCGACGGCTTTGCGCGCGGCGCGCGCCGCATGGACGCGATCGAAGGCCGCGTCGCCACCCACGAGACGCGGCTCGACCAGGTCGATCTGGCCGCCGCTCACGCCACGGGCCGCGCCGCCGGGCGCGGCGAGATCGGCCAATCTCTGGCCCGCCTCGCCGGGGCGGCCGCCCGCGTGCGGGCCGCGCTCGTATTCGTGGCCGCCCTGGCCGCCTATGCGCTCACCTGGCTCTCGCCCGCGTCGCACGCCGGCCCTGAGACAGCCGAGCACGACCGGCTCGTGAGCGCCCTGCGGGCCTATGCGCCCACTGCCCAGCCTTCGCCCTAGCCCCGCGCCCTAGCCCCACTGAGCGAACGCCGTTCGCTGGTCAGCATTGGAGACCCTATGAATCCCGCCGTCCTGGCGCGCGCCCGCGCGCCCGTTTTTGAGCGCGCCCTGGCGCTTGTCCTGGAGAGCGAGGGCGGCTGGTCTGATCATCCGTCTGACCCGGGCGGGGCGACCATGCGCGGGGTCACCCTGCGCACCTATGCCGCCTGGTGCACGGCGCGCGGCCTACCGGCGCCGGACGCCGCCCGCCTGCGGGCCATCCCGGACGATCACCTGCGCGCCGTCTATCGCGATCTCTACTGGTCGCCAATCCGCGCCGACCACATGGCCCCGGCGCTCGCCTATGTGGCCTTCGACGGGGCGGTCAATCACGGCTCGACGCCTGCGTCGACGGCCCTGCCGCAGATCCTCCAGCGGGCGCTGCGGCACGCCGGGCGGCCCGTCAGCGTCGACGGCCGAATCGGCCCGCAGACGCTCGCCGCCCTGGCCGCCGTGCCGACGCGGACCATGGTCCGCGAGCTCGTCGCGGCGCGCGGCGCCCAGTATGGCCGCCTCGACCACCTGCAGGCGGCCTTCCTCGACGGCTGGATGCGCCGCCTCGCCCACGTGCACGAGCGCGCGCTCGCCATGCTCGACGGGGCCCAACTCGACGGGGCGCTTTAATGCGCATCGAGATCGGCGCCGCCACTCTCTATCGCGGCGACTGCCTGGACGTGATGGCGGCGCTCGGCCCGGTTGACCACGTGATCGCGGATCCGCCCTATGAGGCGGAGGCGCACAGCGCAGGCCGACGCGTGTGCGGGCGCGTCCTGGAGGTCGGCCGCCGCCGCGAGATTGAGGCCGCGCCTCTGCCGTTCGCGGCGATGACGCCCGACCTGCGCGCCGCAAGCGCCGCCCACATGGCGCGCCTGGCACGCGGCTGGGCGCTGGCGTTCTGCCAGGTCGAGGCGGTCCCGACCTGGCGCGACGCGCTTGAGGCGGGCGGTGCGCGCTACCGCCGCGCCCTGGTTTGGATCAAGCCGGACTCGCCGCCGCAAATCTCCGGCGATCGGCCGGCCCAGGGCTATGAGACAATCGTCGCGGCCTGGTGCGGGCCCGGGCGCAGCGCCTGGAACGGCGGCGGCGGCCGGGGCGTGTTCACGTTTGGGGCCGAGTGTAATCGCCGCACGCGCGCAGCCCACCCAACCACGAAGCCCCGCGCCCTGATGATGCGCCTGGTCGAGTTGTTCACGCAGCCCGGCGACCTGGTGCTGGACCCGTTCATGGGCTCGGGCTCGACCGGCGTCGCAGCTTTGCGCATGGGCCGCCGCTTCATCGGCGTCGAGCAGGATCCCGGCTATTTCGACGTGGCGGTCGAAAGGCTGCGCGCCGAGGCGGCCCAGCCCTCGTTGCTCGATCTGATGGAGCGCGGCGCGCGCGTCGTGCAGCCGAGTTTCCTGAGCGATCTCGCGCCAGAGGCGCCCGGCGCGCCAGAGGCGTCAGAGATCGGGGGCCGTCCGTGAGCCAGACGCGGCGCGGCTCGGCGCTTGAGGCTGCGGCCAATGTCGCGGTCGGCTATGGCGTCGCCGTCGCGCTCAATCTGGCGGTCCTGCCGCTCTTTGGCCTGCCGGTCACGGGCGGGCAGGCGGCCGGCGTCGCCGCCATCTTCACGGCCGTCAGCCTGGCGCGCTCCTATGTGCTGCGCCGCCTGTTCAATCGGCGCGCCCGGGTCTAGGCTCGCGCCATGCTGACGCTCGCGCTCATGCTCTTGGCGGCCCTGGCCGCGCCGGCTGAACAGGCGGATTTGCCGATCCTCGAGGGCCCGCCAGACGCGCTCAACGTGCGCGTGATCGACGGCGACACGTTCGCGGTCGGCTCTGAGCGGATCCGGGTCCGGCGCATGGACGCGCCCGAGCTTGACGGCGTCTGCCACGCTGAGCGGTTTCTCGCCGTCATGGCGCGTCGTGAGCTGGCCACGATTGTGGGTGTGCACTATCTGCGAATCACGCCTGTCGCCCGCGATCAGTGGGGCCGTCTCGTTGCTGAGGTGACGGTCTGGGACGACAATATCGACTTCGACATGTTCAGCGATCCCGATGAGCCCTGGCCGCCGCCCGCGAGCGGCCGCTCTCTCGCAGAGATCATGATCGCGGCGGGCGTCGCCCGTACGCGCATGACCGACTGGTGCGCCGAGACCGACGCCCCGCCAGACGTCCCGCCGCGATCATGATC
>CAYGQB010000273.1:0-2902 GCA_964351895.1 uncultured Caulobacterales bacterium
GAGGTCGCCCGCATCCGTGAGGCCCTGGTCGCCGACGCCGACCGGGTCGTGACCGCCCGCGAAAGTCAGCTCGCGGCCTCAGACGTGGCCCTGCGCGCGGTGACGCTGGAAACGCTGCGGCGGACGGACGTCCAGGCCGTCGCCCAGCGCACCGGACTCCTGGAGACGCGCGTCGGGTCGGCCGAGTCGAGCCTCGTCACCCAGTCGGCCGCCATCACCGACCTCGACGCCAGCAAGGCCGAGGCGTCAGACCTCACGGCCACGGCGGCGACCGTCGCCGGCCTGTCTGCGACCACGGCCAGCCAGGCGACCTCCATCGCCGACCTGCAGACAGGCAAGGCCGAGGCGTCGGCCCTCGCCTCGACCAACGCCACGGTCGCCGGCGTCAGCGCGAGCGTCACCAGCCAGGCGGCGGCGATCGTCGACCTCCAGGGGCGCACGCTCGCCTATCTGCAATTCGTCGCCGGCGTTGACGGCGGCGCGGCCTCGTTTCGGTTGCTGGCCAATAATGCCGGCGGCACGCCCTACACTGAGGCCCAGCTCGTGGCCGACAAGATCAAGCTCTCCAATCCGGTGTCGGGCCAGATCATCGACGCGCTCGTCGCCGAGGGCGGCAATATCCGGGTCTCGAACAAGCTCTTGATCGGGGCCAATCAATCGGTCGACCCGGCCACCGGCCTGACCATCGACCGCAAGGGCGGCTACATGCGAGTCGAGGGCGCGGGCTTCGGCGCTGACGGGGACCTCCTGATGTGGGCCGGTCCCGAGCGGGCGGTCTCAGGCCTGACCAAGACGAACGGCGTCTTTGCGATCGCCTATTCGGGCGCATATCTCGGCGCCGCTCCTGCGCCCGGCCAGCCGATCGTGACGGCGGATGAAGAGACCTCGACCGCCGGTCCGACCCTCACGGTCGAGGTCACCCATGGTGACGGCGACACCTCAAACGGCAACACCATCACGGTCTCTTACCAATACGAGTACCAGGGAACCTCGGTGCAGCCGACCTCGGGCGGCGGCGCGGACGACACGATCAGCGCCACGATCAAGCTCTATCGCCGCCTCGGCGCGGGCGGCGGCTGGACCGAGGTCGCGAGCCAGACGGTGACCATGAGCCCGACGCTCCTCTTCACCGAGGATTTCACCACCTGGTGGACCCACTCGCTGGCAGGCTCGTGGACCTATTCGGACACGGCGGGCGTCGCGACCGAGCGGGGGTTCAGGGCCTCGCTGACCACGCGCACGCTCGGCGGCTCGATCACACCCTCGATCCAGCGCCTGACGGTCGGCACGACCGAGGCCGCAGACTAAGGACCCTCCCATGGCCAATCAGCGATTCGTCTTCTACGAGCCCTGGACTGATGCGAGCACGGGCCGGTCGTTCCCGGCCGGCCCCGTCTGGTTCAAGGACGCAGACGCGGCGATCGTGCTGCGGGCGGCCGCCGCGCTCGTGGGCGAGGTGACGCCCTACGCGTTTCAGCCCGCTGCGGCCGGCGCGCTTGCCGGCGTCACCAGCATCAACACCACGTCGCCGGACGCCGCGGGGCGCAACATTCTTCTCAACGGCGGCTTTGACGTCTGGCAGCGCGCGACCGCGTTCACCATCCCCGTGTCGTACTTCACCTTCGTGGCCGACCGCTGGCAGGCGTTCCGTGGCGGCGCGGCGCTGGGGATGACGGTCACGCGCCAGGCGGGGGAGGCCGGCGGCGCCGCGCTGAAGATGCAGCGCGACGCCAGCAACGCGGACACGGCGCCGATCTATCTGGCCCAGACCCTGCCCAACGCCTGGTGTCAGGGCCTCGCGGGCAACGCGCTCAGCGTGTCCGTGCGGGTGCGGGCGGGGGCCAACTATTCGGGCGGCAACTTCAAGGCGATCGTGTTCACCGGCACGGGGACGGACCAGAACAGCATCGGCGGCCTTTCCGGCTCGGTTTACAATGGCGTCATCGACGCGCCCCTCACCACCAGCGCGCAGACGCTGACGGGCACGTTCACGGTCCCGGCGGGCGTCACCCAGATCGCCATCTGGCTGGAGTGGTCGCCCTCCGGAACGGCTGGCGCCGACGACAGCGTGACCGTCGAGTTTGTCAAAGTTGAGCGCGGGGCGACGGTGACGCCCTACGTCGCGCCTGAGCCCGCGGCCGAGCTGGCGCGGTGCCAGTCCTTCTACCGCTCCTGGGGCGGGGGGTCGGCCTATGACACGGGCCTGGCCGGGTTCGCCAACAGCACGAGCGTCGCCTATTTCACCCTGTCTCCCGCCCCCAAGATGCGCGTGCCGCCGACGCTGAGCGTTGCCGGGTCCTGGCAGCTCGTCGGGATGGGGGATGTGCCTGCGGTTTCCGCCATCGCCGCCCAGTACTTTGACGCCGCCACCATCATCATCAACGCCCAGACCAGCGGCCTGACGACCGGCGCTGGCTATTACCTGCGCGCCGCCAATGACACCTCGGCGCGCATCATCTTGTCTGCGGAGATTTAGCCATGAGCGAGCTGACACTCAAAATTCAAGGCGCCCGCTGGACCAGCCCGGCGCATGACACGTTCGTCGCCCTGGTGGACGGTGTGGAGACCTATTGCCCGGCCGACCGCGCCGCGCTCTGGGACGTCACGCCCGCCGCCTATGCGCCCACCCTGGCCGACGCGCAGGGCGCCGCCCTTGCCAGCCTGGCCCAGACGCTGGCCGCCAAGGTGGGCCAGGGCGTTGCCATCCATGGCGCGACGTTCGCCATCTCGGACGCCGCGCAGAACATGATGATGGCGGTGCGCCTGGCCATGGCGACGGCGACGCCCGGCGCTTTCGATGGCGACTGGCGCGACGCCTGGGGCGTCAACCGCACCTTGACCGAGGCTGAGTTCATCGCCCTGACCGAGGCCGCCTACGCCCGCCGCAAGGCGCTGGGCGACG
>CAYGQB010000274.1:0-2841 GCA_964351895.1 uncultured Caulobacterales bacterium
GCCCGAGCCGGAACTGATTCCCGAGCCCGAGCCCGAGCCCGAGCCCGAGCCCGAGCCGGAGCCGGAGCCCGAGCCGGAGCCGGAGCCGGAGCCCGAGCCGACGCCGCCACCGCCGCCCGAACCAGAGCCCGAGCCTGAAACTGAACCAGAGCCCGAGCCTGATCCGTTGGCGGCGCTGGACCTGGATCGTCTGGCCCGGCTTGAAGACAAGAGCGATCGGCCCGAGCCGCGCCGCGACACGCCCGCGCCGCGCCTCGACGACGGACCGGCGCGCGACGCCGTTGGGGCCGGGGAGCGCTTGCGCGTCTCGTGGCAAGCGGCGCTGGACGCTAAGATGCGCGCCTGCTGGCGCGCGCCGCTGGACGCGCCCAACCCTGAAGAGCTGGCCATCTCGGTCACCTTCCGGCTCAATCGCGACGGTTCGCTCGCCAGCGCCCCGCGCGTCACCGACCCGTCGGGCCTGGCCATCAGCACCAATCCGTACCTGCGCTCAGCGGCCGAGGAGGCCACGCGCGCCGTGATTCGGTGCGAGCCGTATGACTTTCTGCCCGTCGAGCTGTACGACGAGTGGGACGAGACCACGTTTAACTTTAAGCCAACGCTTCGCTGACGCCGCGACCGGGAGACTCCCACCATGCGCCTCACTCAGATCACCACCGCGCTCGCCGCCGGGCTCCTCGCCCTTGCGGCTCTGGCCGCGCCCGCCAGCGCCCAGCTGCGCCTCGACGTCACGCAGGGCCACCTTGATCCCTTGCCCATCGCCGTCACCGATTTTCTTGGCGATGATGAGCGCGAGGTTCAGGCCGGGGCCGACATTGCCGCCGTGATCGCCAACAACCTGGCCCGGTCGGCGCTGTTTGCGCCCAAGGACAAGGGCGCGTTCATCGAGACCATCACCGACGTCAACCTGCAGCCGCGCTTTGCTGATTGGCGCCTTATCGGGGCGGACGCCCTTCTGGTGGGCAAGGCCGACATCGACGCCACCGGCAACCTGGCCGTGTCGTTCCGGCTTTGGGACACCACGGCCCAGCAGCAGCTGGTGGGCTTGCGCATTCAAACCACGCCTGAGAATTGGCGCCGCGTCGCCCATCAGGTGTCCGACGCCATCTATGAGCGCTTGACCGGCGAGACGGGCTACTTTGACACCCGCATCGTGTTCATCTCTGAGGCGGGGCCCAAGACCAACCGCACCAAGCGCTTGGCGATCATGGACCAGGACGGCTTCAACCCGCAGTTCCTGACCGACGGACCGTTCACCGTGCTGACGCCGCGCTTTTCGCCGACCAATCAGCAGATCACCTTCTTGAGCTACGCCTCGGGCGCGCCCCAGGTCTATCTGTTCGACATCGAAACCGGCCGGCGCGAGATTCTGGGCGATTTCCCGGGCATGACCTTCGCGCCGCGCTTCTCGCCGGACGGCGATTCGATCATTTTCAGCCTGGAGCAGGGCGGCAACTCAGAGATCTGGACGATGGACCTGCGTTCCCGTCAGCGCCGTCAGCTGACGTTTGATCCCTCCATCGACACCAGTCCGTGCTTTGCGCCTGATGGACGGCGGATCGTGTTCAACTCTGACCGCGGCGGCTCCTCGCAGCTCTATGTGATGGACGCCAGCGGCTCCAATACCCAGCGCATCAGCTTCGGCGACGGGCGCTACTACACGCCAGTTTGGTCGCCGCGCGGCGACCTCATCGCCTTCACCAAGCAGCATAGCGGTGTTTTCCACATCGGCGTGATGCGTCCCGACGGCACTGGCGAGCGCTTGCTGACGGAAGGCTTCCTGGTTGAAGGTCCGACCTGGTCGCCCAACGGTAGGGTGTTGATGTATCAGCGCGAATCACGAGGCCAGCGCGGCCGCGTGGAGATCAGATCCATCGACCTGACGGGCTTCAATGACCGGCGAGTCGCGACGCCGGGAGACGCGTCAGACCCGGCCTGGTCGCCGTTGCTCGACTAAAACGCCTGCTGTTCCAGTCGCTTATCGGCAAATTGCTGGAATGCTTGATCCCACCTCTGTGCGCAGATATGGTCCGCGCGCTGTTGAGAGGGGTTTGCATGTGCTAAATCTCTCGTCTTGGGGGAATCAAGTTCAGCAGCAACAGGCACTACACTTTCGGTTTCCGAAGAGGGACTCAGAGCGATGAAGCTCAGAATGGTTTTTCTCGCTTCGAGCGTCTTGACGCTCGCAGCGTGCGCATCGACACCCGAAGAGGTCGTCACTGCGCCGGCTCCGACGTCGCCTCCGGCGACTCCGGCGGTTACGGCGTCTGGCCCCATCCCAGGGACGGTTGCTGACTTCGTTCAGAACGCGGGCGACCGCGTTTACTTTGGCTACGACAGCTACAACATGTCTGGTGAATCGCGCGCGACGCTCGATCGTCAGGCGGCGTGGCTGAGCGCCTATCCGTCGGTGACGGTGCAAGTGGCAGGCAACTGCGACGAGCGCGGCACCCGCGAATACAACCTGGCTCTTGGGGCGCGGCGTGCAAACGCGGCGCGCGACTATCTGGTCGCCCAAGGCGTTGATGGTTCGCGCATCACCACGATCTCCTTCGGCAAGGAGCGCCCCATCGATCCGCGCTCCAACGAAGAAGCGTGGGCGTTGAACCGCAACAGCCAGACCATCATTCTCTCGGGCGCCACCAGCTAGGCTGCGCGCATCGAGTGCATGACGTCACGCCAGCGCCGCGCGCCTTGCGCACGGTGTCGGCACCGACATGCGGGAGCCGCGACGCATATGCGTCGCGGCTCTTGTGTGTCTGGGCGGCGTGAATGGGCCTTCCAAATCCGGGCCTGCCAGCCAATTCCGGGCCTGCCAGCCAATTCCGGGCCTGCCAGCCA
>CAYGQB010000275.1:0-2829 GCA_964351895.1 uncultured Caulobacterales bacterium
CACCAGATCGGCGGCGTCCTGGGCCATGTACGCCAAGACCTCGTTGGCGGCCTGGCGGTCGGACGGGCTGAGCCCGGCCTGATCGATGGACAAGCAGATCTTGCGCGCCGCCAAGGCGCGATCCTCCGCTGACTCGCCGCGCGCCAAGCGCTGTACGTCGGCGTCTGTCAGGCGCGTGCGAAGCGTCGCCACCGTCATGCAACCCACTCCTAGCGCATCATGCGCACCGCGCACGTTGGGTTGCATCTGTTAACGAAAGGTTTCCAAAGGCTTGAGCGCGCTGGACGCAGGCCGCGTTAAGACACGTGAAGCGTCCAGTTGCGGGTCAGGTCTTGCGCCAACTCCTGGGCCCGATCACGAGCCAGATCGCGGCGCGCGGCGTCACTGCGATCAGAAGCACGCTCTGGCGCGGACAAAGAGGCCAGCGCCTCCACCAGCGTGCTCGACATCAAGAGCGGCGGCGTTGGCGCGCGCCCTGCGCGGTTGGCGCTGGAGGCGTCGACGGCGAGCACCAGGCTTGAGACCAGACCACCGCCGGCTCCCGCGCCGGCTCCGGCGCCTGCGCCCGTCCCGTGCGCCGCAAACGTCTGGAGCGCAGCTGAATGCAGCGACCAGCCCTCAGGCGGCGACGCGGCGGCGCCAAGCACCGGGGCGGCTGCCCCATTGTGCGCGCCGCCCGCCGCATCGGCGGGCAGTGGGGCGTCTTCCACCAGGCGCGCCAGGCGATCAGCCAGGCCAGAGGCGCTCACCGGCGCCCCGTGTCGGTCATAGAACAGGCCACGATTGGCGCGCGCTGCGGCGGGAAAGATGTCGGCGGCGGCGCGATGGGGCGTGTCTTCGGCGGCCGTCAACAAGGTGACGGCGCCGCGCGCGCCCAGAACGTGCGCCGTATAAAGCTCGCCCGCCGAGGGCGGCCGCGCCAAAGCCTCTTGCAAGGCCTCTGCGTTGTCGCGCGCCAAGGCGCCGGCCATCAGGGCTGCGGCGGTGGGATCAAAGCGCAGCGCCAGCACCGCCCCTCGGCTGGCCTGATCGACAACTTGCGCCCGGCCGCGCGCGTCAAACTGCACCCGCTCAGCCGCGTCAGCCATTCCCAGGTCAGGCCCGTGCTTGGCGAGCGTGCGCAGCCAGGTGTCCTCGATAAACTGAAACAGGCCCGCCGCAGACGAGGTTCCCGCACGCGCATTGGCGTCAAATGCACTCTCGCGCGCCGCCGTGGCGTGCAAAAAGCCGTGACTGACGCCGGTGACCGACGAGGCGTACTGCAGCGCGTCTGCAATGGCGGGAGTTGGGGTCATCGGGCGGTTCAGCGTCCGTTGGGCCGAAGGGGCGGATGACGCACCATGCCCGAAGCATGGCTAACGCGGCGTTAAGTCGGTTGCGGGCGCGTCAAGACGCGGCGGAGCAAAGCCGTGCAGGCCGGCGTCCTCTTCGCCGTCCAGGACCAGACCGGCCAGGGATTGCGCCGTGATCGGGGCCAGAAGGAAGCCGCTGCGGTGATGGCCCATGCCGACCGTCACGCCCGGTGCGGTGCGCCCCACCATCAAGGTGTCGGCCCGCGCCATGGGGCGAACGCCCGCCCACTGGCTCAACACCGGCGCTGACGCCAGGGCCGGCGCCAATCGGGTCGCCTGGTCCATCAGGGCGTGGATGGTGTCGGTCTCCACCAGAGCATCGGCGCGCCCCGGCTCAACACTCGCGCCCACCAGAATGCGCCCGTCATCTTTCGGCACCAGATAGACCCGCCCGCCGCCGGCGCGATAACTCGAACGCACCACGTGGCTCAAGCCCACGCTGGAGCCGTCCAACGCCAACATCTGGCCCTTAACCGGCGTGATGTGTTCCAGAAGCTGGTCAGTCAGTCCGAGAGCAGACGCGGGCGCATCGCCCCCAACCTCGCGCGAAATCCCGGCCTGGTGCGAAATCCCGGCGCCCAGCGCCATCACCAGCTCGTCGACTTGGACAAGTTCTTCTTGATCGCCAGAACGCAACATGACCCGCACAGGCGCGCCCGGCTCCAGGTGCGTCAAAGCCACTCCGCCGCGCACCACGACGCCCGCACGCGCCAAGCTCGCGGCCAACGCCTCCACCACCGCGCGCGCGTCAACCTGAATGTCGTGGGGCGCAAAAACGCCGCCGGCGAGCCCCGGCCCCAGCGTCGGGGCGAGCGTGCGCACCGCGCGCGCGCTCAAGACGCGCACAGCGTCACTCTCGCGCCCCTGACCGCTCGGAGCGCAGGCCGCAGCGGCCAGGGCGTCCAGCTCCGTCTTGGTCGCCGCCACGCCCAGCGCGCCTTCGCGCCGCAACCCCACCGCCCGTCCGCTCTCGCGCTCAAGCGTCCGCGCCAAGCCCGGCCACAGACGCACGCTCTGCAAGCCCACGTCGCGCAGGCGCGCGCGCCGTGTGGCCTCATCCGATGTGGTTGCCGCGTCAGGCGGCGCGGTGTGCGAGGTCTGTGATGCGACGACGGCCTCGGCATACTCCAGCGTTGGCGCCAACATGCCCGCCGCCGCCCAGCTGGCGCCGCGACCGAGCTGGCGCGCGTCGATGACGGCGACCTGAATCGTTGCCCCGGGCCCGCCCGGGCCTGCGCCTGGCGCCTTAGACTTGCCGCGCGCGACAAGGGCGTGCGCGACGCTCATCCCGATCACGCCAGCGCCGACCACGAGAACGCGCAAGGCGCGCGGGTCCGCGGCGACGGGAAAGAGCTGGCGATCGAAGGACGTCATGTCGGCGCGCCTAGCACACCTGTCGCCGCGCGACCATCGGTGTTGGTGAACCTCAGCGTCGATGAGCAGGCCGTTGGGCGTGCATGGGCGCGGGGGCGACGTG
>CAYGQB010000276.1:0-2820 GCA_964351895.1 uncultured Caulobacterales bacterium
GCTCAGTGGTAGAGCGCGTCATTGGTAATGACGAGGTCGAGAGTTCAATTCTCTCCTGCGGCACCATCTATGTGCGCTAACGCGCGCTGGCGCGCGCTGCTTGAGCGCGGGTTTGTTTTGGCGCGCGCTGATTGAGCGTGTCGCGCCATCTCTTGGCGCGCCAGGAGCAACGCCTTTGGTCCCCTGATTTCGTTTTTCCGACGGTTGCCATGATTGCGCCGCGGTGCTCCCCTAAGCCTGAGCTCACATCGCTTCGGTGTCGCTGGAATCGTGAGGACAGATTATGGGGCGCTTATTCGGCCGCCTGGTCGCATCCATAGCCGCAGCCGCAACACTCGCCTTGGGCCTTGGCGCTGCGGCCTTGGCTGAAAGCAAGCTGGCGGTCGTCATCAGCGTCGACACCCAGCAAAGCGAAGCCATCGAACCGGCGCTGGGCGCCGACCTTGACGCCGAAATGGTGTCTGACGCCCTGCGCAGTGTTGGCTACGAAGTTCGTCTCGTGTCCTCCAGCGTCGACCGCGGCCGCATCCGTCGCACCCTGTCGCGCCTGGTTGACGACGTGTTTGAGGCCGGGCCCGACACCTCGGTGGTGTTCTACTTCGTCGGCAACGCCATTCAGGTCAGCGGCCGCACCTATCTTCTGGGCGAAGACGCACGCGCCGCCGACGCGATCACCCTGTCCGGCTCAGGGTTCCCCGCTGATGAAATCGCCACGCAGCTTGGCTCGGCCGGCGCACGCGACACCGTCATTGTCATCGATGCCGCCACCCCGACCGGCGTCACCAATCGCTTCGCCCTGACCCCGGGCGTGCGCACGTTTGACGCCCCGACCGGCGGCGCGGTGATCATCTCCAACCAGGCCGACACGCGCGCGCCTGAACGCCGCGCCAATCTCTCGCCCTTCGCCCTGGCGTTCGTTGAAGATCTGGTGATCACCGACACGCCCTTCCGCACTGCGGTGCGCACCATGCGCGGCAACGTTTCTGTGGCGACCGGCGGCGGCTTGACCCCGTGGCACGCCGACCGCACCCGCGCCAGCTTTGTGCTGGGCGGGGGCGAGCCCGACATGGCCGCTCTGGACGACGCCTCAACGCGCAGCATGTCGCCGTCGTCGCCTGACCGTGGGGTGCTGGAAGCCCCATCGCCGGCCGCCCCCGATCGCGATATAGAGCCGCAGCAGATCCAGAAGGTGACCGTGTTTTACGGCACCGAACGGACCATTTCAGGCGACCGCACAACCTACACCAACCAGCGCTCGGCGATTTTGAACTATGGCGCGGTCGACGTGACCATTCCGCCCAAGCACAAGCCGGGCATGGTCGAGATGCCTTCGGTGTTCCGGTTTGAGTTTGAGCCCAATCCGGACAAGCACTTCACGATTGAGCGCCTGGCCCCGTTGCAGGAAGAGGACTTCGTGGCGCAGCTGAGCACCGCCGTCTCAGCCTCCACCAACAAGCAGGCGCTGGTGTTCATCCATGGCTTCAACACCAGCTTCGACAGCGCCGCGTTTCGCACCGCTCAGCTCTACCACGACCTAAAGTACGACGGTGCGCCGGTGTTTTACGCCTGGCCGTCGCGCAACGTGACCATCCCGGCGCCTTGGGACTATGCGCGTGATCAGACATCAGCCGACCGCACGGTCAGCCGCCTGGAGGAGTTTCTCCTGCGGGTGCGCAATGACACGGGCGCCCAGCGCATGCACATCATCGCGCACTCCATGGGCAATCACGCCCTGATGCAGGCCCTGGACGAAATCGCCGAAGACCTCGACGCCGGCGATCCGCCTCCGTTTGACGAGATCATCATGTCGGCGCCGGATGTCGATCGTGAGCAGTTCAAGCGCACGGCTGACGACATCTTGCCGACCGCGAAGCGGATCACCGTCTATGCCTCATCCAATGATGAGGCCATGAAGATGTCGCGGCGGGTCAACGGCGAGCCTCGGCTTGGCGACCGGGCGGGCGGCGTGTTGTTGATGACCGGCATCGACTATATCGACGCGTCGAACGTGCGCACCGAGATGTTCAGCCTGGGGCACGACTACTTCGCCACGCAGGCGTCGATCCTGTCAGACATCGGCACCATCTTGCGCTTGGCGCGAGGCCCGTCTGAGCGTGAAGGGTTGAAGACTGAGCAGCTGCCGCCTGAGATGCAGGTCTACTATTCGATTTTGGGACCGGCGCCTTAGAACCAGCGCACAGCCGCCGAACCTGCACCCGAGCGTGGAGTGTTACGCCGGGTGCGACGCATGCGCCTTGAAATGCGCGCGCCACATGCGCCGCGCCGGCGCTGCGCCGTACCAGCGGCGCGCCGGCGTGCGCATGTCCATGTGCAAGTGGCCGGTGTAGAACCCAAATGACGAAAAGCCCGCCGCGCGGGCTGCGCCATAGAGCGCGCACGGATCATGACCCAACAGCGAGACATCGGCGGCAAAACCCAAGTGGGCGCTGTTGGGCGCGCCGCCCACCGCAGCGTTGTGAACGGGCGAGCGATGCCCGCTCGTCACCCGCACCGGTCGCCCCAGGGCGTCGCGCATGCGTTGCAGGGCGTCAAAAGCCACCGGGTCATAGCAGAACGCCCCGGTGGCGCGGCACGCCAGTTCGCGGCGGGTAAAATTGGGCCAGCGCTTGGCGTTCCAAGGCGCCTGACGCCAGTGCGCGTAGAGCTGCTGATCGCTCATGCTGGCCACCCTGCGTCAAGGTCCAGCGCCGCGACGGCCGGCGCGGACGCCGCCGCCATCACTGCCTCCACCTTGCTCGCATAGACGTCGCCCAGCGCCTTGCGGCGGGCGTAGGCGGCCTCGGTCAGGGCGATGAACTC
>CAYGQB010000277.1:0-2787 GCA_964351895.1 uncultured Caulobacterales bacterium
TTGAACACCCGCGCGACCACCCAAACCACGCCGACGCCCACCGTGGCCAGGGCCGCCAGCGCGAACGCGGCGAGCGCGACCACCACGCCTGCGGCGATGACAAGCAAAAGCACCGCAAATGCGCCCAGCCGCGCCGTAATGCTCTTGGCTCCAAATGGACCAAAGCCGGGGGCGGTGCGATGCAGTTGCGCTTCAGCGGTCATCGACGTCTCCTTATCGTCACTCGATAAGAGTTGGGGAACTTTTAGCGCAGGTCAATCACCCAGGTGTGGTTTTGCGACCATGGTCCTGGCTTCGCCTAAGCGATTGCAATCTCTTAGCGCGCCATCTTCACGCAGATTTGAGGCCACGCGCGCGGCGCACCGCATCATAGGCGGCGTTAATCGCCGCCATCTTCTCATGCGCCAACAGCTGAGCGCTGTGCGGCAGACCACGGGCGGCGAAGCTGTCAGGGTGATTGGCCGCCGCCACGCGGCGATAGGCGCGCACCAGGTCTGCGTCGGAAATGTCAGCGTCAACGCCAAGGATCAGATAAGGATCGTCGGCGTCGGCGCCCAGCCAGCTGGCGCGAATGCGCGCAAACTCCTGCGCGCCCAAGCCGAAAATGTCGGCCACCCGCTCAAGATAGGCCACCTCGTCAGCGGAGATCTCTCCGTCCGCGGCGGCCACATAGAACAGGCCGTCCAGCACATCCTCAAGCAGGGCGGGAAACGCCCGCCAACGCCGCGCAAGCTGGCGCGCGTAGCTCTCGTAGCCAAGCGTGGTGGATTGCGCCAAGGCAAAGACCCGGGCGGCCTCGTCCTCAGCCTCAGGCGGAACCACGAAAACGGAGCGAAACGCGGCCACCTCGTCAGGCGTGACCCGGCCGTCGGCTTTGGCCAGCTTGGCGCCCAATCCGATCACGGCAATGGTAAAAGCAATGTCGCGGCCCGCCTCGGCCTCATCGCCAGGCGGTTCCTCTCCGAGGAGCGCGCGTTGCGCGAATTGCGCGATGTGTCGCCACAGGCCCATAACGGGATCGTCATACTCTTGGAGTTGGCTCAAGCCCTCCACCCTACAAGCTCTGGAACGCGCGCGCGAATGCCCATTGACGCCAAATCCGCGCCTCAAGCCGACCGCGCGCCCGACACCTGGGAGTTCTGGGTCGATCGCGGGGGCACATTTACGGACGTGATCGGGCGCGCGCCGGACGGCGCAACGCACGTGCGCAAGCTTCTGTCGGTAAACCAAGACCACTATGTGGACGCCGCCGTTGAGGGCGTGCGCCAACTCTTGGGCCTCGTCCCAGACGACCCGTTTCCCGCTGCGCGCGTGCGCGCCATCAAGATCGGCACCACTGTGGCGACCAACGCCCTTCTGGAGCGACGCGGCGCGCCAACGGTTTTCGTCACCACGAAGGGTTTTGGCGACACGCTGCGCATTGGCGATCAGACGCGTCCCGACATCTTCGCGCTCGATATCGACCGTCCCGCCCCGTTGCACGCCTTCTGCGTGGAGGCTGATGAGCGCCTGGACGCCTGGGGCGACGTCTTGACGCCGCTCAACGCCGACGCTCTGGCGCGTGATTTGGCTCAGGCCCAGGAAGCCGGCGCGCAATCGGCCGCCATCTGCTTCCTGCACGCTCACGTCGACCCGCGCCATGAGCGCACAGCGGCCGGCATCGCCCACGCGCTTGGGTTTGCCCATGTCAGCGCCAGCCATGAGTGCGATCCACTGCCGCGCTTCCTGGCGCGGGCGCGCACCACCGTGGCGGACGCCTATCTGACCCCGGCGCTGCGCGCCTACGCCGACGGCTTGCACGCCGCCTTCGCTGGGGCGCCCCTCTATTTCATGACATCCGCAGGCGGTCTGACCGCGCCAGAGAGCGTGCGCGGGCGCGACGCGCTTCTCTCAGGTCCAGCCGGCGGCGTGGTCGGCATGGCCGCAACGGCGCGCGCCATTGGGCGCTCTAAAGTCATTGGCTTTGACATGGGGGGCACCTCCACGGACGTGTCGCGTCACGACGGCGAGGGGTTTGAGCGCGTCGAATCGACGTTCGTGGGCGGCTGGCCGGTGCGCGCGCCCACCCTGGCGGTGCACACGGTGGCTGCGGGCGGCGGCTCCATCCTGACGTTCGACGGGGAGCGCGCCCGGGTCGGGCCGCACAGCGCCGGCGCCGATCCGGGCCCGGCCGCTTATGGCATGGGCGGGCCGCTGACGGTCACCGACGCCAACATTCTGGTTGGGCGTATCGATGCGCGCTTCTTTCCCGCCGTCTTCGGCCCCGGAGCAGACCGGCCCCTCAACCCGGACGTCGCCCGCCGCAGATTTGCCCGCCTGGCGTTTGATATGGGCGCGCCCACGCCCGAAGCGTGCGCCGACGGCTTTTTGGATGTGGCGATAGAAAGCATTGCCCGCGCCGTGCGCCGTGTGTCGCTGGCGAAGGGCTATGATCCGGCGCAGTACGCCCTCTCAAGTTTTGGCGGGGCGGGCGGGCAGCTGGCCTGCCGCCTGGCCGAAGCGCTCAACATCAAGACGGTGCTTGTCAATCCGTTCGCCAGTGTCTTGTCGGCGCTCGGGGTTGGCGTGGCCGACCGCCAGGCGTGGCGCGAGCGCGCCTGCGAAGCGCAGCTTGACGCGCCCGGCGCGCAAGCCATCCGCGACGCCGCCCGCCAGGTGGAACGCGAGGCGCGCGACAGCCTGACCCGTGACGGCGCAAAAGGCGTTCAAACCCGCACCGAGGCGCGGCTGCGCTACGCCGGATCAGACACCGCGCTGACGGTGGCCACCGGCGGCGCCAACGACATG
>CAYGQB010000278.1:0-2743 GCA_964351895.1 uncultured Caulobacterales bacterium
CGATCAGATCGCAATAGCGCGACAAGACCTGAACCGCCTCCTTGGCGTGCTCTTCAGCCTCCCCGTCCATGACCACGCCCTCGCCCACCTCGATGGGCCACGACGAACCGCCCGGCTCCAGAACGATCGCCTGGCCGCCAAGCTGATAGGCGCCAACCTGAAACGACGCGCGCGTGCGCAGGCTGGGGTTGAAGAAGACAAGCGCGATGGTCTTGCCCGCCAAGGCGTCGCCGGCCGGCGACGCGCGGTAGGCGCGCGCCCGGTCAATGAGGGCCTGCAGGCTGGCCCGGTCCCAGTCTTGGGTGGTCAGAAAGTGGGAGGTCATGGGTGCTGGCGCGCGAGGTGGAAACCGCGTCGCCTCCTTAACAGTGAAGCCACAAATCAAACGGGGCGGCTGGCCGGCGCGGCGCGGCGCACACCGGCCAGGGTGAACACGTGCGCCTTATCGCGCACCGGGCGGATCATAGGCGACCACAGTCTGATCAATCGCGCCAAATACCGAGCGTCCCTGGGCGTCCAGCATCTCAATCTGCACCCGATCGCCAAAGCCCAGCCACGGCGTCGTCGGCGCCCCATTGGAAATCGTTTCGATCATGCGCAGCTCAGCGATGCAGGAATAGCCCGCCCCGCCGTCGGCCACCGGACGCCCTGGCCCGCCGTCCGCGTCGCGATTGGACACCGTGCCTGAGCCGACAATCGACCCGGCGCACAGGTTGCGTGTCTTGGCGGCGTGCGCGATCAAGGTGGGAAAGTCGAACGTCATGTCGACGCCGGCGTTGGGCCTGCCAAACGGGAGGCCATTGACGCGCGAATGGAGCGGCAGGTGCAGCTTGCCGCCGTCCCAGGCGATGCCCAACTCGTCGGGCGTTGCTGCGATGGGCGCAAAGGCGCTGGCGGGCTTGGATTGAAAAAAGCCAAAGCCCTTGGCCAGCTCAGCCGGGATCAGCCCGCGCAGCGAGACGTCATTGACCAGCGTCACCAGAGCGATGCTGTCACGCGCCGCATGGACGTCGGTCATCATCGGCGTGTCGGTGGTGATCACCGCGACTTCGGCCTCAAAGTCGAGGCCATAGGCTTCCGGGTCATAGCACTCGATGGGGTCGGTTGGTCCCAACAGCCAGTCTGAACAGCCCTGATACATCAGAGGATCTGACCAGAAGCTTTCTGGCAGCTCAGCTCCGCGCGCCCGACGCACCAGCTCCACATGGTTCACGTACGCCGACCCGTCCGCCCACTGGAAGGCGCGCGGCAAGGGCGCGGCGCAGTCGCGCGGATCGAAGGCCTCGCCCTCAATGGCCCCGCGGTTCAGCCGGTCTGACAACTCCTGCAGGGGATCATAGCGCATCTCCCACTCGTCGAGCGCCGCTTGCAGGGTTGCAGCGATGTCGCCGGCGCGCACACACCGGGTCATGTCCTTGGACACCACAACAAGGGCGCCGTCGCGTCCCGACTTCAAACTGGCGAGCTTCATGTAAGGGCTCCGATGGGGGTGGCGGGAGGCGCGCGCCTAGGTCCAGGCGCCAAACGGATCTTCAAAATCAAGACCCAGGCTTTCGGCCACGGCGGGATGGGTGACGACGCCGCCCAGAACATTGACCCCGCGCGCCAGGTGCGGGTCGGCGCGGGCCGCGTCCAGGCCCTTGTCGGCGAGCGCCAAGCCAAAGGGCAAGGTGGCGTTATTGAGCGCCTCAGACGAGGTGCGCGGCGCCGCCCCCGGCATGTTGGCGACACAATAGTGCACGACCCCGTCGACGGTGTAGGTCGGGTCCGCGTGCGTGGTCGCGCGCGAGGTTTCAAAGCAGCCGCCCTGATCGATGGCGACGTCGACGATCACTGAGCCGGTTTTCATCCGCCCCAGGTGCGCGCGCGTGACCAGCTTGGGCGCAGCGGCGCCGGGCACCAAGATGGCGCCAATGACCACGTCGGCGAGTTGAACCTCTTCATCGATCGCGTCGATGGTGGAATAGCGGGTGCCCACCTGGCCCAGGAAGATGTCGTCGATCTCGCGCATGCGCGGCAAGGAGCGCTCCAGCACCACCACTTCGGCGTTCAGCCCAAGCGCCATGCGCGCCGCGTTCAAGCCGACCACGCCGCCGCCGATGACGCACACGCGCGCTGGGCGCACGCCGGGCACGCCGGACATCAACAGCCCCATGCCGCCATTGTGCTTCAGCAAGGTCTCGCCCGCGGCAAAGATCGCGATCCGGCCCGCGACCTCGCTCATCGGGGCCAAGAGCGGTAGCCCGCCGTGGGCGTCGGTGACGGTTTCATAGGCCACCGCAGCACAGCCCGACGCCAAAAGGCCCTTGGTCTGCTGAGGATCCGGCGCCAAGTGAAGATAGGTGTAGAGAAGATGATCACCGGTCAGGCGCGCCCATTCCTCGGGCTGAGGCTCCTTGACCTTGACGATCATCTGACAGGTGGAGAAGACGGCTTCGGCGTCCGGCAACAGTGCGGCGCCCGCGCGCTCAAACTGTTCGTCCTCATAGCCCGCGCCCAGGCCCGCTCCGGTCTGAATATACACCTCATGTCCGCGCGCCGCGTATTCGCGTACGGCGGTTGGCGTGAGCCCAACGCGATGTTCATTGGCTTTAATCTCGGTCAGCGAACCCACGCGCATGGCAACCCTCGCAGTCTTGACGGTCAGGCGTCGTCAAGCGCCCGTGCAGTGGCACAGATCAGGCGCGCTGAAAGGCGTCAAGACGCGGCGCGCCAGCTGCGCGCCCAAATCGTCGGTTCAGAC
>CAYGQB010000279.1:0-393 GCA_964351895.1 uncultured Caulobacterales bacterium
GGCCCCAATCCGACCCCCGGAAGAGGCGGCGCGCCCGCCTGGTTCGCCAAGCTGGCGGACGTCAATCGCCGATGAGCCCTCAGCTCCCAACCCCGCGCCCCCCGAGCCCGGTCGACATCATCCAGGCCGCCCTGATGGAGCGCGGGGAGGGCAACTGGCGCGCCTACGCCATGGCCTGCGACATCGCCAACCGCCTGGTCGCGGCCGGCTGCCTGACCGCCCCCGGCTACGGCCGCGACTGAAGGATCCGACCCATGGCCACAACCGCCGAAATCGCCACCTGGACCGCCCGCCTCGCCGAGGCCGAGACCGCCCTGCACGCCATGGAGATCGGCCAGGCCGTCGTCGAGGTCGAGTATGATGGCCGCCGCACCCGATTCAGCGTCTATGAGA
>CAYGQB010000279.1:403-2729 GCA_964351895.1 uncultured Caulobacterales bacterium
CGGCTTGAGCAGTACATCGCCAAGCTGCAAGCCCAGATCGCCGGCCGGCCCCTGCGCCGCCGCCTGTCAATCGGGCTCGGCGGCTGACACGCTCATGACGACGCCTCAGCGCCTCCTCGACGCCCAGGGCCGCGCCTTGCCGGCGGACGCGGGTCGCCGCGCCCGCATGCTGGCGCTCGGCGAGCAGCGCCCGTATCGCGGCGCCCAGACGGCAACGCCCGACCTGTCAGAGTGGCGTCCCTTCCGCCTGAGCGCGGACGCCGTCACCGGCTGGGACCTCGACACGCTCGCCGCGCGCGCCGCCGACCTCTACCGCAACTCAGCGCCGATCCGCACGGCGGCGCGGGCCAAGGTCACCAAGGTCGTCGGGGCGGGCTGGTCGATCATCGCCGACCCCGACCACGAAGCCCTCGGCGTCACCCCGCAAGAGGGCGCCAGCCTGGGCCGCGCCCTGTCGACGGTCTTCCGTGAGTGGGCGTCTGACCCGCGCCTCCTGTGCGACATGACCCGCCGCCAGGACTTCAACGGCCTCCTGCGGCTGATGGTGCTCAGCCGCGTCAAGGTCGGCGAGGCGCTGGCCATCGTGCGCTACCGCAGCGCCTCGCCGTGGCGCTGGCAGACCGCGATCCAGATCGTCGACCCGGCCCGCATCTCCAACCCCCTCGGCGAGCCCGACCGGCAAGACCTGCGCGGCGGCATCGCGCTCGACGCGGACGGGGCGCCGGTCGGCGTGCACATTCGCCGCTCGCATCCGGCCGACACCTGGTTCGACGCCCAGCCGCTGGTCTGGGACTATGTTCCGTGGGAAAGCCCGACCGGGCGCCCCATCGTGCTGCACCACCTCGACCATGAAGACCCCGACCAGAACCGGGGCGTGCCAGCGGTGGCGACGCTTCTGCGCCGGGTCAAAATGCTCGAACGCTACGCCGACGCCGAGCTCGCCCGCGCCACGGTGCAGGCGCTCTTCATCGCCTTCATTCGCTCAGGCTTCGACCCGGCGACCGTGGCCGAGAGCTTCCAGGACACGGCGGACGCGGCCGGCTATGGCGAGCGCTGGCATGGCTTCCGGGCCGACCTCTACGCCAAGAGCGACATTCGCCTGACGCCCGAGAGCCCCGCCATGCCGGTGCTCGCGCCGGGCGACACGATCGACCTCAACGTCGCGTCGGGCCAGCAATCGGGGTTCGGCGACTTTCAGACTGCCTTCCTGCAAGAGTTCGCCGCCTGTCTTGAGCTGCCCTATCCCGAGCTCTCGCAGAACTGGTCGGGCGTCAATTATTCATCGATGCGCGCCGCCCTCAACGAAGACTGGAAGCGGGTCCAGGTCGACCGCGCCGACCTGCAGGTCGACGTCGTCAACCGCGTCTTCCTAGCCGTCATCGAGGAGGCGATCCTGAAGGGCCATGTGCGCGTGCCGCCCGCCGCGCCGGACTTCTGGGAGGCGGTCTACGCCTTCACGCGGATCCGCGCGGTCGGGCCGGGACGCGGCCACATCGACCCGGTCAAGGAGCGCCAGGCCGCCCTCATTGGCCTCCAGGGCGGGCTGACCACCCACGAGCGCGAGCTCAACGAACAGGGCCTCACGGTCGAGGAGGTCTATCGCTCGCACGCCCGCGCCGCCGAGCTTGCCGCCGCGTTTGGGTTTCCCGCGCCCGACATGCGCGCCCTGCTCGCGCCGCTCGCCTCCGACACGCCGTAAGGATCCATCATGCCGCTCCTTAACCCGCTCAGCGCCCGTCCGGCGCCGAGGCCCTTGCTCATGGCCCACGCCGCCGCGCTTCAGCTTGCCGCCGCCCTTGAGACCGAGAAGGGCGGGGCGCGCCTCTTGGCGACCGACCCGGCCCGCGCGCTTCTGGAGACGGCCGCCCGCCAGGCCGGCGCGCGCGGCGAGCGAACGGCGTTCGCCGGCGACACAGAGGAGACCGGCGATCCGCAGGCCGGCTATGCGCTCGAGGGCGGCGTCGCGATCTTCACCATCGACGGGCCGCTCTGGGGCGCGGGCTATCGCGGCGACGACGGGGCGGTCTGGTGGCACGGCTATGAAACGCTTCAGGCCGGGTTCCTCGCCGCCAAGGCCGACCGCCGCGTGCGCGGTGTCCTGTTGCGCGTCGACAGCCCGGGCGGGCTGGCGGAGGGCTGCGAGGGCTGCGCCCAGGCCATCCGCCGGCTGCGCCGGTCCAAGCCGGTTTGGGCCCATGCGTCGTATGCCGCGAGCGCGGCCTATTGGCTCGCCAGCCAGGCCGACTTTCTGGTCGCCGATCCGGACGGGGAGGCGGGCTCAATCGGCGTGATCGTGACCCATATGAGTTACGCGCGCCTCCTGGCC
>CAYGQB010000280.1:0-2719 GCA_964351895.1 uncultured Caulobacterales bacterium
CGTCACCAGGTTGGCGCTCATTGGCGGAGGTCCGGAAGAGCTGACGCTGCGCACCACGCTCCAGGCCTTTGTTGCGTTTCGTGAAGAGGTGGTGGCGCGCCGCACCAAGTTTGACCTGCGCAAGGCGCGTGCGCGCGCGCACGTCTTGGTGGGCCTGGCGGTCGCGGTCGCCAACATTGACGAAGTGATCGAGGTCATCCGGCGCGCTCCGGACCCGGCCACGGCGCGTGAACGCCTCTTGGAGCGCGCCTGGCCGGCGCGCGACATGGCGCCGTTGATTTCGCTGGTCGCAGATCCCCGCTCGCGGCTCGACGACAAGGGCGACATTCGCCTCACCGAAGAGCAGGCGCGCGCCATCTTGGCCTTGCAGCTGCAACGGCTCACCGGTCTGGGGCGCGACGAAATTGGCGATGAGGCCAAGGGGCTGGCGGCCAAGATCGCGGACTACTTGGACATTTTGCGCTCGCGCAGCCGGGTCATGGACATCATCAAGGCTGAGCTTCTTGAGGCGCGCGAGCTGTTTGCCGTACCGCGCCGCACCGAGATTCTGGATATTGATCTGGAGATCGACGACGAGAGCCTGCTTGCGCGCGAAGACATGGTGGTGACCGTCACCCACGGCGGCTACGTCAAGCGCACCGCCCTTGCCGAATACCGGACCCAGCGGCGCGGCGGCAAAGGTCGCACCGGCATGGCCATGAAGGACGAGGACGCGATTACGCGCGTCTTTGTGGCGTCCACACACTCGCCGCTCTTGTGCTTTTCGTCTGCGGGCATGGTGTATTCGTTGAAGGTCTGGAAGCTGCCCCAGGGCGATCCGCGCACGCGCGGCAAGGCCTTCGTCAATCTTCTCCCGTTGGCCCAGGATGAGCGCATCACCTCCGTGATGGCCCTGCCAGAGAACGAAGCCGACTGGGAGAACATGCAGATCATGTTCGCCACCCGGCGCGGCGGGGTGCGGCGCAACAAGCTGTCAGATTTCACCAACATCAACCGGGCCGGCAAGATCGCCATGAAGCCCGATGAGGGCGACGGCATCGTCGGGGTGCAGCTGTGCAGCGAGGGCGACGACGTGCTCTTGACCACGCGCTCTGGCATGTGCATCCGCTTCCGCGTTGGCGACGTGCGGGTGTTTGCTGGGCGCACCTCGTCTGGCGTGCGCGGGGTCAACTTGGCGGACGGCGACGAGGTGATCTCGATGGCGGTGCTGCGCCATATTGACGTCACACCGCCCGAAGCGCGCGCCTATCTCAAGCACGCCTCAGCGCTGCGCCGTCAGCCTGGCGACGACGCTAGCGCCGACGCTGGACCGGACGCCGGCGCTCCCGCCGATGCGGCTGAAGACGACATGGGCGAGGAGGGCGCAGAGGGCGATGCGGCCATGACGCCGGAGCGTCTGGCGCATCTGGCTGAGCACGAGCAGTTCGTCATCACCATTGCCGACGACGGATATGGCAAGCGCACATCGGCGTATGACTATCGGGTCACCGGGCGCGGCGGCAAAGGCCTCATCGCGCACGACCTGTCGCGCGGCGGGCAACTGGTCGGCTGTTTCCCGGTCGAGGACGCAGACGAGCTGATGCTGGTGACGTCCGGCGGCCAGCTGATCCGCTCAGGCGTGGTGGACGTGCGCATCGCCGCGCGCAACACGCGCGGCGTGATGATGATCCGCCTGGCCGACGGGGAGCGCGTTGTCTCGGTCGACGGCATTCCAGATACCGAAGCGGTTGACGGAGAAGCGGTCGATGGGGAAGCAGGGGACGGCGACACGGCGGGCGACACGGGCTTGGCCGGCTCGGGAGACGCAAGCCCGGGCGCGTCGGACACACGCGCTGGGGACGCGGCCGCTGGTCCCGACAGTGAAGACGACGCTGGCGAAAGCTCTGACGGTGCAACACCTTCTGACCCATCTGACTAGGCGGCGGGCGAACGCGGCGCCCCTTGCCTCGCGCGGGCGATCCCCTCTAGCGTGACAAGGTGGCGCACTGGACGCCGCGCCATTGCATGAGGCGAACCCCATGGCCAAGCCGCTGATCGCGCTGTATCCGGGCACGTTCGACCCCATCACCAATGGACACCTCGACATCATCGAGCGCGCGGCCAAGCTGGCTGATACTCTGGTGATCGGGGTAGCGATCAACCAGGACAAGGGGCCGCTGTTTTCGCTTGAAGAGCGCGTGGAGATGGTCACCCAGGAAACCGCCATGTTTGCGCCGGTGGTGAACATTGAGGTGCGGCCGTTTTCCAGCCTGCTGATTCACTTTGCCCATGAGGTCGGCGCCAGCGTGGTGGTGCGCGGCCTGCGGGCGGTTTCCGACTTTGAGTATGAATTTCAGATGGTCGGAATGAACCAGCGCCTTAATCCCGACATCGAAACAGTTTTCTTCATGGCTGACCCTCGTCACCAGGCGATTGCGTCGCGGCTTGTCAAAGAGATCGCGCGCCTGTCTGGCGACATCGCGCCATTTGTGCCGGCGGGGGTTGAGCGTCGGTTGAAGGAGAAGTACGCGTGTTTGACCAAATGAAGAGACTTGCGGTCGGCGTGACCGCGCCTGCCCTGGCTGGGATGTCGCTGGTTGCAGCCGCCGGCGCGATGAGCGCTGCGGCGGCGCAAGACGCCGCGTCCGCATCCGTTGATCTGCCCGTCGCCAGCGCCGAGGACATCGACGCGGCCGCCGACCCGGCCAACTGGCGCCAGGTGCCGGCTGAGGACCTGTTG
>CAYGQB010000281.1:0-2704 GCA_964351895.1 uncultured Caulobacterales bacterium
TCTTTGACGCGGTGGCCGCGCAGGCGCAGGCGTCTGGCGAGTTGCGCGCCGATGTCGATCTGCGCCTGGCGCGCGACATGCTCTATGGCGCGATCGAATACGCGGCCCGCTCGGCCAGCTTGAGGGCGAACCGCGGCAGCGGCGATGCGGGCGCGCGCCAGGTGCTGGTGGACCGTCTGTTGGACATGGTGCTGCACGGTCTGGCCGCGCCCCTGAACGCGGTCGAGGGCCCGCAATCGGGCGAGATGGCGCACGATGTTCTGGCGCGCATGGCGCAGCTGACGGACCGTCTCGAAACCGTCTCCCGCACCCTTAGTACTAACCAAAGACCTGGGTCCGCTTCCCAAGCTGGCCAGCACATCGACCCAAAGGACGCCCCCTCGTCATGACCATCACGCTCTATCACTGCGCTGAAGCCCGATCCTTGCGCGCGCTGTGGGCGCTGGAGGAGATGGGGCTGGCCTATGATCTCCACACGCTGGCCTTTCCGCCGCGCGTCTTTGACAAAAGCTATAAGGAGATCAACCCGCTGGGCACCGTGCCGTGCCTCATCGACGGCGACGCCAAGCTGACCGAGAGCGCCGGCATATGCCAGTACCTGGCCGAGCGCTACGGCCCGACGCCGCTGGGCGTGCGGCCCGACGAGCCGGGCTATGGCGACTATATCAACTGGCTGCATCGCTCCGACGCCACGCTGACGTTCCCGCAAACGCTAGTCTTGCGCTACACGCTCTTGGAGCCTGAAGAGCGCCGTCAGCCGCAGGTGGCCGCCGATTATCGCAAGTGGTTCTTGGGCCGGGCGCGGTCGGTCGAGGCCTGGACCGCCGAACACGAGTTCATGGCCGCAGACCGCTTCACCATGGCCGACGTGGCCGTCGCCTACGCCTTCATTCTGGCCAAGAGCTTGTCCATCGACGAGGCGTTCGCCCCTTCCACCACCCGCTGGTTCGACGCCGTGACAGCGCGCCCCGCCCTGGCGCGCGCCCGGGCGCGACAGGAGGAAGGCTAGGGCGGGCGCGCCAGGGTTGGGCCCGTCGGCGCCGTAATTCGCAGCCCGTTAACTGCGCTGTTAACTCTGCTGTATCATGATACCGGTGCGGAGGGGGCTCCGCGCCCTGCGGTTCGCACGCGCGCACATGTGGCGTAAGCTGACAAATCAGTCAGATCGTCAGTTCCAGTTCGAGGTTGAAGATCAGCCGTGTCAGGATCATCGTTCGTTCCCTCGCGTCCTAAGATGTCGGACATTGCACGGCTGGCCGGCGTCTCTGAAGCCACCGTGTCGCGGGCCCTGAACGACAGCCCGCTGGTGCGCGCTGAAACCAAGGTGATGATCCGCACCATCGCAGAGGCGCACGACTATCGGGTCGACGCCACGGCGCGCAACTTGCGCCTGCAACGCACCAACACCATCGCCTTTCTGATCGCCTCTGAGCCCGGCGCGAGGCGCCGCGCCTCTGACCCGTTCTTGCTGGAGCTGTTGGGGGCGGCGGCGGACGCGGTTTCCACCAAGGGCTATGATCTGTTGCTGGTGCAAGAGGCCGCCGAGAGCCGCAACTTGCGCCAGCGCATCTTGGACTTGCGGCGCTCCGACGGCGTCATCATCGCCGGCCAGGGTGAGCGCCACGCCGATCTCAATCTTTTGGCCGATTCTGGGGTGAGCTTTGTCGTCTGGGGCGCGCAGCTGCCCGACCAGCGCTATGTCACCATCGGCGGCGACAATCATGAGGGCGGGCGACTGGCGGCGGCCCATCTGTTGGCGCTGGGGCGGCGCAAGCTGGCGTTTCTGGGCGACCTGCGCCAGCCTGAGGAGGCGCTGCGCCACGCCGGCTTTGTGCGCGCCCATGCGGACGCGGGCCTGACCTGCGATCCAATTCTCACCTTGCCGAACGCGGCGGCCGGGCAAGACAATCACAATGTGCTGTCGCGCGAACTGGCGGCGCGCCCAGGGCTCGACGCCCTGGTGGCTTCGTCCGACGTCTTGGCGTTTTCGGCCATGGCCGCCCTGGCCCAAGCCGGACGCGCCGTGCCTGGCGACGTCGCCGTGACCGGCTATGACGACATCGGCCTGGCCGGCTTTAGCGCCCCGCCCTTGACCACGCTGCGTCAAAACATGACCCGCGGCGGGGCGGCGCTGGTGTCGGCCCTGACCGACATGCTCGACGGCAAGCGCGTTGAGAGCCAGGTCTTGGAAACCGAGCTGGTGGTGCGCGCGTCCTGCGGGGCGTCGCGACCGTCTTAGCGCACACCATGCGCGACTTAGAACACCTGATGCGCGCCTGATGCGCACCTAAGATCGCCTTTGGCCCAGCTTAGGTGCGGTTTAGGCGCCTTGGCGGCGCATGTTTTCGGGGGGATAGGCCAGCCCGCGGCGCGGGGACAAGTCGCGCCACGCGCCCACATGACAGCCAGCCTGCGCGGCCTCATGAAAACGTTTGCAATCTTTTTGCGATCGGAGATGATGCGGGTGCGTGAACGGCGCTGCTCGCCTGGCCAGGCGGGCTGCCCGCGTCGGTTGCGTCAGTCAGTGAGTCAAACCCCATCGCCCGTCACGAGCGCGGGCCCTTAACGGCCGGCATTGCCGCAAGTGCGCCACGCGGTGCATGGTAGTTGACGTCAAAGCGCTCCGATCTTTCTTTCACCGACCCATCACCCGCCCCATCAGTCAACTGCAAGCGCCCCAACCCGGAGCCTTCCCCGGAGCCTT
>CAYGQB010000282.1:0-2660 GCA_964351895.1 uncultured Caulobacterales bacterium
GGTCCGCGTTGCCCATGACCAGATCGCTGAGGTGTGCAGCGACAGCGTCGATGTGCAGCCGCGCCCCGTCCGGCAAGTGCTTGTCCCACTTCTTCAACAGCTTGGGCAGGTCGGCGTCGGGCGCAAAGTGCAGAATGGTTTGCGACACCGCCTCTCTCTCGGGCCCGGTGAGCGCGCGCGCCGCCGGCAGCGACAAGGTCACCGGCGTGTAGGGTTCGCGCTCGCCGCGCAATAGGCTGATCAGCATGTCGACCAGCTCGGTGTGGGATTCGGCGGCGCCGATGCGTCGCTTGGGCTCCCAGAGCTTGGAGACCTTCTTGAGGTCCGCCATCACCAAGACCTGGTCCAGCGTGTCCTCGATCAGCTTCCGGTCGCGCTGTCTAAGCGCGCGGGCGTCTGAGAGGGACAGGTTTTGAAGATAGAACACGATGGCCTTGTCAACGAGCGCGAGCGCTTGGCGGTTCTTGGCCATGGAAAGCTCGGTCGCGTGCGACAGTGCGTTCAGAACGTCCAGACGATTGATCATCAGCCAACCATTTCCTTGTCGACAGCGGTTAAAATCGCGCGCAGCTCTCGCACGGCCAGCCCACCGTAGATCCTCTCGAGGCTCTTGGGCCTGTCCAGCTGGATGCGCGCACGCACCTTCTCTGTGCGCGAAAACTGCGCCACCCCGTGCGAGCCTCGATCATCTCCTGATTCTGCGACCAGCATGAGTTGCTTCAATAGACCCTCGTTTTCTTGCAGGGCGGATTCAAATTTCTGGGCTTCGACGCGCTGCATGTTGGCGGCGGTCAGCACAAACTTATAGGGCGTCGCGCGCTGATCTCGCCTTGGCAAAGTCTTTAGGTAGGCGTGGAGCACCTCCATGCCCCACTGCGCCAAGCGGTCAGGCGTCACGGGGCTAAGGATGAAATCGGCGCAGCTTGCGGCTGTCTCAGAGGCCTGGGAGAAGCCTGGCGGCGTGTCGATGATCACATAGTGGTAGAGCGTGCGCAGGTGCTCCAGCAGTTGTGCTGTGCGTTCCTCGATCAACTTGCGATCCACATCGCGTTCAGCTGTCCAAGACTTCTCGCAGTTCGCGATCAGCGCCATGTCGACATGGCCGCGGCCGGTGATGCGATGTTGCATCTTCAAGATCAGCCGCTCAAACAGCTCGTCGGCCTGGATGGCTGGGTGTTGAAAGAGATAAGACAGATCAACTTGGCCGTGCGCGTCGCCCCCATTCACCAATTCCAGATATCGGTTGTCCTGCATGATCACGCGGCTTGCGCTGCCCTGCGGGTCCAGGTCGACCAGTGCGACGGATCTCGGCGTTTCGGGGTCGGAAGGTCGCTGAAAGACGCGTGTCGCCTTGTTGTGTTCAGAGACGATGGTGTCGGCCAACGCAACCGACAGGGTGGTCTTGCCCACGCCGCCTTTGCGGTTCATCACACAGATGATCTTGCCGTCGCTCATGATGACGCCCCTGCGTGTTCTGTCTGCTCCAGAACGCCGGGCAGCTTGTCGCGCAAGTAGCGTTTGACATCGGCGGGATCCGGTCTGTGACGTTTGGCCGCCAGCTTCTTCTCATAGGCCTGGGCTTTGCGTCGTGAGCGGGCTGGCGCGATCTCGAACGTCACCAGGCCCACGCCTTCGCGCCGGCAGTCCGGTCTTGGCTCATAGGCGTCTAACGGCCAAAACTGCGGACGCGGGCAAACCAGGAACGAGTAGTGGCTGAAAGCGAGATGGGCGCGCGCCTGCATGACAGCAGCCGTATTGGCGCCGCGAAAGTTCTTCAGCTCCAGCGTGACCACTGTGACCGCGGACGCCTTGCAGGGTTGCGCCAGCACGACGGTGAAATCTGGATTGGAGTAGACGCCCGCACCGGTCGCGCCGCCGCTTGCCGTGCGCTCAATTGCGATTGCGCGTCGGCGAAACCCAAGTCGGGCGAGGGCGCCTCGCCGTTTCAACCAGGCCAGCGTGTCGGCTTCCAGATCGCGCTCAGGGGCGTCAGGCTCACTGCGCTTGATGCGATCGGGTGCGAGCGTCACCGCGCACTTGGCTTCCAGTTCGCGGAGCGCAGATTCCAACTCGGCGTTTGGAACCTGGCGCCGCAGCTTGACGCCCAACGAGGTGTGCAGGTCGCCAATGGAGACGCCGTCTATCGGTATGAGTTGCAGTATCGCTTGCCTGACACTGCACATTGTCCGCTCCCCCCTTGATCATCTTGGCGGTCACAGCGTCAGCGAGGCAAGGAAAACCGCTCGGGGGCGATGACGTCGCCGTCGTTTGGCGGCAGTGTCTTGGCGCACACGACTGAACGCGGCAACGCTGCACCGCGTCACGGCCAGGTTTGAGATTAGTTTCGGGGCCAGCATTGGGGCCAGCTTTGGGGGGAGCCACCATGTTCATTGGGCACTATGGGCCAGCCTTGGCGCTGGCGCCGGTGACACGGCGGGCGCCGCTGTGGGTCTTGTTCGTGGCCGTGCAGCTTGTCGATTATGGCTGGGCGCTTTTGGTCGCGCTTGGGGTGGAGAAGGTGCGCGTCGAGCCCGGCTTTACCGCCATGAGCCCCTTCGATCTGACTTACATGCCCTACACCCACAGCCTGGCGGCGGTTCTGGTGTGGGCGCTTGTGGCGGGCCTGGTGTGGCGGCTGGTCTCGCGCCAGGCTGTGGGTG
>CAYGQB010000283.1:0-2652 GCA_964351895.1 uncultured Caulobacterales bacterium
GCAAGTCGGCGCGGGGGGCGTGAGCCATGACGGTCTCCAAACCAAGGGGTGCGGGCGCGCGGCCAAATGCCGTGAAGCGGTCTCCAGCCCATAGCGCGCGTTGCACCTGCGAACAAGCGGGGCGCGGCGCATGCGCGGCTCTTGCCGGGTTATCGGGGTGGATTTCTTGGTGTGTGGCTAACGCAAGCTGACCAAGTCGTGTGCGCCGCGGCGCACCGGCTGGTCGACACCCTGACTGACCAGGCGGTCGCCCGTGATGGTGAAGTAGTCAAGGTAGCCGTGCGCGCGCTGGGGCCCTTGTCGCCGGTGGAACACCGCCACGACCAGGGCGTCGTCGTCGTCGTCGAAGATCACATCCTCAGGCAGAACGCCGGCGATGAAGATGCGATCAAGGTGCGACAAGGCTCCGGAGTCGGGATCAAATGCGAGCAAGCTGACCGAGTAGCGCCGTCGTCCCGGCCAGGCGCTCAAGATCGGCAGATTGGGCAGATAGGTGCGCTCCATATTGATCGTCGCCAAGCGATCGCCTGCAGCGCTGAAGCTGAACCCTTCGGGCGAGCGGCCAACGCGGGCTGTGGCGACCTGTTGGGGGGCGTCTTGCGCGCCTGCGGGTGGGGCGAGAACCGTCACGCTGCCGGGCCCTTGGGTGAGCATGTGCAAGGTGGAGTCGCCCCAGTTGGTGTCGCTGATCGCGAAAAAGCGCCCGTTCGGGCTCCACTTGCCGACGGCGAGGCGGCTGCCAAGGTTGGGGCTGGGTTGTCCGCGCACGGACACGGCGTTGGGCACGCCGTCCGCGTCATAGCTGATGTCGTAGAACTGAACACGTCGATTGGCGACGTTTACCGCCAGAAGGGCGCCGTCGGGACTGATGTGGGCGGTGCGCGCTCTTTTTTCCGCGTCGTCCGCCTCAAACGGTAACGCCAGATCGAAGGTGCGCAGCGGGCCGATCTCGCCCGCCGGGCTCAGCGGCGCAACCACCAGTTCTGCGCCTTCAGTTTCGGTTTGCACGATCGCGAACAGCGGTCCCGACCCCCGCCGCGCCAACTCTACCGAGCCGGGGTTGAGGCCCACGTCCGCCGCCGTGTCGGTGAGCGTAAGCGCCGCGCCGTCGACGCGAAAAACACTCATGCCGCGTCCGGCCGGAAAGTCGGTGTAGACACTGTCATAACGGGTCACGCCGGCGCCAGCCGGGCCGCGCGTCTCGACGACGACGGCGAGGCCGGCCCGCGCATCTGCATCGATGACTTGCGGCCAGGATATGACCGAATTGGAGGCGCGCACGCTGGCGCTCGGCTCGCCGTTGAGCACCAACGTCAGCGCGTCTTGGCCTTGCTCGCCGTCGAGCGGCTCTAACTTGCCGTCGGCGTAGGCCGTCGCGGTCATGTCGGCGTCTGACACGGCTAGAAATCGCCCGGTGAACTGAGGTTGACCGTTCGAGAAACCTGGATCATCGCGCGCAAAGTCGCCAACCAGGGCGCACTTGGTTGCCGAGGCTGCGCAAGTTGCGCCAACCAGCGCCAGAAGAATTCGCCGTATGCGCATTTCGATCTCCGTGTCTGAGGTCGTGCGGTGGCGCACAGCCCGAGAGGCGCCGGGTCCAGAAGCTATGAGCTTATATAAACGAAACAGTTTCGTTTTAATAGAGGGGTCTCGGCTATTCACTGCAGGCTATAGGATTGCAAGCTGACTGAAATCGAAGCGACGGGCGCCAATTGCAGGTGCGCCGCAATCATGAGGTAGAGTTGCGGCCGATGACGCTAGCGGACTATCGCGCCAAGCGGGGCGCACAAAAGCGAACAGCGATCCTGGATGCAGCCGAAGCGGCGTTCCTGGAACACGGCTTGGCGCGCGTTGCGATGAGTGCGATCGCCCAGCGCGCTGGCGTGTCCAGCGCCACGCTCTATCGCCATTTTGAAAGCAAGGACGACCTTTTTGCGCACGTGTGCGCGCGTGCGCTCGACGGGCTCGACTGGCGCGCAGATGACGCCGAAGTCGCCAGTTCACACACCAGTCCCGTCGCAGAAACCAGCTCTGACGTTGAGCCCAGGTCTGACGTTGAGCCCAGCTCTGTCGTCGAGGCCAAGTCTGTCGTCGAGGCCAAGTCTGTCGTCGAGGAACGTCTGTCGGAGTTGGCGGCGGAGTATGTGACGTTGCTCATGCAGCCGCGCACCCGCGCGCTCATTCGAATGATGGTGGCTGAAACGGGGGCTGGCGGACCCTTATCGGACGCCTTCTACGAGGTGGTGAAAACGCGCCTGAGCGCGCGTTTCGCCGCCGCGGTGACGCAGACCCCGGGGTTCGTCGGCGCCGGCGATGAGCAAGCCAGCACCTTGGCCGCCAGCCAGTTGCAAGGCATGTTGGAGCACGGCTCGCTTCTCGCCGGCCTGATCCGCGGCGATATGGCGACAGCCGAACTGAGCGCGGCGCACGTCGCAGCCCAAGCGCTGGAGACGTGGCGCGCGCGCTGGGCGCCGTCCCAATCGGCTGGTTCGGGCGAATGAACCGCCAGCGCGCGTCTTGCCCGCACCCCGCGTGTCGTCTAACCCGTCGTCTAACCCGGCGTCAGCTTTGTCTTATCGAATGGAGCCCCAATGCCCACGCTTGCTCTCTTGCGCCATGGTCAAAGCGCCTGGAACCTGGAAAACCGCTTCA
>CAYGQB010000284.1:0-2651 GCA_964351895.1 uncultured Caulobacterales bacterium
TCGCGGCACCGTGGTCACGGGCCGGGTTGAGCGCGGCATCGTGAAGGTGGGCGAGGAGATCGAGATCGTCGGCATTCGCGACACCGTCAAGACGACCTGCACGGGCGTTGAGATGTTCCGCAAGCTGCTTGACCAAGGTCAGGCGGGCGACAATATCGGCGCTCTGTTGCGCGGCGTGGATCGTGACGGCGTTGAGCGCGGCCAGGTTTTGGCCAAGCCCGGCTCCATCAAGCCGCACAAGAACTTTGAGGCTGAGGCCTACATCCTCACCAAGGAAGAAGGCGGCCGTCACACGCCGTTCTTCACCAACTATCGTCCGCAGTTCTATTTCCGCACCACCGATGTGACGGGCGTGTGCCAGTTGCCTGCGGGCACGGAAATGGTGATGCCGGGCGACAATGTGAATATGACGGTCGAGCTGATTACGCCGATCGCCATGGATCAGGGTCTTCGTTTCGCCATCCGTGAAGGCGGTCGCACCGTCGGCGCCGGCGTGGTGTCGAAGATCACCGAGTAGGACGCGTCAGCGGACACGCGGCGGGACGCCCCATTCGGCGGCGTCCCGTTCGCGTTTCCAACGGCGAGCTTTGAAACACTGCGTTGAAAGGGACCCAGACGGTCATGGAACGCCAGAATATCCGGATCCGGCTGAAGGCCTTTGATCATCGCGTGCTCGATCACTCGACCGCGGAGATTGTGAACACTGCAAAGCGCACGGGCGCGGATGTGCGCGGGCCGATCCCGCTGCCAACGCGGATCGAGAAGTTCACGGTCAACCGTTCGCCGCACGTGAACAAGAAGTCGAGAGAGCAGTTTGAAATCCGCACGCACAAGCGCGTGCTCGATATCGTGGACCCGACGCCGCAGACAGTCGACGCGCTGATGAAGCTCGACCTGGCGGCTGGCGTGTCCGTTGAGATTAAGTTGGGGGCCTAGCGCCATGCGCACCGGTGTGATCGCCAAAAAAGTTGGCATGACCCGCGTCTTTGACGATGCGGGCGCGCACGTGCCTGTCACCGTGCTGCATCTGGACGCGGTTCAGGTTGTGGCCCAGCGCACGATCGAAAACGACGGCTATGCGGCGCTGCAGCTGGGCGCCGGCGCGGCCAAAGTCTCTCGCGTGTCGCAGCCTGAGCGGGTGCGCTTTGGCAAGGCCAATGTCGCGCCCAAGTCCAAGCTCATCGAGTTTCGGGTCGACGAAGACAAGATGGTTGAGGTCGGTGCTGAGATTTCAGCCGACCACTTCGTTGTCGGCCAGAAGGTCGACGTCAGCGGCGTGTCGATCGGCAAGGGCTTCGCCGGGGCCATGAAGCGGCACAATTTTGGTGGCATGCGCGCCTCGCATGGCGTGTCGATTTCCCACCGTGCGCACGGTTCAACAGGCCAGTGCCAGGATCCGGGAAAAGTGTTTAAAGGCAAGAAGATGGCCGGCCACATGGGGGCCGCCCGCGTGACCACTCAGAACCTTGAAGTGGTGCGCGTTGATGCTGAGCGCGGGCTGGTTCTGGTGCGCGGCGCCGTGCCAGGTCCTGACGGGGGCTGGATTGAGCTGCGCGACGCCATCAAGGGGCATGGCGCGGACGAGCTTCCCACGCCTGCGGCTTTGGTTGCTGCGGTCGGTGCTGCGAGCGCGAGCGCGGCTGACGAGAGCGCCGGCGAGACCGCGTCCGACGCGGGCGACGCACAAGACGGTGGAGACTCCTGATGAAGTTTGACGTCACCACGCTTGAAGCCAAGAAGGCCGGGTCGATTGATCTGGACGCGGGCGTCTTTGGCGTGCCGTTGGAAGACATTCGCCGCGATCTGCTGCATCGCATGGTGCGCTACCAACTCGCCAAGCGGCGCGCAGGTACGCACCAGGTCAAGGAGCGCGGTGAGATTGCGCGCACCGGCAAGAAGTTTGGTCGCCAGAAGGGCGGCGGCGGGGCCCGTCACGGCAACCGGCGCTCGCACATTTTCGTCGGTGGCGGCGTGGCTCACGGGCCGCGCACGCGCAGCCACGAACATGAGTTGCCTAAGAAGGTGCGCCGGCTTGCGCTGGTCCACGCCTTGTCGGCCAAGTTGGGCGCCAAGGAGCTGATCGTCTTGGATGAGGCGCGCATGGACGCGCCCAAGACCAAGGCGCTGAAGGATGCGTTCGCGGCGCTCAAGGTGGCGGGCGGCGCGCTCGTGATCGGCGGGGCGGAGCTGGACGACAACTTCGCCAAGGCGGCGCGCAACTTGCCGAACGTCGACGTGCTGCCCGTGCAAGGCATCAACGTCTACGACATTCTGCGTCGCGATACGCTGGTGCTCACCAAGGACGCGGTTGAGGCGCTGCACGCGCGTCTGGTTCGCGCCCCCCGCGCTGAGGGAGAGGCCTAATGCCCGCCGCTCGTCACTATGACGCGATCACGCGTCCGCTCATCACCGAGAAGGCCACCTTGCAGTCAGAGGACGGCAAGGTGGTGTTTCAGGTGCCGTTGAGCGCCACAAAGAAAGAGATCGCTGAGGCGGTCGAGGAATTGTTCAAGGTGAAAGTCACCAAGGTCAACACGTCTGTGCTCAAGGGCAAGGTGAAGCGCTTTCGCGGCGTCACTGGCCGGCGCGCAGACTCCAAGAAGGCCGTGGTGACACTTCAAGAGGGTCACGCCATCGACGTGACCACAGGG
>CAYGQB010000285.1:0-2645 GCA_964351895.1 uncultured Caulobacterales bacterium
CTTGACGTCCGCGACCGAAGGCGAGCCCGATGATCTGAAGAAGATCAAGGGCATCGGCCCGAAGCTGGAAGGCGTCCTGCACGAGCTTGGAATCTACTATTATCGCCAGATTGCGAGCTGGAGCGCAGCGCAAGTGGCCGAAGTTGACGACAAGCTCGCCTTCAAGGGCCGGGTTGAGCGCGACAAGTGGATCGATCAGGCCAAGACCCTGGCGGGCGGCGGTGAAACCGAATTCGCCAAGCGCTACGACGAGAGCTAGGCGGAAACGTCGGTCGCGTCTGCGACCGGGGTCGGCGCGAGGAGCGCGCGTCGCACCGCATCGGCCCCCGCCCTGAGCGCGGCGCGGCCCTCCGGGATCAGCCCGGCCATGCTGATGAAGCCGTGAATCTGGCCGGGATATTCCACCAGAGTGGCGGGAACACCGGCCTGCTTAAGCCGATTGGCGTAGGCGACCCCTTCATCGCGGAGCGGATCATGCCCCGCGACCATGACATAGGCCGGCGCGACGCCGTTCAGGTCTGGCGCCAGAAGCGGAGAGATCCCCGGATCGCGCGGGTCCTGGTCCTTGATGTACTGGTTTGAGAACCAGGTCATGGTCTGGCGATGCAGGAAGTAGCCCTCTGCGAAGCGGTGCGATGAGGCCGTGTTCGCCAGCGCCAGCGTCGCGGGGTAGATCAAGAACTGATAGGCCGGCTGCACGAGAGGTTGCGCGCGCAGCCGAAGACATACCGCCGTCGCCAAACACGCGCCCGCACTGTCTCCCGCCAGCGCCAGCCGAGATGGGTCGAGGCTGAGCGACGCGGCGTGCGCGCACCCAGATATAGGCGTCCTCGGCGTCGTCCACAGGGCCCGGATAGGGCGTCTCCGGCGCCAAGCGATACTCCACCGCAATCACCGGCAGGCCGCTTGCCGCGGCCAAGTCACGGCAGACGTGATCGTGGGATGTGAGCGAGCCCAAGACGAATCCGCCGCCGTGGTAGAACACAATCGCCGGCGCGTGATCGACGACGGGCGCGCTGTCAGCGTCATACCGACGAAGGCGCAGGGCTGCGCCGGCGCGCGACACGGCGCTCAGCTCAGTCGTGGCGACGGGCTCCAGGTCGCGCGGAGCCAAGAGATCAACCCGCGAGTCAGCAAAGCCGCGCGCCTGGTCGAGCGTCAGCTCGTAAGGCTGTTTGCGCCCCAGCTCGACCAGCAAGTTCAAAAGCGCGCGCGCTGACGGATCAAGCTCGTGCGCATCCTCAAGCGGCAGTGGCGCTTCGCCGGGGGTCATTTACCTTAGGCGCCTAGCGTTGCGGCCGCCTGCGCGCCGTAGACGTCCGGGCCGCTTGGCTGAGGGCCGCGCCCGAGGATGACCTCCAGCGAGACCGCATGGCGCACGCGCGGCGGGGTGAGGTCGATGGAGACGCCCAAGCCCACGCTGCTGCGCCCCGACGATCCGCCCGCTGCGCCCACACCAACGCTGGAGCCGCCGCCGGAATTGCTCTCAAGTCCATAGGAGCGATCAACGACGCGGAACCACTCAGCCCCGCGCTCGCGAGCGATTTCGCCGGCCCGTCGTAGGGCAAGTCCCTCCACCATGTCTTGCGACAGATCATTGCCGCCTTGGAAGGTCACGCGGTAGCGATCGCTTTCAATGGGAAAGTCGGAGTAGCCGGCCGCCCCGCTTGTTGCAGCCGGCCCGTACACTGTTGGGGTGGTCGCGCAGGCCGCTACGAGAGCCACAATGACGAGCGCGGCCAGCCGGGCGCCCGTGCGCCCTGCGCGCCCCAAAGGTGCAGCGCAGCGAGGCGCGGGGGCAAGGTCCAGTCGGCGGCGTTCAGCATAAGGCATGGCGCGTTCTCTTCCAATCAGACGGGGGCAGGTGTTGACGCACTCTACCTTAAGTCCCGCCGTCTAGCCTAAGTCCAGTCCGATGCGCGGCCCCAGCGCGTCAAGCATCGCCACCACCGTGTCTGCGATGACGCTTCCCGGCGGGAAGACGGCTGCAGCGCCCATCTGGCTGAGGGTGGCCACGTCGTCGGGCGGCACCACGCCGCCAACCACCACCATCATGTCGTCCGCCCCCTGGTCGGCGAGGGCGGCGCGCAGTTCGGGCACCAGCGTGAGATGCCCGGCCGCCAGGCTGGAGGCGGCGATGATGTCGGCCTGGGCTTCAACGGCGTCGCGGGCGGCCTCCTCGGGGGTTTGGAACAGGGGCCCAATGGTGACGTCCCATCCCATGTCGGCATAGGCGCTGGCGACGACCTTCTGGCCGCGGTCGTGGCCGTCCTGGCCCATCTTGGCAATGTAGAGGCGCGGCGCTCGGCCCAGTTGCCTGATGAAAAGCTCGGTCAAGGCGCGCGCCTTCATCACCTGTGGGTCATCCCCGGCGGTGGCGCCATAAACGCCGCGCACGCGCGCGATCTTGGCGGTGTGGCGGGTGAAGACCTTCTCCAGAGCGTCAGACATTTCGCCAACGGTGGCGCGCGCGCGCGCCGCATCTACGGCGCAGGCGAGCAAGTTGCCCTTGCCCGAGGCGGCGCACGCCGTCAGCGCCTCCAGCGCGCTCTCGGTCGCCTGGGCGTCCCGGTTCGCGCGCAAAGTCCGCAGGCGCGCGATTTGGGCGCTGCGCACCTTGGCGTTGTCGACTTTCAGGACGGGCA
>CAYGQB010000286.1:0-2620 GCA_964351895.1 uncultured Caulobacterales bacterium
CCGACCACGCCGCCTGTAACCGCGAACGCCAGGACGCGCCCTGGCGTTCGCGGTTACAGGCGGCGTGGTCGGCGTCGGCGCTCTGGTTGCCGCCTTTGTTCTGTCGCTGCGCCTGGCGGGCGCGCCGGCCGCCGCCATGGCGCGCCAAGAGCGCCCGCTGGCCGTGTCCGCGCGCGCCGTGCAAGGCCAGGCCGGCGCTCTGATCGTCTCCAGCGCCGCTCTGACAGTGTTTGGGTTTCTCGCCATCGCAGCCTATGGCGCGGCGCTGATGTGGCTGCCCGACACGGGACGCACGATGGACCTTGTGTTTGCCGGCGGCGGCTTGGCGCACGCCTATGCGCTGATGGCGCGTATGGGGCCGTCCGCCGGACTGGTGCGGCGGCGCCTGATGGATGACAACCAGGCGGCCGGCGAGATGGCCTCGACCTAAGGACAAGCGATGACCCAAGACGCTTCGCACCGTGACGTGCGCCCGGTCACCGAGGCGCCCAAGCCGCCGGTGCACACCGCCGTGTTCGGACCGACGCCGCCGCCAGGCCATGGCGCGGGACCTCTCGCAGCGCTGGGCCTGATGCTCAGCTTCGTGATCGTTGGCCTGGTTGCCGCGATCATCGGGGTGGTGGGCGCGTCCTTCGTGGGCGGCGGTTTGGCCTCGGGGGATTTTGAAAACTACATGGCGGAGAACACGCTCCTCACCCTGATGGTGTTTGCGCTCGTGTTCTTTCCAAGCATGGCGCTGATGTCCGTGATCTGGGGGATGCGGGTTGAGAAGCGCTCTCTGGCGGCCATGGGATTTTCGGGCGGCGCGGCTGGCGCGCGCTATCTGCGCGGCGTGGCCGGGGGCGCGTTGATTGCCTTTGCGATGCTGTTCTTAACTGCGGGTCTGGTGGCCCTGTTGGGAATCGGAGAGGCCGAAGACACCACTCTCAGCCCCCAATTTGCGCTGTTGTTGCGGCCGGACTATCTGACCATGTTCGCGGTTGCCGGCGTGATTGTCCTCATCCAAAGCGCGTCTGAGGAGATCGTCTGCCGCGGCTGGATGCTGTCCAGTCTCTCGGCGCGTTCAGGCGTTGGTGTGGCTGTGCTGGTGTCGTCGCTGGGCTTTGGCTTGCTGCACATTGATCGGGCCCTGGTGGGGCCGCTGATCGGCTTGGCTGTTGTCGCCGGCACGGCGACCGTGGGCTTGGCGTTCTCATTTTGGGCGCTGCGCGAGCGCGGCGTCTATGGCGTCATGGGCGCCCATGGCGGCTACAATTGCACCCTGATCTTGGGCGCGCTGATGGCGCTGGTTTTGACCGGCGACGGGGCGCCTCCGGGCGCGCTGTTTGCGAACATGCTGGAGAGTGTCAACGAGGATTTGGCGGCCCCGGGCGCGCCGGTGCAAATTCTTGCACAGATCCTAGTCTTCGGATTGCTCGCTTTCGTCCTGGCGCGCGGCTATCACAGGGCGGGCGACGAGAAACCGTCACGTGCGCCCTAGGGCCGACCGGGAGAAGTGGGCATGGTGATCGTCGCAGTCGTGACCGTACTAGCCGCGGTCTTGGGCGGGCTTGTTGTGGGGCGGTTTGTGTGGCCGCGCTTTTCCGAAGCGGGACTGCGCGACAAGCTGCTCATCGCCGAGCATGAACGCGACGGCATGGCCCATGAGCTGGCCTCCTACGAGGCCGTGGCCGACGCCCTGAAGAGCGACCGCGACCTGTGGAGCTTGCGCGCGTCGCGCCCGCCGGAGGGCTTTTCTGAGTGGTCGCGCGCGCCCCAGCCGCCGGTGCTTCTCGTTGGCAACCTCAAGGGCGGGGTGGGCAAGACGACGCTGGCGGCCAATCTGGCGGCCTACTTTGACAGCGCCCTGTCTAAGCGCGTCCTTCTGATCGACCTGGATTTCCAGGGCTCCTTGTCGGCCATGGTCGCACGCGGGGCGCGGGTTCTGGACGTGGAAAGCCAAGTCGACGCGGTCCTGTCCGGGGAGCGCATGGGCGGCTATCTGTGCGACGATCCGGTGCGCCTGCCAGCGCCGATGTCGAACACGCGCCTTTTGACCGCCCAGTATCCGCTGGCCAGCGTTGAAAATCGCCTGATGATCGAGTGGGCGTTTCAGACCGACACTGAATCTGACAGCCGCTTCAACCTCGCCCGCGCCCTGATGGATGCGCGCGTCGCCAACACCTATCACCTGGTGATCATCGACGCGCCGCCGCGCCTGTCGTTCGCCATGGTCAACGCCTTGGCGGCCGCGTCCCACGTGCTTGCTCCAACGACCTTGGACGGCCTGTCAGCTGAAGCGACGGGGAACTTTCTGGTCGCCTTGAGCCAGCTGCGCCGCGATCTCAACCCCCATATCCGCTTGTCGGGCGTGGTGGGAACCATGTCGCCGACCTTAGAGTTGGGCGCGCCCCAGCTTGAGGCGGTGGCGCGGCTGCGGCGCGACGCACAGGAGGTGTGGGGGCCCGATGCACGTGTGCTCGATGCGCACCTGCCGCGCCGTCAAACCATTGCCGCCGCCGCCGGCGCCATGGCACGATGCGCAACCAAGACTTTGGTAGACCTCTCCGCCGCGGCCAATGGCCGTCACGGCTTCTACCTGGTTGTCGCCCAGCAGCTGTACATAGGCCAACGCCCAGAC
>CAYGQB010000287.1:0-2619 GCA_964351895.1 uncultured Caulobacterales bacterium
CGCGCGCCACGCGCCAGCTCAGCTCAACCGGCGCACGCTCTTCGTCCGTCGGCGTCGCGCGCGTCCAAATGACAAGCGCGTCGCTGCGCGGATCGCCGCTCGCGACGCCATGCAGGAACTCTGGCGCCGGCGCGGCCGCCTTGCGTCCGCGGGCGCGCTCTAAGAGCGCGCATCCTGATGCGGCGCCCGCCGCCGCTGCGCTGGCGCTGACGAGCGCCGCGCGACGCGTCACCTTGCTCATGGTCTTGTCCCCCGACTTTGACTCTCGATCTTGGCCCCAGACATCCGACACCCGACACCCGACCCCACACACCCCACCCGGCGCGCCGCGCGCCTCAGCCTAGGCTTTGGCGTCTGTGAGCTGAGCCCCGCCGTCTTCGGTCGGCGTCAAGGTGAAGCGATACCGTTCCTCAGCGTTGTATCGCCGCGAGGTGATGGTGTTGACGGAGATATAGGACATCTCCAATCGGCTGGAGCGCAGCGTCGCCAGCGCGAATCCGCGCTTATACGGATCATGCAGCACCACACGCCCCTCGTTGGCCGCTTCGGTCAGCGCGCCAAAATCAACGCCCGGCGCCGTCACCAGGTTGAACTCGCTGGGGCTAGTCACCGAGGAGGTTCCAAACTCATGTCCCGCAAGCGACCCGTCGGCGCGCCGTAATATGTTGGTGTAGAAGCAGTGCGTGTCGCCCGTGAGCACCACCATGCGCGCCTTGGCGTCGGCGACGGCGGCGTAAAGCCGCTCACGCTCGGCCGGGTAGCCGTCCCACTGATCCAGGCTCTGGGGAATGCCAAACTGGGTGCGCAACAGCGTATCCCAAGCCTCAGGGAACTGGCGCTTGATCACGAATTTCAACCAGCCAGGCAAGGTCTCGACATAGTTGGGCGAGGTGATCTGAGACATGGGCACCTGGTTGCCCAAGATCTGCCAGGGCTTGCCCTCGCCGGCCGAGGCGGCGAGGCGCTCAGCAACGAAGGCAATCTGTTCTGCGCCCATCATGGTGCGGGTCGGGTCGCCCACCACATCTGACAGGAACGCGGCCATGGCGGCCTGGTTGGCCGGGTCGGCGGGATCGGCGTCCGCCGCGATCGGAGCTTGGGCCCACAGCACCTCTGGCGAACGCGCGGTCAGGCGCGTCTCCAGCATGATCAGCGAGCCAAGACTGCCCAACTCAAAGCTGCGCCAAATGCCTTCGCGCACCCGGCCGACTTCCGGCTCGCGGATCGGCATCCATTCAAAGTAGGCGCGCACGGCGGCCCGTTTGCGCGCATCCCACTCGCCTTCTGTCTCGGGCTGATGATTCTCGGCCCCGTCGGTGTAGGCGTTGTTCGTCGACTCATGGTCGTCCCAGATCGTAATCCAGGCCGCCGCCGCATGCGCTGATTGCAAATCCGGGTCAGCGCGATACTGGGCGTAGCGGCGCCGATAATCGTCGAGCGAGACAATTTCATGGGCCGGATCGGGCACGCGCTCATTGTTGGCTCCCCACTCCGTGGCGTAGCCGCCAACCCCGTACTCGTAGAGGTAATCGCCCAGATGCACGACCAGATCGAGATCCGGAGTTTGGGCCACCTCGCGATAAACGTTGAACCAGCCGGCGGGATGATTGGCGCACGACACGGCGGCCAAGGTCATGCGCTCGATCGGCCCGTCGGGAAGGGTGCGCAGCCGCCCGACCGGGGACTGCTCACCGCGCGCTTCAAAGCGGTACCAGTAGGTTTGGCCAGGCTCCAGACCCGTAATGTCCCACTTGATGGTGAAGTCGCGGGCTGCTGACGTGGCGTCCGCCCCGCGCTTAACGATGTCGGTGAAGGCCTCATCGCGGGCGACAGAATAGGCGACGTCAATCGCGCCGCTGTCAATCGGACTGACGCGGGTCCAGATGATCACCCGGTCGGTCATAGGATCACCACTGGCGACCCCGTGTCGGAAGAGCCCCGTCGCGGGCGGCGGCGGCGGCGGCGACATGCAGGCGCTCAGAGAGACCGCGCCCACGCCCGCCGTGCCGGCGACCAGCGCCCCACGCCGCGTCAGTCCAGGCCCGGCTCGCCCGCGTCGGACAGCATCAGCGAAGCTATTGGCCATGGAGAGCCTCCTTAGTGCACACAAAGGGGCTTATGCCCCGGCTCAGCGACACGCGTATGACGACCACCACATCGGTGATGGTGCGGTTCGCTGTCTATTCCAGCGTCCGCCAGACCAGGCGAACAGGCCCATCATAGCCGCTCAAGGGCGTCGTGTAGACGAAGGTCTCGCCGCGGGCTGATTGCAGCGTCAACGTCAACCGCTCTGCACTGACTGACTGGTCGACGACCAAGGCCCCTGGCGGCAGTCCGATTTCGACTTGCGGCGCGGCGGCGAAATCCACGCCCGCCACCGGGGCGGGCGCGCCGGCGGGCGCTGATAGGCGCCCGAAGATCGCGCCGACCATGAAGGCGACAGCCAGCGTCATCACGCCAATGGCGAAGACCAGCGTGCGGACCATGCCTGAGTTGTCAGCCTGCGGTGCGGCGGGTGCGTTCACGGATCCATCCTTCATGCTCTTGTCGGCGCTTCATACGCCTCTGGCGGCCAGAGTGGAAACCGCGATTGCGCCACGCCCCCGGACGGCGCAATAC
>CAYGQB010000288.1:0-2617 GCA_964351895.1 uncultured Caulobacterales bacterium
GTCTCTGATCGTCCAAAACATTCGGAACGCCGTCGGCAAGAGCGGATGGCAAGGCAGAAATAGCTTCTGCCAAACTGATATTGTCATCCGTAGCTCGCTGAAGAGACTCATCAATGACGGCATCGGGACCGATATCCGCGCCGAACAGACGGGAGGCGACTTTTGCCACGGCAACAGCTCTGCTTTCATCTGATCCCTCGGATGCCATCGTGGCCGAAGTACCGATGCATACAGGCGCCCTGTCGGGCGCGCATCTGTCCCGAAGTCGCCGGACAAGAACGGCAACGTCTGCGCCTTGTCGCCCCCGGTAGGTATGCAGCTCATCCAGAATAATGAATTCCAAGCTGCTCGCATTCTCGACCACCTGCGCGTCCAGCTTATCCTGACGCGTCAGAAGGAGCTCGGCCATCATATAGTTAGTCAGAAGTATATCCGGTGGATTCGCTGCGATCTTCTGGCGCTCTTCCTGACTTTCCTGTCCGGTATATCGCTTGATCACTGGGCGCATCTTTTCCGGAAGGTCCGACTGGCTGATGAATTTATCAATCTCCTTCAACTGGCTATTAGCCAGCGCGTTCATGGGATAAACGATGATCGCCCTGGTTTTTCTTGGTTTTCCTGCGCGTAAGGCCCGGATAATCGCGTCCACCACCGGCACAAAAAAACACATGGATTTTCCTGATCCCGTCCCGGTCGTAACGACGAAACTCTTACCCGCTTTCGCCTTGGCGATGGCTTCGGCTTGGTGCCGATAAAACGTCATCGGGACGTCACCAAAACGGAAAACCTTGCCAGTGGCGCTATCCAGATCGCCCGACGCTACAAGTTCATCGATATTCTTGTCCGACCGATAGCGGGGGTTCAGTGACAACAAAGCCTCAGGCCAAAAACGCCCTTCGTCATACTGGCGATCAATTTCAGATCGCAGGTCATTTGACCGAATGGAGGTGAAGGAGCGCGAGAACCGTTCATAGGCCGTGATCAAATGCTGGTCGAATTCAAAAGCTTTCATTGCATTTCACTCACGACAGATTGGTGTTTGCCGAATCAAGGACCCGACTGCGGTTTTGCAAAATTATGTGCTGATCCTGGGGTTTGCGGGCGTCGGGATCAGTGTCCAGTCCCAGGCGGCGGAGTGTGTAGTAAAGCATGGCGCCTCTGACCGAGAGACTGGCGCTCCCATTGGTCATGCCATAGTCGAGCGCAATTGCGGCCCGCTGGGCTTCGGAAAGGGCCGGATGCGGGACGACCTCCAACTCGACTTTCCTGTGCCAGTCGAGGTCGGCCTGCGGATCTATTTCTGAAGGTTTGCGCCCTCGTTCCTTGAGCATGCGCGAGAGCACGAAGTCCTTGAACACCTCGTCCTTCAGGCACCAGGCGCGGGCATGCCAGCGGAACCCGTCAAAACCGAGCGCATGTGGCGCGATCCAGCGCCAGACGGGATCCGGGTTTGACATGGACTGGTATCGCACTTCGATGGCGTCGCTGTTTTCGATGGCTTTGAGAACTGAGCGGAGAATTGTCGGATCGACGCCGCGCGCTGGTGTTGGCGACGCTTCAAATTCCGGGAGATGGCCCAGCCAGGCATCCGACCGCTCCACGATCCCCTGATCGAGCAAATGAAGCTGTGAAAGATAACGACCCGCATCCGGCTGCAGAAATTTCGGCGCAAAGTGATCGCCGCGCACATAAGTGCGTTCGCTCTTATCGTAGAGCATATTGCCCGGCGCGAGCTCCAGATAACGGTTGAGATCGGTCGAAGCCTGATTCACCGAGACGCCAAAAACTTCCATCAGATCGCCGCGGTTCACATGCCCCTCCCAGTACAGCCGGAACTCGATAAACTCGAGACGCCGCTCGACGCCCCAGCGAAGCTCCGACTTGTTCATTGCGCCCATGTCCTCCTGCCGACATGATTGATCCAGTAACTTTGCTCACACAGAAACTGGTTGTACGTAGACCGTAGTCAGGTTGTTTGATTCCCGCAATCCGGAAAATGACGCTCCGGAGTTGAAAAGGTCCAATCTCGGATTTGCGAATTCTTGCGCCTTTCCCGTCTGGGCGAGGGCCTCGCTTTGGCTGATGCTTGAGCGCTCCCCTTGTCTGTTCGGAGCGCATTATGACCGGCACGAAAGTTCTTATCGGCACCTTCTGTCTGGTCTGCCTGATCATCCTGTTCTCGATTTGGGGCGCGACCCAGTGGACCGCAGAGGCGCTTGGCTACCAGCCGGGGCTGGGCCGGCCCTGGTTCATGCTTGGCGATACGCCGGTCTATCGGCCCTGGCGTCTGTTCCAGTGGTGGTACGCCTATGAAGCCTATGCGCCGGGCGTGTTTGCGCGCGGCGGACTCATGGCGGCGGGTGGCGGGTTTTTGGGGGCGGTGGTCGCCGTGATCGGTTCACTGCTGCGGGCGCGATCGAAGAAGCATCTGACAACTTATGGGTCGGCGCGCTGGGCCAGTGCGCATGATGTACGCAAAGCCGGACTTCTGGTCGAGGACGGCGTGTTTCTCGGGCGCTGGAAATCCGCCTATCTGCGCCATGACGGCCCGGAACATGTCATGGCCTTCGCGCCGACCCGCTCCGGCAAGGGCGTGGGGCTGGTTGTGCCAACCCTA
>CAYGQB010000289.1:0-692 GCA_964351895.1 uncultured Caulobacterales bacterium
GCACCCGGGCCTTCCTCGGAGAGTAGCGCGCCATGGACGTGATCGACACCTTCCTGGCAACCTTCTTGCCTACATCGACAGCGGCTTCGGCCTGCTGGCGGGCGATGTCGCCTATCTGTCGACCACGCTGATCGCCATCGACATAACCTTAGCGGGACTGTTCTGGGCGCTCAGCCAGAACACCGACGTCATCGCCGGGCTCCTGAAGAAGGTGCTTTATGTTGGCTTCTTCGCCTTCGTGATCGGTAATTTCCCACTCCTCGCAGGGATCGTCTTTGACAGTTTCGCCGAGCTTGGCGTGACCGCTGGCGGCGGGACGATGACCGCCGATGATCTCCTGCGCCCCGGCTTCATCGCCAGTGTCGGCCTCGATGCCGGTCAGCCGCTGCTCGAAGAGATCGGCGACATGCTGGGGCCGATTTCGTTCTTCCATAACTTCATCATGATCGCGGTCATGTTCGTGGCCTGGGGCGTGATCATCATCGCCTTCTTCGTGCTCGCCGTGCAGCTCTTCATCACAATCCTGGAGTTCAAGCTGACGACGCTGGCCGGGTTTGTGCTGGTGCCCTTCGCGCTCTGGAACAAGACGACGTTTCTGGCTGAACGTGTCCTCGGCAATGTCATCACCTCGGGCATCAAACTCATGGTGCTCGCCGTCATTATCGGCATCGGCTCGACGCTCTTTTCCTCTG
>CAYGQB010000289.1:702-2612 GCA_964351895.1 uncultured Caulobacterales bacterium
GTTCCGCACCGGCGATGATGTGACGCTGGCGCAGGTCATGGGAACTGTGCTCGCCGCGATTGTCTTCTTCTGGATGGGGATCTTTGCGCCAGGCATTGCCTCCGGCCTCATCACCGGCGCGCCGCAGCTGGGAGCAGGCTCGGCCGCAGGCGCAGCAGCCGGTGTCGCTGCCGGGACTTATGTCGCCGGTATGGGCGGCCGCGCCGCTGTTGGCGCTGTCGCAGGCGGTGCTTCAAGTGCCGTCAAGGCCGGCGCCAGCATGGCGGGCGCGGCGCGCACCTCCTATACGCTGGGATCGGTCGCCTCTGGCGCATCCGGCGCAGCGGGTGTCGCCGCAGGCCTTGCCGGTGTCGCCCGCGCAGGCGGGGATGCCGTGCGCCGCGCGGCAAGCCGTCCGGCCCAGTCCATGCGCGAGGCCTACCAGCGCGGCAGTCAGGGGGCCTGGCGCGCCACCGGCGGGTCTGAGACCGCATCCATGCAAAGCTCTGCCTCCGGATCATCCTCATCCCAAAGCCCCGGCTGGGCGCGGCGCATGCAGACCCAACAACGTGTCGGTCAGGCAGGCCAAATGGCCGCCCATTCGATCCGCGACGGTGATCGCGGCGCTTCGGGCGCGAACCCCACCCTCAGAGACAAGGACGACTAGACGATGGCTTTCAGGCGATCCTCATCCAGCTATGGGCCAAGCCCGTTCCCCGAAACGCCTTACAGACAAGCGGGGCAAGTATGGGAGCGCGTTGCCGGTTTGCCAAAGGCAAAACAATCCATCCGGGGGATGGATTGTAGGCAAGGCGCGCCGCGGCAGCGGCCCGCAGGCTCGCCCGTCAACACGAACAGACAGGAGGCCTAAGCCATGGCGTTCAAGCGATCCTCATCAAGCTACGGCCCCAGGCCGTTTCCCGAAACGCCTTACCAGAAGGCCGGACAAGTGTGGGACGAAAGAATTGGTTCCGCCCGCGTACAGGCGAAAAACTGGCGGCTCATGGCCCTTGGCTGCCTCGGGCTTTGCTTCGTCACGTCGGGTGCGCTGGTCTGGCGGAGCATGCAATCGACCGTCACGCCTTATGTGGTCGAAGTCGATGAGACCGGCGCGGCCCGCGCCGTCGCTCCGGCCACGGAACGCTACACCCCGACCGATGCGCAGATCGCCCATCACCTTGCGAACTTCATTGAGCGCGTCAGAGGCCTTTCCGTCGATCCCGTCGTCGTGCGCGAGAACTGGCTGCGCGCCTACGATTTCGTGACCGACCGAGCAGCGACCACGCTCAACGAATATGCCTCGGCCAATGATCCCTTCGCCGATGTCGGCCGCAAGTCCCGCACGGTGGATGTGGTCAGCGTCGTGCGCGTTTCCGATGACAGCTTCCAGGCCCGCTGGATCGAGAAGACCTATGAGAATGGTGCGCTGGTTCGTGCCCAAAGGTTCACCGGCAATTTTACCCTCATTACCCAGCCGCCGACGGATGCAGAGACCCTGCGCGCCAATCCCCTCGGCCTTTACGTCCACGCCCTGAACTGGGGCCAAGACCTCGTTACAGGAGAATGATCCCCATGCTTCGTATTATCCTCGCCACTTCGGCCCTCGCACTCACCACGGCCTGCGCCACGACGGAACTCGAACCGATTGATCCGGCGGCCTTTGTCGCGGCCACGCCTGTCGAAGACAGGACCGACTATCCGGTCGAGATTGTCGAGACCGCGGTGGCGCTTCCGCTGCCTGGCCAGATGATGCCAATCGGCGCACGAGTCACCACCAATCCCGATGGCAGCGTCACGCGGACCTATACAAGGACCGTCAGCGCGCCGTCGGTTTCACCGGTAGAAGCGATAAGACAAGGCCGCACCAGCGCCCTGATCGAACCTTCGGTCGATGGCTATGTGAACGCGATCCAGGTCTATCCCTATACCGA
>CAYGQB010000290.1:0-2588 GCA_964351895.1 uncultured Caulobacterales bacterium
GCGTCGTCGGCGGCGTAGCGAAACCGCACCTGTTGGAACGACACCGCGCCGGCGCGCGGCGCGAAGGGCTTGGCGCCCGGCGCGTCGGCCACTTCAGGTTCGGTGTGGGCGAACGCGGCCATGTCGGCCATCTCGTCCAAGCCCTTGCGCAGGTTTTGCGCCTCCTCGCCGAACTGGCGCAGATAGCCGCTGAGCAACAGAAAGGCGGCGATGGCCATGCCGACGTCGCCCGCGCTCGCCTCGCCGCGCGTCCAGGCGGCCACCAGCAGCCCGGCCATGCCGACCTGAAGCGCCAGCAGGAAGAACGACTGCACCATCCAGGCCTGGATGAACCGCGACCAGGCCCATGTCGTCATCTTGCGCCAGCGCCGCACCACGCGGGCAAAGCGCGCATCTTCGCGCGCCTCAGCGCCGAACGCGCGCACGGCCGCATTGCCGCCCACCGCGTCGGCGAGCGCCGCGCCAATGGCGCTGTCGCGCGCGTTGGAGGCTTCGTTGATCGGCCCGGCGCGCTTGACGTAGCCAACATAGATCGCGGCAAAAAAGCCCACCAACATCAGCGCCGTGAACAGCCCCACCCAGGGCCACACGACCGTCAGATAGATGGTCATGCCCACCAGCATCACCGTGGTCGGGCCCAGGCCCCACGTCAGCGTGTCGGTCAGCGTGTCGAACGCCCACATGCCGCGCGCCACCTCGCGCACGGTCTTTCCCGCAAACGTGTCGGCGTGCCACTGGGCGCTAAAGCGCTGGACGCGGCCGTAGCTGGCGGTGACCAACTCGCCCATGGCGCGCGGATAGGCGTGCGGCACCACCATCACGCCAAACAGGCGGCTGAGGTAGGCGCCCAAGACCACGACCGTAAAGACGCCAAAGGCGCTCCACGCCGCAGCGCGCGAGGCCGCGTCGACGCTCGACTGCGTGACCGCGTTGATCAGCAGACCCGTTGCGGCGGGCAAGGCCAGGTCGAACAACGTGGCCAACAAGACGCAGCCCATCAGCCGCGCGAAGGCGAAGGGCTGGCGGGCCCACGCGGAAACCAAAAGGCGCAGCGCACGCGCCTGGGAGGAAGAAGTCAGCGGAGAAGACATGCGACACGCGCCGCGCACCACGTGCGCAAACGCCCTTCTTGTAGATTGAGCCCGCCGGAAAGGCGCACAGGCCTGACGCGTGGACTGGAGTCAGATCGAGAGATGCGAGGCGAGGCGGAATCTGGGGACAGGCCGCGCGCCGGGCCATTCGCGGTGCGAAGGCAAGCAGCATGCGGTGTAACGCCCGATTCCGATGGGCGCTACGAAGGGCGAGTGTTCTCGATCATCAAGCGGTCCTCACGTCTGTCGCGCCAAGTCGGTCGCGAAATAGGCTGTGCGTCGCAGCTAATTTGGGGCTTGCTCGAACCGGCTTGGGCCCGGGCAATGCTTGCGTGCAGCGGAGGGCGTGATACCTGAAGCGCGCGCGCAGGTCGAGCCCGCGTCCGGCTCGATCTGGGCGCTGGGGACTGGCGCGCGTGCGTTGCGGCCTATTGGCCACACCCGAACTGGACGCGTCCGCACGGCCGCGAGCCAGAAAGCCGCGAGCCCAAAAGCCGAGAGGAGGGAAACGTCAGATGCCACCGCCCTCCTCTCCACCGCCCTCCGCTCCGCCGCCGGACACCGCCGATCAGCGGATCGCCGATGCTTCTCCGGATGGATGGGTGGAACGCGCGCCGGCGGCGTGGCGGCCCTATCTGCGGCTGGCGCGCTATGATCGACCCATTGGATTTTGGCTCGTGGCCATTCCCTGCTGGGTAGGCCTGGCGGCGGGCCGATTGCAGGGCGGCTGGACGCGCGAGGACGCTCTAATAGCCGCGCTCTATGGTCTGGGCGCCGTCGCCATGCGCGGCGCGGGCTGCACCATCAATGACATTCTGGACCGCAAGCTGGACGCCCAGGTGGCGCGCACCGCCAATCGGCCCTTGGCGTCCGGCGCCTTATCAGTGTGCCAAGCCCTGTGGTTTCTCGCCGCTCAGTGCGGGGTTGGCGCTCTGGTGCTTCTGGCCCTGCCGCCGTTGGCGCAGCTCGTCGCGGTGGCGTCCGTGCCGCTGGTGGCGCTCTACCCTTTGATGAAGCGCGTGACCTGGTGGCCGCAGGCCTGGCTCGGCTTCACGATCAACTGGGGCGTGCTGGTCGGCTATGCGGCCGCCGCCGGGCGGCTCGATTGGGGGGTGGCCGTGATCTACGCGGGGCTGGCGTTTTGGACGCTCGGCTATGACACCATCTACGCCCATCAAGACCGCGAAGACGACGCCCTGGTGGGCGTGCGCTCCACGGCGCGCCTGTTTGGCGACCGATCCCGTCTGGCGATCAGCTTGTTTTATGTCGCCAGCGTGGCCTGCGTGGCCTGGGGCGTGGCGCGCGCCAGCGCCGGGGCGCCGGCGATTGGGGTGACGGCGGTTCTGGGCTTTGGCGCCGCGCTTGTGGTGCAGATGCGCCAGCCGCGCCTGGACGACGCCGACTGGTGCCTGGCCGCGTTCCGCGCCAATCGGGCGGCCGGCCTGTGGCTGGTCGCGGGCGTCGCAGCCGTCACGCTGGCCGCCTCATGAGCCCCCC
>CAYGQB010000291.1:0-2575 GCA_964351895.1 uncultured Caulobacterales bacterium
GCCCAAACGGTGCACCTTGCCGATCACGGCGTTGCGGGTCACCCCGCCCAGCTCCTTGGCGATCTGGCTCGCGGACAGGCCGTCCGCCCAAAGCTTCTTCAGTGTTTCTACGCGCTCGTCAGTCCAGGCCATTGAAAGGCTCCTGTCGCTTCTTAACGCGGCCTTGCCACCATATGTGGCGCCAAGGCGCTGCGTTGCCCCTGTCGTCTCCTACATGTAGTAACCCAACCCCAAAATTTTCTCAACATGGCGCCATCATCGCCTCTGTGGAGAATTTGCGACACAAGATATAGGGGCGCCGATTCGCGAGAAAACTCCGACCGATTGGATTTGACGACGGCCCGCATCGCCTTCGATCGGTGCTGCGACCAAGGCGGCTGACGCGCCCCCTGCCTCGTGCTAGGTCGCGTTATGTTCGCGCGCCTTACGGCGGCATCGCCGCCTGCACTCAAGCAAGAGCCCTACTTTGGTGACTGACACGACCCGCACGACTCACGCTCAGACGACAGCGCCTCAGGAGCGCTCTCTCAAGGCGCCGCGCGCCTTTGCCGGCGTGAACTGGATCGGCTTGCAGACGCTCTATATCAAGGAAGTGCGTCGCTTCTTGAAGGTTTCGGTCCAGACCGTTCTTGCGCCTTCGGTGCAAACGGTCTTGTTCATGGCCGTGCTGAGCCTGGCCTGGGGCGACGGACGCTCAGATGTTCTGGGCGTTGAGTTTTCCCGCTTTCTGGCGCCCGGCCTGGTGATGATGTCGATCCTCACCAACGCCTTCGCCAATTCGTCCTCATCGCTGATCGTCGCGAAGATTCAAGGCAACGCCATTGATTTCCTGATGCCGCCCTTGTCGGCAAGCGAGCTTGCGGCCGCCTTTATTGGCGGGGCGGCGACACGCGGCGTGCTGGTCGGGCTGATTGGGATTGTTGTGGTGTCGCCGTTTGCCGACATTCGTCCTGAGCATCCGCTGGTCATTCTCTACTTCACGGTCGCCGCCTCGGTATTGATGGCAAGCATCGGCGTGATCGCCGGCGTCTGGGCGGATAAGTTTGATCACCTGGCGGCGATTTCGAACTTCATCATTACGCCCCTGACCTTCCTGTCGGGAACCTTTTACTCGATTGAGCGCCTGCCTGAGGCGCTGCAGGCGGTGAGCCGGGCCAACCCGTTCTTTCACTTGATCGACGGCTTCCGGTTTGGCTTCATCGGCGTGTCGGACGGCTCGTTGGCGGTGGCCATCGGCGCCACGCTCGCCTTAAACGTCATCTTGATTGTCACTGTGCTGGCCCTGTTGCGCTCGGGCTGGCGCCTCAAGGACTGAGCGCTCGGAGGGATCGCGCCATGCCAGCGCCGCTTATGGACACCTACAATCCGCCTGACCTCGTGTTTGAACGCGGGGAGGGCGTGCGCCTGACCACGACGGACGGCGACACCTATCTGGATTTCATCGCTGGAATCTCGGTCAACGCGCTTGGTCACAGCCACCCGGCGCTGGTGGCCGCGCTGACCGAACAGGCGGGAAAGCTGTGGCACCTGTCGAACATGTACAAGGTGCCGGGACAGACCGAGCTGGCCGCCGCCTACTGCGCCGACACGTTCGCCGATCGCGTGTTCTTTACCAATTCAGGCACCGAGGCGATTGAATGCGCCTTGAAGATGGCGCGACGTTATCACTTCGCCAACGGCGCGCCGGAGCGCATCAAGATCATCGGCTTTAGCGGCGCTTTTCACGGTCGCAGCTATGGCGCCATCAACGCTGGCGGCAACCCCAAGTACCTGGAGGGCTTTGGCCCCGCCTTGCCCGGCTTCGTCAATCTTGAGTTTGGCGATCATGACGCGCTGCATAACGAGGTCGACGCGACCACGGCGGCGGTCATTCTTGAGCCGGTTCAGGGCGAGGGCGGCGTGCGCGCGCTGCCGGACGTGTGCCTGCGCGGCGTGCGTGAGCTGACACGCGAGCGCGGGGCGCTCTTGATTCACGACGAGGTTCAGTGCGGCGCCGGCCGGACCGGCAAGCTGTTCGCCCACCAGTGGGCCCAGGGCGCTGAGCCCGACATCATGGCTGTGGCCAAGGGCGTGGGCGGCGGCTTTCCAATGGGGGCTTGCCTGGCGCGTGAAGAGGTCGGCGCGGTGATGGTGCCGGGCACTCACGGCTCCACCTTCGGCGGCAATCCACTGGCCATGGCGGTCGGCTTGGCGGTGTGGCGCGAACTTACTGCGCCGGGCTTTCTGGAACACGTCGAGGCGGTGTCCAACGTTCTCTTGCAGGGCTTGGCGCAGCTCCAAGACGCCCACCCGGACCAGGTATTGGAGGTGCGCGGCAAGGGCCTCTTGACGGGGATCAAGGTCGCTGGATCGAACGTTGCTGTGCGCGATGCGGCCCGTGAGCGCGGGCTTCTGGTCGGCGTGGCCGGCGACAATGTCGTGCGTCTGGCGCCGCCGCTGATTGTCACGCAACAAGACGTCAGCCAAGCCATTGAGGCGCTGGACGCCGCCTTGGGCGCGGTTTCGACACCGCAAGGGGCCTGAGCTAATGACCGGCGCGCCGTCACTGGGGGAGGTAAGCGCGTCGGTCATTAGC
>CAYGQB010000292.1:0-2549 GCA_964351895.1 uncultured Caulobacterales bacterium
ACGATGCTGTTGTTCTCGGGCGCCGGCATACCGCCGCTTGCGGGCTTCTTCGGCAAGCTGTTCGCCTTTATCCCGGCCGCTGAGGCGGGCCTGTGGTGGCTGGTGATCGTGGCGGTTTTGGCCAGCGTGGTGACGGCGTTCTATTACCTGCGCCTGATCAAGATCATGTGGTTTGACGCGCCGACCTCCACTTTGGTGGCCGCGCCGCGTCCCTTGTCGCTGATCGCCGGCGGGGCCAGCCTGGCCATGTTCCCGGTGCTGGTGATCCCCGCCGTCTCCGCGCCGGCCCTGGCCTATCTTGAGCGCGCCGCCGCGTCGCTGTTCTAGGCGGCCGGCGCCCGTGTCCGCTCGCGCGCCGGCTGTCGTCCGCCTCGCTGAAACCGACAGCACCATGAGCGCGGCGCGCCGAGAACTGGACGCGGGGCGCGCACCTGCGTTCTGGATCGTTGCAGACGCGCAGACCGCCGGGCGCGGCCGGCGCGGCGCGGCCTGGTCGGCCCCGAGCGGCAATCTGATGGCGACAGGCGTCTATCGGCTTGCCGCCACCCCAGCTGAGGCCGCGCAGCTTTCCTTCGCCATGGCCCTGGCGGTCTCAGACGTGGCCCTGGCCTGCGCCGCCGATGCGCCGGTCACCGTGAAATGGCCCAATGACGTCCTCATCGACGGCGCCAAGCTGAGCGGCATTCTCCTGGAAGCCGTCAGCGCGCCGCGCGGCGTCGATCTCATGGCCGGCGTCGGGATCAATGTTGCCCACGCGCCTGAGGTTGAGGGACGCCGGACGGTGTCGCTGGCCGATCTGAACCCGAACGCGCCGCCAGACCGCGACGCTGTGCTGGAGCAGGTGATTGAAGGGTTTGAGCGCTGGATGGCGGCGTGGGCCCGTGAAGGCTTTGGCGGCTTGCGGCCTGCGTGGCTGGCGCGGGCGCATGGATTGAAAGGGCGCGTGCAGGCGCGCTTGCCCGACCGCGTGCTAGAAGGCCTGTTCGTCGACCTTGCCCCAGACGGCGCCCTCATCATGGACACCGGCGAAGGCCGTGTCAGCGTCCACGCGGGCGACGTCTTCTTTGCATCGGGCGCGTCCTCTCAATAAGACGGGCCCAATCAGGCGGGCCACACCACGACCCACCGTCTACACCTTGACCGACCGCAGGAGGCGGCGCGCTGATGCTTTTGGCAATCGACGTTGGCAATACCAACACGAAGTTCTCCATCTATGACGGGACCGAATGGGTGGCGGTCTGGCGCGCCTCCACCGACGCGTCGCGCACCGCCGACGAGTACGCCCCTTGGCTGGCCCAGCTGATGGCGCTGAACAAGGTTTCGTTCGACGACTTGCACGCCTGCATCATCTCCACGGTGGTGCCTCAAGCCATGTTCCACCTGCGCAACCTGTCGCGACGCTATGTCGGCGTGGAGCCGATGGTGATTGGCGATGAAGAGGTGAGGCTGGGCATCGAGGTGCGCCTGGACCGGCCTGAAGACGCGGGCGCTGACCGGCTGGTCAACGCCATTGGCGCCTACCTGCAGTATGGCGGCCCGGCGATCATCGTCGACAGCGGAACCGCCACCACCTTCGACATCATTGGGGCGGACGGCGGGTTTGAAGGGGGCATCATCGCGGCCGGCATCAACCTGTCATTGCAAGCCCTGCACACGGCGGCGGCGCGGCTGCCGCGCGTTGAAATCCGCGATCCGGGGGCCGTGATCGGTCGCGACACTGTTTCGGCGATGCAGTCGGGCGTGTTTTGGGGCTATGTGGAGCTTATCGACGGTTTGAACCGCCGCGTGATCAAGGAATACGGCCAACCCATGACAGTGATAGCCACCGGCGGCGTCGCCAGCCTGTTTGAAGGCGCGTCCGAGACCATCGACATTTTCGACCACGACATCACGTCGCGCGGGCTTCTGGAGATCTTTCGTCTCAATGGCGGGCAGGTGGCCTCGTGAGCGACGCGCCTGATCTGGTGTTCGTGCCGCTGGGCGGCTCGGGCGAAATTGGCATGAACCTCAACCTCTATGGCTTCGGTCCACCCGACGAACGCAAGTGGATCATGGTCGATTGCGGCGTCACCTTTGGTGATCTGACCACGCCGGGCGTTGAGATCATCATGCCCGACCCCGCCTTCATTGAAGAGCTGCGCGACGATCTTCTGGCCATCGTGCTGACCCACGCTCACGAAGACCACATGGGCGCCGTGGCGCACCTGTGGCCGACGTTGCGCGTCCCGGTGTACGCCACGCCCTTCACCGCCTGGCTGGTGCGCGATCGCCTGGCCGAGGCAGGTCTTCTTGGCGACGTGGCTTTGCACGAAATTCCCCTCAATGGGGAAATCAAGCTGGGGCCGTTCGACCTCAGCTTTATCACCATCACCCACTCGATCCCTGAGCCCAATGCGGTGGCCATTTCAACGCCGCTCGGGGTGATTTTGCACACCGGCGATTGGAAGATCGATCCTGACCCGATGATCGGCCAGCCCACCGACGTGCCGGCCCTGCGTGCGCTTGGCGATGCGGGCGTACTGGCGGTGGTGTGTGATTACACAAACGTG
>CAYGQB010000293.1:0-2540 GCA_964351895.1 uncultured Caulobacterales bacterium
CCCTAGGGCGCGGCCCCCAAGGCGCGGCCCATCACTTGAGGACGCATGTTTCACCGCTTCTTCCTTGAACTGCGCGACGCCAAGGTTCCGGTCTCTCTGCGCGAGTATCTGACGCTTCTCGAAGCGCTGGACGCGGACGTGATCGGGCGCACCGTGGACGAGTTTTACCTACTCTCGCGCACCGCCCTGGTGAAAGACGAGCGCGACCTGGACAAGTTTGACCGGGTCTTTGGGCACGTCTTCAAGGGCATGGAGATGGTGGGCGACCTGATCTCCAGCGCTGAGATTCCGGCCGAGTGGCTGGAGAAGCTGGCCGAGAAGATCCTGACCGACGAGGAGAAGGAACAGATCGAGGCCCTGGGCGGCTGGGACGCCCTGATGGAAACGCTTCGCGAGCGCCTGGCTGAACAGGAAAAGCGCCACGAGGGCGGCTCCAAGATGATCGGCACGGCGGGCACGTCGCCGTTCGGCGCCCATGGCTACAATCCTGAAGGGGTGCGCATCGGCCAAGACGACAGCCGCCACAAGCGCGCCGTGAAGGTGTGGGACAAGCGCGAGTTTAAGAACCTCGACGGCGACCGCCAACTTGACGTGCGCAACATGCAAATGGCGCTGCGGGGCCTGCGCCAGTTTGCCCGCGACGGGGCGGCCGAAGAGCTGGACCTGGACGCCACCATTGGGGCCACCGCCCGCCAAGGCTATCTGGACGTGGTCATGCGTCCTGAGCGGCGCAATGCGGTGAAGGTGCAGCTTCTCTTAGACATTGGCGGCTCGATGGACGCGCATGTCGCCGAGTGCGAACGCCTCTTTTCAGCCGCCCGTCTGGAGTTCAAGCGTCTCGATCACCTCTACTTCCACAACTGCCTCTATGAGCGCGTTTGGAAGGACAATCGACGCCGGTTCAATGAAGCCACCCCGACCTGGGATGTCCTGCACCGCACCCCGGCCGACACCAAGCTGGTGTTTGTCGGGGACGCGGCAATGAGCCCGTATGAGATCCTGGTGCCCGGCGGCTCGGTGGAGCACGTCAATGAAGAGCCCGGCGCCCTGTGGTTGCAGCGCGTGGTGGAGCTTTATCCTAACCTGGTGTGGCTCAACCCCACGCCGCAATCGCAGTGGCAATGGACGCCCTCAATTGACCTCATCCGCGAGATCATCGGCCCGGACCGGATGTATCCGCTGACCCTCTCAGGGGTTGAAACCGCCATGCGCGAGTTGAAGCGCTAGGCGGCTTTCGCGGCGCGGCGGGCGCCGACGCGGGCGGGGGCGCTGAGCGCCTCGGCGAGGGCCGGATGCAGCACCACCGGGTCGACCAGGCTGAAGGCGGCGCCGGCTTCTGCGTCGCGATAGAGGTCGCGTTCACCGCCGCGTGCGTCACCCACCACATGGCCCAGGACCCCGGCGTCGAACATCATTTGCATCAGCTGGCGGCTGCTGGCGACGGTCTCTGTGGCGCCGGACGCCGCCAAGGCCCGCTCCAGGGCGCGATAGAGCCAGGCGGCGTCGCCGCGCCGTTCCTCAAGACCCTCCAGGCCGGCCAGCACCAAGTCGATCTCAGGTTCGACGGCCCGCATTTCATCGGCCAGACTGTCGCGCACATAGGCCGCGTGTCGGGCCTGGCCATCGCGTAGAGCGGGTGCGGTGACGACGTCTTTGCGCTGGTCAAGAGCGGCCTGGGCGCAGGCGCTGAGCAGATGCACCACGTCGCGCGGCCGGGCCCGCGCGCTGTGCGCCACAAAGCCGCCAGGCCCGTCGGCAAACCCTGCCCGGCGCAGGGCCCCGCGCGCGGAACCGGCAAACACGCGCCGCCACACCGACGCGGCCCGCACCTCGCCAGGCGCAAAAGCCGGGCTGGCCGCGCGGGCCAATCGAAACGCCCCCAGCTCCTGCAAGGCCTCGTGCGACCAGGTCAAGGCCGCATGCTGATAGGCGGCCAAGACGTCGCCGCGCGCAGCCCGCGTCATGTCCGGGCGCGCCACCACGCTGATGCGGACATCGACAAGCGGTCCGCCCTGACGCGCAGCGGGCGCGCCGGCGGCCAAGATGTCGGCCAAACCGCCGGCGATCAGTACGTCCAGCGCGCCCACGCGCCGGCGCGGGCTGGCGGCCTCGTCGAACACAATCGTCACCGGCTCGCCGGGCGTCAAAACCCGCGCCAGGCTGGCGTCAATGGCGGGCAAGAGCGGGCGCGCGTCGCCACTGAGGGCGTCGGCGCGGTCGGTGGTCAAGTCGGATGCGGGATGAGGGGCGGCGTGGGAGGCGGCCACGGCGTCGGCCAGAAGCGCCCGCGGCGCGGACCGGGCCAGGGCCTCGATGAGGTTTGCGGGCAAGGGCGCGCTGGCAAAGGCCTGGGCCACATCGCGAATTTGACTGCCTGACAGGCGCCCCGCCTCGGCGAGGGCGGAAAACACGGCCAGGCGCACGACGAGGGCCCCAAGGCCCATCTCGTCCCCGCCTTCCGCGCCCGGCCCGAAACGCCGCGCGCCGGCGTGGAGACACGTCAACACATCTTCGCGCAAGGCAAAGCGCAGCGCCGGCCC
>CAYGQB010000294.1:0-2529 GCA_964351895.1 uncultured Caulobacterales bacterium
CATCATGAGCCGCAATCGTCAACGTGAAGACGCCGCCCTGTTTTCGCGCTCCGGCGTGTTTTTCGGATTCGGCGCGGGCGCGGCGCTTATCGCCGCCTACTTCATTGCCCCGGAACGCGATCTCAGCGCACCGGGCGATCAGGAGGCCGCTGAAGTCTCCGACGTCGCCGAACCCGTCGCGCCCGCGGCTGAGGAAGTTGAAGCGACCGAGATTACTCCTGAACCCGCGCCCGAACCCGTGCCTGAACCCGCGCCAGAGCCCGCACAGCCGGCGGCGCCGGTCTCTGAGCCGCCATCAGACGCTGGCCCAGATGCTGGTCCAGACGCGGCGGCAGACTCTGGCGCCCAAGTCTTGGGTGACGCCGCCACGCAAGCTGGCGAAGACGTCGGCGCTGATGTCGCCGCCGGAGTAGAAGCGGTGCAGGGCGGGGTTCCTGCGGCCGCCGACACCGTCGCCGAGGCGGCCTCTGACGCCGGTGGCGCTGTGGCGGATGCTGTCGGCGATGCAGTGGACGAAACGGCAGGCGCAGCTTCCGCAGTGGTTGGCGCCGTTGCTGACATCGCGCCAGACGAGACGCCCGGTGACGCAGCGTCAGACGCAGCGTCAGACACTGCGTCAGACACTGCGGCCGAGGACGATGACGACACGTTTGACGGCTTCATCACGCCTGATACGACGCCGGATGGTGACACCGATGGCGAGTAAGACCCGTCAAGCGGCGGCGCCCCTGCTTGCAGCCGTGTGTCTGGCGGGCGCTGCGGGATGTGTGAGCGCGCCGATCGAATGGCGCACGCGCGCCGGCGAGCCGGCTGAGCCGGCGACCCCTACGGAGGTTGTCGGCCCGGACGGCTTGACTCTGCGCACCAGCCCTGTGTCGGAGGTTCAAAGCGAGCCGCTGGATCCGCCGGTCACCACACCCGACGAATAGCTGACCCCGACACATCTGACCCCAAACACATCTGACCCCAAACACATCTGACCCCGACACATCTGAACTCAAACACATCTGACGGGGGACACATCTGGCCGAGGTCTGTGGCCTGTGCGCCCGTGACTGCTGCGCATGGCGTCAGGCGTCCGCCAGACGGGTCTCGATCGACGCGCGCGCCCGCGCCAGTGTGGCCGCCAGCTTGGCCGGCGGCGTTCTCACCAGCGCGTCAGCGGCAATCCGCCCCGCTTCCACCGCCGCCGTGTAACGGCGCCAATCGCGCAGCTCCACATCCGCCAGCTCGGGCAGGATCATGCCGTCCGCCAGCTCAGCCAGCTGTCCGTGCGTCGCCTGCACCGTGCCCGCGCGCATCAGCAAGCTGGCGATGGGCGGCGGCTCGCCAAGGCCAAATCGCGCCACCCATTGGAGAAAGTTCGGCGGCTCGACAAAGTCATGCGGCGCCAGAGAGCGCTGACGCGTGACATCGACGCCGATGTTGGGGCCGCGATGCAGTTCCAGCATGGTTGAGAGGGGAAAGTTGTCGAGCACCGCCCCGTCGACCAGCACCGCGTCGCCTGAGACCACCGGCGGCAAGATGCCCGGCAGGGCGATCGAGGCGCGCAAGGCCTCGCGCAACAGGCCCGTGCGATGCACCCGGACCCGCCCGGCGTTGAGGTCGGTTGAGACGGCGTAGAACGGGATGGGCATGTCCTCGATGCGCACGGAGCCAAAGTGGCGGCGCAAGCGCTCCTCCACGCGCCGCCCGGCCGTCAGGGCCACCACCGGCAAGCGAAAATCACCGAGCGGGTTGGAGGTGACAAAGGCCTCGCGCACGCGCTCATCGATCTCGTCATCTGTCCATCCGAGCGCCAAGCCCGCACCAACGACGGCGCCCATACTGGCGCCGCCAACGAAATCAATCGGCACACCGCCTGCGCGCAAGCCTGCAATGGCGCCCACATGGGCGTAGGCCCGCGCCCCGCCGCCCGACAAGACCAAGCCCACTGAGAGCCCGGCGATGGTGCGCGCAATGCGGTCTGCGTCCAAGTCGTCGCGCCAGCGCATCACCCGATGGGCTGAAACGGCGCTCATCCACTCGGCGATGGTGGCGCCCGTCGGCTCGCCTTCATCCAGTCGCACCACGTCAACGAGGCGAAACCGACGCGCCGGCGTGTCAGCCGTGGGCGCCAGCGGCATGGGCTGGGACGGGCGCGCATCGCGGCGCACCAAAAGCATCAATCGGTCGGCTTGGCGCAGGCACACCCGGTACCAGCTTGCATCGCCCATTCCGGCGGCCAGGATCACCACGTCATGGGCGTGTTCGACCGCATCAAACCAGGCCGACGGCGCGTCAACCGCGCTGGTGTCGATGCACACGGCCCGCCGCCCCATCGCCCGAAGGCGCTGTTCAAGGTCGCGCGCCCGCGCCATCAAGTCGATCGAGGGGGACGTGGCGACCAGAGCAAACACGCGGGGATCGCTGCGCGTTGGGCCTTCTGCGCTTTCGCGCGCGCGGCGCAGCATGAGGCGTGAGAGAGCGGCCAGAAGGGCGGGATACTTGGCCCGCAGGCGCTCAAAATCGGCCCGGTCGATGATCAAC
>CAYGQB010000295.1:0-2522 GCA_964351895.1 uncultured Caulobacterales bacterium
ATCAGATGTGGGGTCGGGCGCGGGGTGCTGGTCTGAAGGCGACGTCATGACGCGAGCATAGAGTGCAAACACGGGCCGGGTCGATCAATGAAACGCGGTCTCCACCCTGCGCATGACGCTGCGCCGAGCGCCGCCCGCGCGACGAGCCGATCTTGCGCGGTGGGCGCGGGGCGCTAGGCTCTGGGCACTATCGGGCGGCGCGCGCGTGTCGCGGCGCCACGGCCCGAACGCAATCTGAAAGGCGAATTCATGCGTAATGTCTTGCTTGCAAGCGCGGCCGCACTGGCCCTGACGGCCTGTGGCCAGGAAACAGGGACGGCGGCCCCAGAGCCAATCGCGCCGCAAGAGGTGGCGCCAGAGTCTGCGGCTCCAGAGGCGATGACGATCGACGAGGCCGCACCGCCGGCGCGCGACGTGGCTGAATTGGGCGCAGCTGAGTTGGGCGATTGGGGCGTTGATCTGACGGCCATGGACACGGCCGTTGACCCCGGCGCTGACTTCTTTCGCTACGTCAACGGCGCCTGGCTCGACAGCTTTGAGATTCCTGCCGACAAGACCCGCTACGGCGCGTTCGACGCCTTGCGCGATCGTTCTGAAGCTCAGGTGCGCGCCATCATCGAAGAGGCGGCCGCATCCGACGCGGCGCCAGGCTCAAACATGCAAAAGATCGGCGACTGGTACACGGCCTTTCTTGATCTTGAGGCCATCGAAGCGGCCGGTCTTGACGCCCTGACGCCAGAGATGGGCGCCATCGCGGCGGCCGCCGACCATGACGCCCTTGCCCTGGTGTTGAACGCGCCGGGCTTTGCCGCCAATGACATCTGGTCGGGTTCGGTCTCGGTCGACGCCAAGAACCCAGACCGCTACGCGTTTGGCGTGGGTCACGCAGGCCTTGGCCTGCCCGATCGCTCGTTCTACCTCAGCGACGAGGCGCGTCTGGTGGACGTGCGCGCCGCCTATCGCGACCACATCGCCGCCATGCTGACCCTGGCCGGCCAGGAGGCGGCGGACGCCAAGGCCGACGCCATTCTTGCGTTCGAAACCCAGATCGCGACCGCCCACTGGGAGCGCGCGCAGCGCCGCAATCGCGACCTGACGTACAATGCCATGACGCTGGACGAGCTGGCCGCCTACGCGCCCGGCTATCCGTGGGCGCGCGCCTTCGCCGCGTCCGGCTTGCCGGAGACCGACTATGTGGTGGTGCGCGAGAAAGACGCCTTTCCCGCGCTCGCGGCCGCCTGGGCCGAAACTGACTTGGATACCCTCAAGGCCTACGCGGTTTTTCACACCCTGACCGCCAACGCCGACTATCTGCCTCAGGCCTTTGACGAGGCTGATTTCGCTTTCTTTGGCCAAGCGCTGAACGGCCAGCCAGAACAGCGTGCGCGCTGGAAGCGGGGGGTTGAAAGCGTCAACGCCAATCTCGGGTTTGCCGTAGGCGAGATCTATGTCGAGCGCCATTTCCCGCTGATCGCCAAGGAGAAGATGGACGAGTTGGTGGCCAATCTGCGCGCCGCCCTGGGCGCGCGCCTGGAAACGCTCGAATGGATGGGCGAGGAGACCCGGGCTGCGGCGGCCGAGAAGCTGGCCAAGTTCACGCCCAAAATCGGCTATCCGGAGAAGTGGCGCGACTATTCAACGCTTGAGGTCGGAAGTGACGATCTGATGGGCAATGTGCGCCGGTCGCGCGCCTTTGCGGTGGCCGACAACTATTCCCATCTCGGCCAGCCCATCGACAAAACCGAATGGTTCATGACCCCGCAAACGGTCAACGCCTACTATTCGCCAACGCGCAACGAGATCGTGTTTCCTGCCGCCATCCTTCAGGCGCCGTTCTTTGACCCGTACGCCGACGATGCGGTGAACTACGGCGGCATTGGCGGCGTCATCGGTCATGAGATCGGACACGGCTTTGACGACCAGGGCTCGAAGTCGGACGGCGACGGGCGCCTGCGCAACTGGTGGACGGACGAAGATCGCGCCGCCTTTGAAGAGCGCACCAGCGCGCTGGTGGCCCAGTACAGCGCCTATGAGCCGGTGCCCGGCCACGCCGTCAACGGAGCCCTGACGCTGGGTGAGAACATTGGCGATTTGGGCGGCGTGAGCATGGCGCTGGAGGCCTATCGCATGTCGCTGGGCGGGCAGGAGGCGCCGGTGCTTGACGGCTTCACCGGCGAACAGCGCCTGTTCATGGGCTGGGCTCAGGTGTGGCGCGGCAAGTACCGCGATGAAGCCATGATCAACCGGCTGAAGACCGCGCCGCACAGCCCGCCCCAGTTCCGCACCAACGGGGTGGTGCGCAACATGCCTGGCTGGTACGCCGCCTTTGACGTGCAAGAGGGCGACGCCCTCTATCTGGCGCCAGATCGCCGGGTCGGGATCTGGTAGCCGATTAAGGCAACCGCCCGCGCCGCCGCAGATCAGACACCGAAGATCAGACGCGGCTGGCGCGGGTCTCGTCCTCCACCCAGGACAGGAACGGGGCGCTGGACTGATCTTCGTCCAGCGCCCCGTTCCTGTCC
>CAYGQB010000296.1:0-2490 GCA_964351895.1 uncultured Caulobacterales bacterium
CGTCCTACTATGACCAGGCCGGCGCGCTGCGCGACATGGTGCAAAACCATCTGTTGCAGCTGATGTGCCTGGTGGCCATGGAGGCGCCGACGGATCTGGAAGCGGACTCCGTGCGCGATGAAAAGCTGAAGATTTTGCGCGCCTTGCGGCCGGTGACCGCGCAAAGCGCTGTCGACGACACGGTGCGCGGCCAGTATCTCGCGGGCAGCTGCGACGGGGAGATGGTGCCCGGCTACACCGACGAGTTGGGCCACGAGAGCGAAACTGAAACCTTTGTGGCTCTGCGGGCCTGGATCGACAATTGGCGCTGGGCGGGCGTGCCGTTCTATCTGCGCACCGGCAAGCGCATGGAGCATCGCCGGTCTGAAATCGTGATCCAATTCAAGCCCGTGCCGCATGAGGTTGTGCGCTCTGAGGACGGGACTCTGTCCCAGCCCAACCGCCTGGTTTTGCGCCTTCAGCCCAATGAGGCGGTGCGCCTGATGCTCATGACCAAGCAGCCGGGGCCGGGCGGCATGAAGCTGCGCTCAGCGCCGCTCAACCTGTCCTACGCCGAGACCTTCAAGGCGCGCTATCCAGACGCCTATGAGCGCCTGTTGATGGCGGTGGTGCGCGGCAACTTGGGCCTGTTCATGCGCCGCGACGAGGTGGAGGCGGCCTGGACCTGGGTGGACGGCATTCTTGACGCCTGGAAGGGCCCGGCGGGCAAGCTGGCGACCTACAAGGCGGGCAATGACGGCCCCCGCGAAGCTGACTTCATGCTCGATCGCGACGGGCGCGCCTGGTTCAATGGAGATCGCGAGTGACGCCGCCCGCCGGTTCACCACGCCGGGACGATCTGATGCGCCCGCCGGCCCTTGTGCAAGCCGCCGCACCGGCCGAGTTGAGCGCCGCCTTGGCTGACGAGGTCGCCGCCAGCTTGCGGTCTGCCTTGGCGGCGCGCGGGCGCGCCGTCCTTGCCGTGTCGGGCGGTTCCACTCCCGCCGCGCTCTATCGCATCCTCGCCGACACCGAGTTGGACTGGGACCGCGTCACCGTCGTTCTGGTCGACGAGCGCTGGGTGGACCCGGGGCAGGCGGGCTCGAACGAAACCTTTGTGCACGAGACCTTGCTCCAGGGGCGCGCCGCGCACGCCGTATTTGTGGGCTTGAAGACCGCGCACGCCGCGCCGACTGACGCGGCTCCAGAACGTGCGCATGCGGTGGCCGAGGCGCTCGCCGGCGCGCCGATTGACGTTGCCGTTTTGGGGCTGGGGGCGGACGGGCACACGGCGTCCTGGTTTCCGCACGCCGATGGCCTGGAGGCGGCCTTGGCGGCTGACGCGCCGCTGGTCGCCGCCATCCGCGCCGCGCCCAGCGCCGTCACCGGCGCGCACCTTGACCGCCTGACCTTGACGTTGCCGGCGCTGCGCGATGCGCGCCAATCGATTATCATGATCACAGGACCGGAAAAGCGGCGCGCGTATGAGGCGGCGCTGGATGAGTTGAACGCTGTCGCCGACATGCCGGTGCGCGCCCTGTTGGCGGCTACGGGCGCGACGGTTTCAACCCGCTGGGCGCCCTAGGCGACCGCGCCACCCCAAAGGGTGCGCCTGGTACACGATTGAAGAGGACGGGAACACCACACATGTCCACCGCGCTGAACTCCACCATCGACCGGGTCACCGACCGCATCCGCGCACGCAGCCGCGACACGCGCGCCGCCTATCGCGCCCAGATGGCCGCCGACCGCCCCGACGGGCCACAGCGCACGCGCCTGTCGTGCGGCAACCTGGCCCACGGCTTTGCCGCCAGCCCGCAAGACGACAAGAACCAGCTCAAAGGCGCCTCGTGGCCAAACCTGGGCATCGTCACCGCCTACAATGACATGCTCTCGGCCCATCAGCCGTTCGCCACCTATCCCGACATCATCAAGGACGCAGCCCGCAAGGCGGTCGCCACGGCGCAGGTGGCTGGCGGCGTGCCGGCCATGTGCGACGGGGTCACCCAAGGACGCGCCGGCATGGAGCTGTCGCTGTTCAGCCGCGACGTCATCGCCCTGTCGACCGCCGTCGCCTTGAGCCATGACATGTTCGACGCGGTCTTGTGTCTGGGCGTATGCGACAAGATTGTGCCCGGCCTTCTGATCGGTGCGCTGCGATTTGGCCACCTGCCGACGATTTTCGTGCCCGCCGGGCCGATGCCGTCCGGCTTGCCGAACCCAGAAAAGGCCCGCGTGCGCCAGCTCTACGCTGAAGGCAAGGCCGACCGCGACGCCCTGTTGGAAGCGGAATCGGAGAGCTATCACGCGCCGGGCACCTGCACGTTTTACGGCACGGCCAATTCCAATCAGATGCTGATGGAGATCATGGGCCTGCACTTGCCGGGCTCCGCCTTCGTCAATCCGGGCACGCCGCTGCGCGAAGCCCTGACGCGGGCCGCCACGACCCGCGCCGCCGCCATCACAACGCTTGGGGCCGATTATACGCCGATCGGCGACGTGGTGGATGAG
>CAYGQB010000297.1:0-2479 GCA_964351895.1 uncultured Caulobacterales bacterium
CATCGGCGTCTTGAGTCGCTTGCAGAAACGCCTTGGCCGGCAGCGCCACCGGGACGCCGCCCAACGACACGGTGGGCGCACGGGTTGTGACCAGCGTTTCGTTGTCTCGGCTGAGCCGCGCCCAGTCATGATTGACGGCGTGGGCAATGAGGGCCGCGTCATCGGCCTTGATCACGCCATCGATCGCGACATCGAGACCTGAGTGCGTCGCCGTGACGGCGAGGTCGATGCGACCGGACCGGGTGAGCGCCAGTTCCGCCAGAGCCCGCAAGGCGGCGCGCGCCTCATCGATGCGCGGGTCGAGCGCCATGCAGGAGGTTTGATCGAAGACGGAGTGGCCGGCCCGGCGCGCAAAACCGAAGACAAAGCCAACGGACTTGGCCCGCACGGCGTGAAATACGGCGCGGCGACGCCCTGATGCGGCCGCATCCAGAACCTCGCCAACCGGGGCGCGCACGTCGTAGCGCGCCAATTCCGTCTCGATCCGTCCGCGCTTCCACGCATAGGCGGCTGACGGGGTCCACATCTGAAAGGCGCAGCCGCCGCATTCGCCCGCGTGCGGACACGCCGGTTCAATGCGCTCTGGGCTCGCCTCAAGCACCTCCAAGAGACGCCCGCGCTCACCGCTCACCCCCGCGCGCACGCGCTCGCCGGGCAGGGTCATCGGCACAAACACGGGGCCGTCAGCCACCCCGTCGCCGCGGGCGCCGACGTAGGAGATGCTCAATTCTGTTTCAACGCTTGGCAAATCAGCGTCGTGTCGCGGTCGCGTGGATCGCCTGGTTCTGGTCATGACAGCCCTTCATGCGCCGTTCAGGTGGCGCGCGTCACCGTGATGACCGAAATGATGACGGAGGACCAGATGCGTGTTCGCACCCTTTCCGCGCTGGCGGCCAGCGCCGCACTTGCGCTTGTTCTGCCCGGCGCCGCGATGGCGCAGGGCTATTATGGCTCGCCGGCGGGTTATGGTTACGGATCCGGGGGCTACGGATCTGGGGGCTATGGATCTGGGGGCTATGGCTCGGCGAGTTACGGATCTGCCGGTTACGGCACAACGGCGCTCGGATCAGGCTATCGCTCCAGCGCCTGCAGCGGCGTGCGCAGCGATCGCCAAGCCGCCGGCGCCGTGGTCGGCGGCCTCATTGGCGGCCTGATCGGAAACGGGGTTGCCGCTGACGGCGTGCGCACCGAGGGTTCAGCGCTTGGCGCAGTCCTGGGGGCGGCGATCGGCGCCGGGGTCGCGGGCGATGTGGATTGCGGCGACGCCGGCCACGCCTATGGCCACGGCGGCGGCTACCAGACCACGGGCTATGGCTCCGATACCGGTCAAGCCTATGGCTATGGCGCGAGCGACGATTCGCTCTATGGCGGCCCTTCGACCGGCTACGGCTCGGACAAGGCCTACCGCCCGCCCGCCACGCAACGCCACACTGGCGGCTATGGCTATGGCTACGGTCAGCCTGCATCTCCGGCGGCGCGTGAATGTGAAGTGGTTTATCAGGTCACAACCCTGCCTGACGGCCGCGAGATTCACACGCCCGTCGAAGCCTGCCGCGAGGCCCACTATGGCGACTGGGGCGTGCGCCGCTAAGGCGGGGCGCTTCTCCCACAAGACGGTCAATTCACACCTGCCGGCGGCGTGCTCTTTCAGGCGCGCCGCCGCGCCCATATCAGATGCTCGGTGTTGCCATCGCCGCCGGTGATCGGGCTGACGGTGCTTGCCGCCACGTCCCATCCCATTTCACTGAGCGCACCGCCGACGCCTTGCAGTGCGGCGTCAACGGCGACAGCGTTGGTCACCAGCCCGCCCTTGCCGACATGGGCGCGGCCCACTTCAAACTGCGGCTTGAAGAGCGCCACCAGCTCGGCCGTCGCGCTTGCCAGCCCCAGCGGTCGCGCGATCACCTTCATCAAGCCGATAAAGCTGGCGTCACACACGACAAGGTCGATCGCGCCGCCAAGCATCTGCGCGGTCAGCGTGCGTGCGTCGGTGGCCTCATAGCTGGCGACACGCAGGTCGGCGGCGAGACGAGGATGCAGCTGGCCGCGCCCGACATCGACGCACACCACCCGGTCCGCGCCGCGCGCCAAGAGGACATCGGTGAACCCGCCGGTCGACGCGCCCACGTCAAGGCACGCCTTGCCGGCAGGATCAACGCCAAACACGTCGAGCGCATGGGCGAGCTTGACGCCGCCGCGCGACACCCAGGGGTGCGCCGGCTCGGCCTCGATCTCAGCGTCGGCGGGGACCGATTGGGACGCCTTGCGGGCCGGCGCACCGTTGACGCGCACCCGGCCAGCCGCGATAGCGGCCTGTGCCTGCGCGCGGGTCTCCAAAAGACCGCGCGCCACAAGCTCCTGATCAAGCCGCACGCGATTGCGCCGGCTAGGCGCGCAGCGGGCGTTCTACAAGCAGAGCCTCGTCGCCGCGCCCGAGCGCAGAGATGGCGCAACCTGCGATGTGGCGCGCGTTCAAGCC
>CAYGQB010000298.1:0-2469 GCA_964351895.1 uncultured Caulobacterales bacterium
TGATCGGCAGCGGGTCTTCTGGGCTGACCACGATCAACTCACGATCGGGCGTCTCTGCGGGGCCGCAGGCGCTGGCCGCGGCCAAGAGCACGGCGGAAACCACCCCCGCGCCAAGCCGGCGCCAGGGTCGCGGCGCGCTAAGGCCATATGCCAAGAGCAGCCCCATCAGACCGCCTTCCACCAGGCCGCCGGTTCAGCGTCAAAGCCGGCCGCCTTTTCCAGGGCGCTGGCGGCTGCAAACAAGCGCTCTTCGCCCAGCGCCGGCGCGATCAGCTGAAGCCCGAGCGGTAAGCCGTCCGCATCGAGCGCCGCCGGCACCGACACGCCCGGCAGGCCGGCAAGGTTGGCCGTCACCGTGAACACGTCGTTGAGATACATGGAAATCGGATCGTCGTTGCGCTCGCCCACGCCGAACGCGGCGCTGGGCGTCGTTGGCGTCAAGATCATGTCCACCCCGGCGAAGGCGGCGTCAAAGTCGTCGCGGATGCGCCGACGCACCTTTTGCGCCCGCAGATAGTAGGCGTCAAAGTAGCCCGCCGACAGCACATAGGTCCCGATCAGGATGCGCCTTTGCACCTCAGGGCCAAAGCCGGCGGCCCGGGTGCGCGCATAGGTGTCGGCCAGGTCCGCGCCGACCTCGCGCAGCCCAAAGCGCATGCCGTCATAGCGCGCCAAGTTCGACGACGCTTCGGCGGGCGCAATGATGTAGTAGGCCGGCAGGGCGTAGCGCGTGTGCGGCAGAGAGATTTCCTTCACCGTACAGCCCGCGTCCTTCAGCCAGGCGACGCCGGTTTCCCACAAGGCTTCGATCTCGTCGGGCATGCCGTCGATGCGGTACTCTTTGGGAACGCCGACCGTCATGCCCTTGACCGAGTGTCCGCAGGCGGCGGTGAAATCAGGCGTGTCTACCGGCAGGCTGGTGGAATCCTTGGGGTCGTGGCCGCACATCTCGCGCAGCATCCGGGCCGCGTCCTCCACCGTGCGCGCGATCGGGCCCGCCTGATCAAGCGAGGACGCAAACGCCACCATGCCGTAGCGCGAACACCGCCCATAGGTCGGCTTGACGCCAACCGTGCCGGTGAAGGCCGCCGGCTGGCGAATGGAGCCGCCGGTGTCGCTGGCCGTGGCCCCAAAGGCGGCGCGCGCGGCGACCGCGCTGGCCGAGCCGCCCGACGATCCGCCGGGCGTCAAGTCGGCGTTGGAGGTGCGCGCCCGCCAGGGGTTCACGACCGGACCAGTGGCCGCAGTTTCATTGGACGAGCCCATGGCGAACTCGTCCATGGCCGTCTTGCCCAGCATCACCGCGCCTGCGTCCCAAAGGTTCTGCGAGACGGTCGATTCATACGGCGGCACGAAGCCGGCCAATATTTTTGATGAGGCGGTGGTTTCCACGCCCTTGGTGCAGAACAGATCCTTGATCGCCAGGGGCAGTCCTTCGAGCGGGCGCGCCGTTCCCGCCGCCAGACGCGCGTCACTCTCAGCCGCCATGGCGCGCGCCTTGTCAGGCGTCACCACCGTAAAGGCGTTCAGGCTTGCCGCGGCCTCAACCGCGCCGAGCGCAGCTTCGGTCAGCTCCACCGCTGAAAACTCTTTGGCCAGGAGCCCGGCCCGCGCCGCGCTCAACGACAGCTGCGTCAGGTCGCTCATTCCACCACCTTCGGCACGACGAAAAAGCCCGCTTCCGCGCGCGGCGCATTGGCCAAGACATCCTGCGCCCGGTCCCCATCGGTGACCGCGTCATCGCGCAAGGGCAGGCTGACGTCGACGGCCGACGACATGGCCTCCACGCCCTCCACATCCACTTCGTTGAGCTGATCGATCCAGGTCAAAATGCCGTTGAGTTCCCCCGCCAGCTCCTCCAAACGCGCTTCGGGCGCAGCAAGACGGGCCAGGCGAGCGATGCGGCGCACGTCATCAGGCGTGACGGTCATAAGCGGTTTCCAGATGCCAACGAGAACGCGCACCGGTAACAAAGGCCCCACCAGGGCGCAAGAAGACGTCGCGCCAGAACGCAAAAGACCGCCAAGCGCCGCGCTGCAAAGCGCAAATCAGATCCCAGGAGCCGACGATGCCCGCAGCCGAATCTCCTGTCGTGGCGGTTCTCTTGCGGGCGGTGAATGTTGGCGGGACCGGGCGCCTGCCGATGGCCGATCTGCGCGCCATGGCCCAGGACATCGGCCTGACCGATGTGGCCACCTACATCGCCAGCGGCAACCTGATCGCGCGCGCGCACGCCCCAATTGACGCGGTCAAGACGGCGCTGGAAGCGCGCCTGGCGGACTATGCCGGCAAGCCGGTCGGCGCCGCGATCCGGCGCGCGTCAGAGATGCGCGCCATCCGCGACGCCAATCCCTTTGCGCACGCCGCACCCAATCGAACGCTGGTGCATTTTCTCGACGCCCCGGCGCCAGAGGGGATTTTGGACCTGGCCCGTCATCGCACCATCGAAGAGATGCGCGTCAGCGCCCG
>CAYGQB010000299.1:0-2464 GCA_964351895.1 uncultured Caulobacterales bacterium
CCGTGTCTCCGGGCGCCGCGCCCGCCGATCCCCCCGCCGATCCCATCGTCATCGCCCACCGCGGGGCCAGCGGCCTGCGCCCCGAACACACGCTCGCCGCCTATGCGCTCGCCATTGAACAGGGCGCTGATTTCATCGAGCCCGATCTGGTGATGACATCTGACGGCGTGCTGGTGGCCCGCCATGAGCGCCACCTTTCAGCCACCACGGACGTGTCGACGCGGCCCGAATTTTCCGGCCGCAAGCGCGTGAAGCTGACCGACGGGGCCGCGCGCGACGACTGGTGGGCTGAAGATTTCACGCTCAGCGAGCTGAAAACGCTGCGCGCGCGCCAGGCGTTTCCCGGGCGCTCGACCGCCTATGATGATCAGCTTGAGATCCCCACCTTCGCAGAAGTGATCGCTCTCGCCGACGCGATGGGCGGCCGGGTTGGGCGCACCATCGGCCTTTACCCGGAAACCAAGCACCCGGACGAGTTGTTGGCGCTGGGCCTGGACATGGAGGCGGCGCTTCTGGACGCCTTGGCGCAGGCGGGCTGGTCGCGCCCGAGCGATCCGGTGATCGTGCAGTCGTTCGAGCCGGACATATTGAAGCGCCTCAACGCCCGCACCGATGTGCGCCTGGTGCAGCTGGTGTATCCCGGCCCGGACGGGCGCGCCAACATCAGCCTCGACGAGCTGGCCGCCTACGCCGATGGCGCCGGGCCGTCCAAGACCTTGGTGTTCGACGCCGCCGGCGCGCCGACCGACTATCTTGCGCGCGCCCACGCCCTGGGGCTGAAGGTGCACCCCTGGACCTTCCGTGACGATGCGCCGCCAGCGGACGGGGCCGCGGCGGCCGCGGAACTGGCGCGCGCCTTTGCAGCCGGCGTCGACGGCGTGTTCACCGACTTTCCCGCCACCGGCGTCGCCGCGCGCGATCTGTTTGTAACGTCACGAAACCAGGTCCCGTAAGGCCGGCTCTAGACCGACGTGGGGCTACTCGTCGTCGCCCTCGTCAAGGTAGAGCCCGGCCACGGCCTCGCCGACGGGAACGGACATGGCCCCCGCCTCGCCCGCTTGAAGCGCTTCTGACCAGGTCTGGCAGCGTTCTTCAAACTCAGCCGGCGGGTCTTGAAAGCCGATCTGTTCAAGCAGTGAGCGCTCCAGGGCGTCGCGCTCGAACGGCAGATGCCAGATCGCGACCTGGGTGAATTCCTTCTCCAGCGCGCGCGGGGCGGGCAAGCCGATCACGGCCACGTGCACCACCTGGGACCCGCCAAAAGGTTCAAGCGCCCCGATGACAACGCGCGCCGTCGTCGACGGTGCGGAGCGAAACGTCCACACCTGGCCGCGCGCCAACTCCCTGACCTTGCTCTGCGTGTCTGGCATCAGAAAACAACCCCTCCGAGCCCACTAAGTCAGCGTTGAACGGGCATGGCAACATGAGGGTGCAGCCGGACTGCAGCCCGGGTACAGCTGGCCGCAGCCGGCACAGCGCCGCCCTCACCCAGGCTAGAGGGCGCGCGCCATAATCACCTGATGGGCCTCCAGATGCGCCGCATAGTGGTGATAGCGCGGCGCATCAGCAAACCCCATGGACCGATAGAGCGGCAGGGCCTCTTCATGCCAAACCCCTGCCTCTAAACGCATTTCAATGTAGCCGCGTGCGCGCGCCAGCTCGATCAGCGCCGAGCACAGGGCGCGCGCAACGCCGCCGCGCCGGCCTGCCGCATCCACGAACAGGCGCTTCATTTCGCACACCCGGCCGGTCGCCGCCTGGGCCGCTGGCTGTGTGCCGGGCTGAACTGGGCTGGCGTCCACCGCTGACAGCATCACACACCCGATCGCCGTCTCGCCGCGCCAAGCCAGAAGGATGTCGCCGTCGGGCGGGGCGTGCAGCCGCGGCAGATCGGCCATCAGCGTCGCCCAGGCCGCGTCACTGTAAAGCGCGTCGATCACCTCGCGCCCATAGCGCTCCCACAGCCAGGCGCGAAAACGGTCGCACAGGCCGCGCGCCGTTTCAAAGTCCGCCGACGTGCGGGCCGGAGACACGCGCAGGGCCGCCGGGCTGGAGGGCTGGCCGACCGGATCGGCGTGGGTCGGGGTGGGCTTTGAGGGTGTCATGGCCAAACCCTAGCCCCGCGACATGCGTGCGCCAATCCGGTTCTTGCGCCCGATCAGATGGCGCGCCCAAATCACCCGCGCCCAGACCCAGCTTGACTCACCCGCTTATATGTAATTATGTAATTACATGATTACTGATGACGACATGGACGCCGTGTTTCAGGCCCTGGCGCACGCCACCCGCCGCGACATCCTGGACCGGCTGCGCGATGCGCCGGGTCAGAGCGTCGGTGAGCTGGCCCAGGGCTTTGACGTCAGCCGGATCGCGGTGATGAACCATCTGACCGTGTTGGAGAAGGCGGGCCTGATCGTCAGCCGCAAGGACGGGCGCGCGCGCCCGTCCTTGCGGCTGACGATCA
>CAYGQB010000300.1:0-2434 GCA_964351895.1 uncultured Caulobacterales bacterium
CCTCTGACCCGCCGGACGAACCGGGCGCGCATCATACCGCCGCGCTTGCGGCGGCGGGCGTCGACCGTGACGCCTTTTCGCAGGCGTTTCAAAACCTTGCGCGCGATGCGTCGATGGACAAGGCGGCGCTGGACGCCATCGCCCACGCCTATGTGGGAGGCCGCACGCGCTGGCCCAATCGCGCCGCCGCGCTCGACGCCATCGAAAGCGCCTTTGTCGAGCGCGCCCGCACCGCCGCCAAGCGCGCCCTCATCGACAAGTCGCGGCCATGGTGACGCCGCCTCCTCAAGACACCGCCCCGCCAGCTTCTGACGCGGCCGACGCGCCGCCGCCAAGCCCGGCCCCGGCAAGCCCGGTCCCCGCAAAGCGCCCGTCTTTGGCGGCGTTTGGCGGGTTTGGTCCCGTCGAGGCGCGCGGCTGGGTCCCGTGGACGGTGCTGGCCGTCGCAGTCAGCTTGGTCCTGGTGGCGATTGGCCAGATCGGCGGCGTGATCTTGCTGGTGCAAGCCACGCCCTTGACCTGGGACGGGCTCAACGCGCGTTTTGAGACCGATTTGAGCGTGATCGCCTACACGCTGTTTGTGATCTTCGGCCTGTCGGCCGCCGCGACCTTGGCCTGGACCAAGCTGATTGAGCGCCGGTCGCTGGCCAGCATTGGACTCTCGCGCACCGGAGTGGGCGGGGCGGGCCGCGGCCAGCGTTTTTGGGGCGGATTTGGCTTGGGCCTGGTGTTCGCCTGTCTCGTGTTGGGCGTCATGGTGGCGCTGGGCGCTGCGCGGGTGGCCTCAGGGCCGACGGCTTGGGCCGATCCGGTGCAGCTGGCCTGGATCCTCGTCCTGTTGGCGGGGTTCATCGTCCAGGGATCAACTGAAGAGGTGATCATTCGGGGCTGGCTGATGTCGACGATCACGGCGCGGGTGGGCGCTGTCGCCCCCACGCGCACCGCCCTCATTGTCGCGGTGGTGGTGTCGTCTTTGGTGTTCATGGTGCTGCATGGCGCCAATCCGGGCGCACTCAGCCAGCCGCTGGCCCTGATTAATATTGCGCTCTTTGCCTTGTTCATCGCGCTCTACGCCTTGCACGAAGGCTCCATCTGGGGGGCGTGCGGCTGGCACGCGGCGTGGAACTGGCTGATCGCGACGGGCTTTGAGATTGAGGTCAGCGGCATGGTGATGCCGATCGAGCCCTGGGTCGGCGACCTGGACGCGGCCGGAGCGGGGCTGGTGTCTGGCGGCGCGTTTGGCCCTGAGGCGTCTGTCGTGACCAGCGCCGTGTTGCTGTCCGGAAGTGCGATCTGGGGCTGGCGCCTGTCGCGAGACGGGCTGGGGGCGCACCGGCGCGCCGCGCCAGAGGCGCCTCGCGCGCTCCAGGCTTAAGCTTCAGATCCGAGCGGTTCTAAGCTTTGGCGTCTGCGGGCTTGGCGGACTTGCGCGCGCTGCGCCCCGACTTAGCGCCCGCAACAGTGCGCTTGCGCGTGCGTCCGGGCTCACCCGTGCTCGCATCGGCGGCTTGAGCGCTGTTCGCCTGGGCGCCTTGCGCCTGGGAGACCTGAGATTGGGCGCGCGCCGCCTGGCGGGCGAAGGTTTCCTTCAAGAACACGCCGGTCCAGCTTCCTGCGACCTGAACCACGTCTTCAGGCGTGCCCTGCGCCACCAGCTGGCCGCCCCCGTCACCGCCCTCCGGACCCAGATCAATGACCCAGTCTGCGGTCTTCACCACATCCAGATTGTGCTCGATGACGACGACCGTATTGCCGTTGTCGACCAGCTCATGGAGCACCTCCAAAAGCTTGCGCACGTCTTCAAAGTGCAGGCCGGTTGTGGGTTCGTCGAGAACGTAGAGCGTGCGGCCGGTGGCGCGCTTTGACAGCTCCTTTGAAAGCTTGACCCGTTGGGCTTCGCCGCCCGACAGGGTGGTCGCCTGCTGACCGACCTTGATGTAGCCCAGCCCGACGCGCTCCAGCGTTTCCATTTTTTCGCGGATTGTTGGCACGGCGGAGAAGAACCCGGCTGCTTCCTCCACCGTCATGTCCAGCACTTCGGCGATGGACTTGCCCTTGTATAGGACCTCTAGCGTCTCGCGATTATAGCGCCGGCCCTCGCACACGTCGCAGGTGACATAGACGTCCGGCAGGAAGTGCATTTCGATCTTGATGACGCCGTCGCCCTGACACGCCTCGCAGCGCCCGCCCTTGACGTTGAAGCTGAATCGCCCGGCTTTATATCCCCGCGTCTGCGCTTCGGGCAGGCCCGCGAACCACTCACGGATCGGCGTGAATGCGCCTGTATAGGTCGCCGGATTGGAGCGCGGCGTCCGGCCGATCGGCGACTGGTCGATGTCGATGACCTTGTCCAGGTGCTCCACGCCCTTGATGGCGTCATGGGCGGCGCCGCCCTGCCGCGCGCCGTTCAGCTGGCGGGCCAGGGCCTTGTAAA
>CAYGQB010000301.1:0-2407 GCA_964351895.1 uncultured Caulobacterales bacterium
CCCGCGCCGCCGGGGGCTTGAGCGCGGGCTTTTTCTGAGTGGCGAACTCCAGGGTCGACACCAGCGTTTCAAAGCTTTCGGCCACATCTGGAATTTCAATGATTTCAGGCATTTCAACACGATAGCCGCGCAATCGCTCGGACATGCTGGCACCCGTGGTCACAACCCCCGCCAGGTACGGCGCAACGCCGCGAAACACCATCCGGTTCAAATCTCGCAACTCGGTGCGATACTCAGACGCCAATACGTCATCGCAAAAATCGAGAAAGACCGGCGTGTTGCGCTCATAAGCGGCCGCCGTCACCTCTAGAATTGCCGCGTCGATGCGCTTGACGATGACGACAGCGTCAAAGCGGCGCATCTGAGAGATCAGTGGTTGAGGCTTGGCGAAGTATTCGCTCTGGACACCGAGCGCGCTCAATCCAGCCGCCATATGGTAGCAGCGGTACCGAATGCTGGCGACGTTCGCATCGGTGCTGCGCAAAAACCAGGCAACACGCAGCGGCGGCGGCTCGTGGTCGGAGCGATCGCTCATGCCGTGATGTTGAGCCGCTTGGCCCACTTCAACAGATAGTATGCCGCGTATTGCAGCTTAGGTTCACGGCTCTCTCGCACCCCCTCTAAGTCGAGCATATCGCTTATCAAGCTGTCTGACCCGGCCAACACGCGATCAAACTGCTCAGAAAAAGCCCCGTCGTCGCGCTGCCAGCTTAAGACCGGTGCCGCCCAGCCGGTTTTTGACGACCGCTGGGTGATGTAGTCAGGCAGGTGTCGCTTGTAGGCCAATCGCATCGACCTCTTTAACTTGCCGCGCTCCAGCTTCACGTCTGACGCAATGCCCATGGCATAGTCGCGAAACCCGCCGGTAAGCAGCGGAAAACGGCCTTCCATGTTGAACGCCATGCCAAGCTTGTCGTTGCGGATGAGAGCATCCTCTGGAAGCCAGGTGTTTTGATCAAGGGCAAGGTGATCATTCAGCTTGTCCTCCCCATGCGCCACGCCGCCAAAGGCCGCCTCCAGATAGGCGAGGATCTCAGGATTGGAGGCCCCGCCGTCGGCCGGCCCGCGCGTCAGGCCGCGCTCCTCAAGCTTAAACTTGGACAGATAGTACCAGCGATGAACCGGGCGACGCAGATCCAGGTCGTCAGGCACCGCCCAGCGCCAGCGCTTGTGCGCTTGCAACTGGGCCAAGGCGGCGGCGCGGCGCGGCTTGGTGCGCGCAAACAAGCCCGCCTCCTCCATCTGCTTGAACGTCGCGTACTTGGGGTAACCGGCCATCATCTCATCGCCGCCATCGCCCGACAGCGTCACGACAACTCCGTCCAAGGACAAGGCCTTGGCGGTCAGATAGTAGGCCGGGGTTGAGCGATTGTATCTTGGTTCTTCAATGACATCGGTGGAGGCAACGACTGCATTTGCAAAATCGCCTGCCTGGATCGCCACGTCCTGATGGGAGTAGCCGTAATCGTGCGCCAGACGGCGCGCCAGATCTGCGTCCTGATTGAAGGCCTCCAAACCATCGCCAACAAAGCGCGTTGAATAGGTGCGAAGATCGATCCCCAACGCGTGCGCCTCGTGCAAGATGGCCGCACTGTCGAGCCCGCCGCTCAGGTAGAGACCCATCGGACGTAGGCCCTGGCCGCACTGCTTGACGCCGTCTCGCACTCTCTCTCGCAATGCGCGCGGGTGATATTCAACCGGCTGGGGAGCTTCACGCCCGACGTGTCCTGACGCGACCAGTTCGCCGCTCGCCGCGTCATATTCGCGCCATTCACCCGGCGTCAGCTTGCTCAGCCCCCTGATCATCGTGCGCGGGCCAGGAACATAGCCAAGCTCAAAGTAGAGCGTCAGCGCCAGGGGGTCGATGGCCAGCGAATGCTCTGTCGAGAGAACGCTTCGCAGCTCTGAGGAAAACGTCAGGCGACCGCGTCCCTCGCGATAATAGAGCGGCTTGGCGCCGGCGCTGTCGCGCGCCAGCAGGATGCGTTTTGTGCGCGCTGAATAGAACGCCAGCGCATACATGCCTTGGACGTGGGTGAGAAACGACGCGCCGTGTTGTGACAGGCCTTTTGCCAGCACCTCGGTGTCGCAATTGGTCATGAGCGGTTCGCCAAGTCCCGCCCCCAAATCGGCGTAGTTGTAGACTTGGCCATTGAAGCAAAGCACTTCGTCTCGGTCTTCCAAGAGCCAGGGCTGGCGCGAATTGTCGGGGACATCAGCGATGGACAGCAGGTTCTGACCCAGCGAGACCCAGGCGTCAGCGTACACCCCGACGCCGTTGGGGCCCCGATTGGACGCGGCGGAAACCATCTGAGCGATGACCCTCTGGTCTCGACCGAGCAGGCCGTGGATGCCGCACATGTCCGCCCTAGCCCTTCACGCTCTGGCGCGTCGCCGCCATGTGAGC
>CAYGQB010000302.1:0-2402 GCA_964351895.1 uncultured Caulobacterales bacterium
CGCCCCCGCGGCGCCCCCGCACACCCGGCGCCCCCGGCCGCGCGCCGGGCGGGCGCGCACTGGCCCGGGGGGGGGGGGCGCGGCGGCAAGCCGGCGGGCCTCATCAAGCAGCCATTCCAGAGACACAAAGCGCGAGGCGGCGCTTTGATAGTGCCGTTGAGCCTCAAGCTCTCCGATCACGGTGGACTGAACGCCCAACACCCGCGCTCCGCGGCACACCGGCGCCCAGTCGACGTCAGAGGAGAAGATGATGATTTCGTCAGGACGTGTCTTGGGGTCGAGACGGCGGGCGATGTCGAAGGCCATCCAGGTGTCTGAGCTGCTCTTATTGCCATTCTCGGCGGTGGTGGACTGGTAGGAGAACCCGGCGGCTTCCATGGCCGGACGCAGCGCATCAGTCAGAGCGTCCTTGTCATTGAAGTAGAACTGCTGGGCCGTTAGGCGCCGGCGGAAGGCGGTCTCCCCCTCGCCAGCGTCCGCGCCCGCCTTCAACAGCCGCAAAACGGCGTCGATGTCGGTCAGGAACGCGTTCTTCCTAATCGCGCCGAAGTTGTCGTAATCGACAAAAACGGCGCTGCGCCTGCGAGACTTCCACATGCCCAAGCTGTCAGTTCCCAGTTAGTGCTTTGTCACCGCCGAAAACCTTAAGGCGTGTCTCGGGGACGACAAGCGGCGCTGCGTGCGCGGGCGGGCGGTCCGCTCAATCGGTTAGCACCAGCGAGTAGCGCCCCCGCTGCGGCGGTCCCAAGGTCAACTCGCCGTGCGCGGCGGCCAAGGCCTCCATCAAGGTGCGATGATCGCCATAGCCCAGCCAGCGCAGATAGGGCGCGCCCTCGTCGGTAAAGTCGCCGCGTTGGCGTTGTAGAAAGGCGCGCAAGTCCGCCAGCGCCAGACGTGTCTGCCCGGTCGTGCGCATCTTAGTCACCAGGGCGCGGGCCAGATCGGCCAATTCGGCGCTCGCCTCGTCTGACCCGCCGCTGCGACGTTCTTCGGCCGCTTGGCGCCCCAAGACGGCGCCGCCGGCCAGGACGTCGTCCTCGTCGATGGCGCGATCGGCGGCCGTGGCGTAGGCGGGCACGACGTCTGGGCGTGAGAACACCGACACCCGCCGGCCCTCGCTCTGGACGCGTTTCACCAGAGGCAGAAAATCGCTGTCGGCGGAGAACAAGAAGACGTCGGTGTAGCGCGGGTTGGCCGCGATCAGACGGCCAATGTCATAGGCGATCACCGTGTCTGAGACGCTCTTGCCGGGCACGATGGAGCGGGTTGAGGCGTAGACAAAGCCGGCGTGCTCGAAGCGAGCGCGCGTGGCGCGCGCGCGCTCAGGGTTTTGGTCGTTCCAATAGACCAGGCGCTCGACGACCTTGCAGCGCCAAGCCTTGCCGTCGCCGGCGCCGTTCTCCAGCCATTTCACCCATGCTTCGGGCGCCTCTGAAAGGCGCTCTGAACCGACATTGTCGAAATCAACGAGCAAGATCGCCCGACGCCGCCCCCACGGCCAAATAGTCATCTCCTGGTCATCACTCGCATCGCCGCCCGTTCCATCCACGCACCATAATCGCCTCGGTGCGCGCGGCGCCAAGCGCTAGTGTCTGTCAGAGAGGGGATGGGCCGCTTGTGGATGGTCAACTATGGCGCCGGCGCCACGGTGGCGGATGCTGGTGTGATCGCGTAGAGAATGCAGGCATCGAATCTGTATTGTCCCCTGGGAGAAACCCATCATGAAGTCACTTATCGCCACCGCCGGCGCCGCCCTTGTCTTGGCCGCCTGCGCCACAACCGACGACTATGGTCGCACCACGCGCAACAACACCGCTACGGGCGCCCTAATCGGCGCCGGGGCAGGCGCCCTGGCCGGCGTGCTCGCCGGCGGCGACGACCGTCGCAACGCCATCTTGGGCGCTGGCATCGGCGCGCTCGCCGGGGCCGGCATTGGCCAGTACATGGACCGCCAGCAGCGCGCGCTGGAAGAGCAGCTGTCAGGTTCGGGCGTGGGCGTGCAGCGCGAAGGCGACAATCTGCGCCTGGTGATGCCGTCGGACATCACCTTTGACACCGGGTCAGCGTCGCTTGATCCCTCGTTCAACGCCGTGCTGGACGACGTCGCCGCCGTGTTCGTGGAATATCCCTCGACCTATGTCGACGTGGCCGGACACGCAGATTCGCGCGGCGCCGAGGATTTCAACCAGACCTTGTCCTACAACCGGGCCATGTCGGTCGCCAACTTCCTCAATGCGCGCGGGGTGCAGCCGGAGCGCTTTGCCGTGCAGGGCATGGGCGAAACCAGCCCCGTGGCCTCCAACGACACCGAAACGGGACGCGCCGCTAACCGCCGGGTGGAGATCTTGCTGCGCCCCTACACCGGCTAGCACGTCTGACCCCGACATCGCCCGCCCCAACGC
>CAYGQB010000303.1:0-2389 GCA_964351895.1 uncultured Caulobacterales bacterium
AAGGGCTCGCGCGACGTGGTCGTCGCGGTCGTCGACACCGGGCTGGACATGGGCCACCCCGACATTGCCGCCTCGGCCAATATTGCGCCGGGCGTCGACATGATCTCGGTGCCCTTTTACGGCAATGACGGCGACGGGCGCGATCTAGACCCCTCCGACGCCGGCGACAGCTGTGACGGCACCATCGACGACAGCTTTCACGGCACCCACGTGGCTGGCACCATCGGCGCGGTGGCGACCGACAATGGCGACGGCGTGGCGGGCGGGGCGTGGAACGTCACGATCGTGCCCATCCGCGCCATCGGCAAGTGCGGCGGGCTTCAGTCCGACATCAACGACGCCATTCGCTGGGCGGCCGGCGTGGAGCCGACGATTGTGGAAACCGGCGACGGCGGCACCATCGTCTACGCCAACCCCAACCCGGCCGACGTGATCAATCTGTCGCTCGGCTTTCACGCGCCGCGCGGTTGCCCGCGCTCGACGCAAGAGGCGATCAATGACGCGGTTGCGGCCGGGTCGATCGTGGTTGCGGCGGCGGGCAACGCCTCCATCAACGTGGCGCAGTATGGCCCGTCGGGCTGTGACAATGTCTTGACCGTGTCGGCCGGCGACGGCGGCGGCGAGCTGGCGCACTATTCCAACTGGGGCGACAAGGTCGACGTCATGGCTCCGGGCGGGGACATGACCAAGGACGTGGACGGCGACGGGCGCCCCGACGGGGTTCTGTCGACCAAGCGGGCCAAGGACTGCCGTGACCCGGTCACGCGCGAGAAGATCGACACCTGCGTCTACGCTTACGAGAACGGCACCTCGATGGCGGCTCCGCACGTGGCCGCCGCCTTGGCGCTTCTCAAGTCGCAGTATCCGTCTTGGTCCAATGAGCGGCTGGTCTCCACCATTGTGGACACGGCGCGCACGCCGCGCGCCCAGGCCCAGTGCGTCGGCCGGTGCGCTGACACGCCAGGCGGTGCGGCCGTTCCCGGCCAGCCGGGCATGTGTCATCGCCCGTGCGGCTCAGGCTTGCTTGATTTGGGCAAGGCGGTTGGCGGCTCCGGCGGGCCGTTCAGCCCGATGGACCCAGAGGCGGTCTCTGAGGCGGTCTCTGAAACGGGCTCAGCCGGCTAGGCGGGGTCTTCGCGGGTCGGGCGCGCTCCAACGTCACCGGACGCGCGCCCAGCCTGCGTGCTTGGCCAGCGCGCCCAACGTGTGTCGAACAGTAGGCGGCCGCAGCGTTTGCGCCCGCAACCAGCGTGAGTGGACATGACAGCGGACAGTTCAAGCTCAGTCACGACGCCTGCGGCCCGCGTGGCCGCCAACACGGCCGCACGGGCTGTCGGGGTGGCGGCGGCGGCGCTCTACACCGGCTTCATCGCCTTTGCTCTGATCAGCGGCGCCCCGTCGGACGGCGCGCCGGACCCGCGCCGCCTGACTCCGCCGCAAGACATCCCCAGAGGTGCAGTGGGAGATTCGGCGACAGCCAGTGCAGATCCGCTGGCGTCCCTGCCGCGCGCCACCACCCGGCCGATGCCGACGCCGGCCGAGCCGTCCGATACGGAGACGTCAGGTCCAGATCGGGGCGCCCAGCTTGCCGAAGCCCAGCCGACCCCCACGCCGACGCCCACGCCGACCTTAAAGCCCCGACCTGCGCCCAGCCCCGCACCTGAGTCACGCGTCATCGCGTCGGCTGAGCCGGCGACGCCCACTTCGGCGGCTACGAGAGGCGATCCGGGCAGCATGGAAGGGCGCCTGACCGCGCCGCTGGCGCCGGGCGCCGCGGCCGGCGAGGCGGGCGCGGCTGGTGTCGGCCAGCCCGGCCTGGCGCAACCGGGTGTCGGGGCACCCAGCGTCAATATGGAATTTGTGGTTCAGCTGACAGAGGCCGAGGGCAAGCGCTTTCGCGACCTGTTCATTGAAAGCCCGGCCCGCGCGCGCGCCGCCTTTCAAGACTATGCCGACACCAATCCGGCGTTCGGCGGGCTCAGCCTCAAGCACGTCACCTATGGCGGCGCCTGCACGCTCGTTTATGACGGCGCGGTGCCGCGCGCGCCGCAAGCTCAGCAAGAACTGGCCGATTCCATCTTAGGGCGCCTCAATAGCGCCGCGAGCGTGGAATATGCCGAACCCAACTTGGTCGCGTGGAGAGGATCGGTCACGCCATGACACCGCTTCGTATTGCACTTGCACTGGGCGGCGCAGCCGCGCTCGCCGCTGGAACCGCCATTGGCGTGGGCTACGCCCAGCGCGCCGACGCGCCGGGCGTTACTCGCGGCGAACGGGTGGTGGAACTGCCCGTTGGCATCGAAAGCGCGGCGGCTGAGGCGGCCCGCGTCTACCCGGCCGGGGCGGTCGATCGCTTCGCCGCCTCGCCGATCCCGGTGCTGGCGCCGCC
>CAYGQB010000304.1:0-2349 GCA_964351895.1 uncultured Caulobacterales bacterium
CGAGGGATGTAGAGAGCCATGGAATTTAGCTTTTACGAAGACGCAAAGACGTGGCTGGGCGGCTATATCCCGCTGCACCGTGACTGGTGGCACGTCATCCTTGGCTTCGCGATTGCCACGGTGGGTCTCTACTATTGGCGCGTGAAGCGCGTTGGCATTGCGCCGGTGGGCGCGTTCGTTGTCTCTGGTTTTGTCGCCGTCGCCATGGAGGTGCTCGACTTCACCTTCGACGTGGTGAACGGCAACTCGCTGCACTGGCGCGAGCATGGCACCGACATCATCTGGACCACCCTGTTCCCGGTCTGGGCGCTGGCGGCCATCACGGCCTACGGTCAGGTCACCGAATTTTTAAGGTCGTCCTCGCTCTTCAAATCGAGCTAAATCTGCGCCCATGAGCATGGGTCCTGTTTTTGTCCATGGCGTGCCCGACACTGGCGCGCTCTGGAAAAAGGTGCGCGCCAGCCTTCCCGCCGAACGGCGCGGCCGCGCCGTGTCTCTGCCCGGCTTTGGCGCCCCGCTTCCCGACGCCTTTGACGCCAGCATGGACGCCTATGCCGACTGGCTGCGCCAAGCTGTGCTGATGGACGACGCGCCGGTCGACCTGGTCGGCCACGACTGGGGCGGCCTGTTGGTCATGCGGCTGGCGTCACTTTATCCGGACCGAGTGCGCACCTGGGTGGCCGGCGGCGTGGTCATTCACCCCGACTATGTCTGGCACGAGATGGCGCAGGCGTGGCAAGCGCCGGGGGTCGGCGAAGAGATCATGGCGCTCACCGATGCTGACGCCATGGTCGCAGCGCTTGTTGAGGCCCGCGTGCCGGAAGCCGACGCCCGCATCGCCGCCGGCCACATCGACGAGACGATGAAGGACTGCGTCCTCAAGCTCTATCGCTCAGCGAGCGACATCAGCGCGCGATGGACACAAGACATCGGCGCCCTTAACGCGCGAGGGCGCGTGATCTTTGGCGCCCACGATCCCTATTGCGATTGGCGCTTGGGCGAACAACAGGCTGCACGCGCCGGCGCTGCGTTCACGCTGTTTGACGCGTGCGGCCATTGGTGGCCGTTGGAACGCCCCAAAGAGACCGCCGCCTTGCTGCTTGACCTATGGGACGCCGCCCCAAGCTGAATTTGGCTCAAGCTGTACTCGGGGCGCGGCCAAGAGATTTTCTAAACAGTCAGGTGCGAAATCGCGCATTGATCAGCCCGCGCGTCGCTCTAGCCTTGCGCGGCTTTTCGTTAAGACGCCGCTGCGCGCTCGCACACGCGCCGCGTTCGTCTCGACGGGGAAATCTTCCGGCGCAGTGCGGCTAATGCCTGGGCCAAAATCGCGCGCCGACGCCTAGACTCAGAAAAGGGCCCAATGTTGAAGTTTCTCAGATTTGGCGCGCGCCGCGCGTCGCCCCCGCCTTCACCCGACGCGCGCGCCGCTCTACAAGATGGCGCATCCGGGTCAGACGTCCCGCCTACTCCGCAGACAGATTCGCCTGCGCCGCGCGATCCCGCCCCCGACCCCGTCTCCGACCACGAGGACTCCGCTTCTATGTCAGACCCCAAAGAGCTTGGCTTTCACACCCGCGCCATTCACGCCGGCGCCGCCCCCGACCCAACAACCAAGGCCCGCGTGACGCCGATCTATCAAACCACCAGCTTCGTCTTTGATGACGTCGACGAGGCGGCCCAACTCTTTAACCTGCAGAAGTTTGGCAACATCTACACCCGGATCACAAACCCCACGACGGCGGTCCTGGAGGAGCGGGTGGCGGCGTTGGAGGGCGGATCGGCCGCGCTTGCCGTGGCGTCAGGCCACGCCGCTCAGCTCACCGTCTTGCACACGCTCCTCAGCCCGGGCGACCGCTATGTCGCCGTGCGCCAGCTCTATGGCGGGTCGATCAACCAGTTCGATCACGCCTTTAAGCGCTTTGGCTGGGAAGTGGACTGGGCCGACGCAGGCGACCCGCAGAGCGTCGCCGACGCCATCGGGCCCAACACCAAGGCCGTGTTCATTGAGAGCATCGCCAATCCGGGCGGACGCGTGGTCGACATCCAGGCCATTGCCGATGCGGCGCACGCGGCCGGCGTGCCGCTGATCGTCGACAACACGTTGGCCACGCCCTACCTGGTGCGGCCGTTCGAACACGGGGCCGACATCATTGTCCACTCGCTGACCAAGTTCCTGGGCGGGCACGGCAACTCGATGGGCGGGATCATCGTTGACGGCGGGTCGTTTGACTGGGCCGCCTCGGGCAAGTTCCCGCAGCTGGTTGAGCCCAACGCCGACTATCACGGCATGGAGTTTCAAAAGACGTTCGGCCCAATGGCGTTCGCAATTGCGGCTCGGGTTCTTGG
>CAYGQB010000305.1:0-2346 GCA_964351895.1 uncultured Caulobacterales bacterium
AAGAGCGGCACGGTCACCGGCCCGTCGGCGATCGCATAGCGGCCGGGGTACTTGCCGGGCGCGATCGCGCGGGCCATCGCACTCACGTCGCCGCGCGTGGCGGTGGTTTCACCGACGATCATGGCCGAGCGGCCGCCACGCGCCGGAATGAACCGGGTGCGCCCAAAGCCGGCGAGCGCCTTGCGGAAGCTCTTGCGATCGCTCGCCTTGGTGCGGCGATAGTCCATTGGCCCGTTCTTGACCGGGATCCAGAGATACTTGCCCTCGACCGGCGTGATCGTGACGCCCAGATCATGGCTCTCCACGATGTTCGGGATCTGCGACCAGATTTGATAGGCGGGGTCCTTGGCCAGGCCCTTCTTGGGATACACCTCGCCGCGCCAGGTGTAGCTGACCTTCGACTCGAACACGTCGAGATCTTCGCGCAGCTCTTCCTTGACCTCATCGCCGGCCGCCTTCAGCCCCGCCTTGAGCGCAACCAGGTGGGCCTCATAGGCCACGCCGAGGCGCTTCTGGATGCGCTCGGAGATCCGCAGCGAATAGCGCATCGGCATGGCTTAGGCCTCGCCCGTCACGACGCAGGCGCAGGTCCAAACGAGCCGCAGCCCGTCCTGCTTGGTCGGCGGCTCGTCCACCCGGTAGGTCTCGCCCAGGATGATGAAGCGCCCGCCCGCCGCCACGGCGGCGAGCTCAGCGACGCGGACTTCCACAAAGCTGGTGCGGCGCGCGAAGTGGGTGATGACGGGCCCGCGCCCGTCGCCCCACTGGTCAGGTGTTTTGACGAGCACGCGGCACGCGACCGCCGGCGCGGCGTCGGGGCCCGCATAGGTCGCGGGCGTCCCGAGGCCGGCGAAGATGGCGTCGAGGGATCGAAGAGCGTTCGCGTGCATGGTGGTGTCGAGAAAGATGCGGGCGGCGCGCGCAGTGGTGCGCCGCCCGCCAGTCGCCCGGGGAGAGGGGTCCGGGGAGACGTGGGCCAGTCGTGACGACGGCCTAGTTGCTGGTCGTCACCTCGACCAGGACCTCAGGCCGCTTCCAGATCGGCAGCGGGCAGCTTTCCGAGCGGACCTCGATCCCGGCCCCGTGCGGCAACACCTCCTGGGTGATGTGAATGGGGCCGCCCGGCTGATTGACCGCCGTGATGTCATACGGCGGGCCGGCGAAGGTGACGTGCGTCTCCTGGGTCGTGCCGTCGGGAAAGCCGTACCCCTTGCCGGCCGCGACCAGTCGACCGGATGCGCCGGACGAGAGCGGCGCCGAGCCAATGTATTCGACGAACTGGATCGACTGGAAGTTGAACTGGCGGCCATACATGCCGCCACTTTGCACCCGCGCGCCGGCGGCAAGGTTTCCGGCCGCCTCCCACGAGAGATAGTACTCTTTGACTTTGGGGTGCTGGACAAACTTGTTGAACCACTCCTTCGACACAATGACGACCGGCCCGGTCATCGTCTCGCCTTTCAAGTTCTCCTGCATGTGGTCCCAAAGCTCAGAGCACTTGCCGATGATGTCCGTCGTGTCCGTGCCGAGCACAAAGTCGATGCTCTTCTTGGTGATACCAAAGTAGTCGAACAGGTTGAGCAGGACCGCGCCCGCCCCGTCCGTGACATTGCCCTGCAGCGCGCCGATGCGGAGCCATTCGAGCGTTAGGTCATGCTTGCGGCGGATGGGGTCCATCACGATCCGCTGCATGGCCTCGGCCAGGCTCTCGGTGCGCAGCTCGCCATTGATGACGCGCAGGACGTCTTGCAGGTCGTCCGGCGTCAGCGTGTCCTGGTGGGGGAAGCTGGGGAGCTGCACCCAGCGGGCCACGTCCGTCGCGCGCTGGGCTTGCCCGGGCTCGGCGCCGCGCGGCTTGGACTCCAGGACGACAACCTGGCCGTCTTGAACGTCGATGCGCACGAGGGTCGAGGCGACGCCGCGCGTCGGAAACAGGCCCATGGTGTTGAGAAGGCCATAGGTGTTGGGGATGCGATTGACCGCCTGGGCGATCTCTTGGTTGGAGAACGGCCACTGGATGGTACCGCCCGCGCCGGTGAGTGCGAGAGTCATAGGATCATTCCTTTCTGGTGAGGCGTGAGAGCGGCTTAGACCAGCGTCTCGACGAGGATGTCGCGCGCGGCGAGTTGCGCAATGGCGGCGGCCTTCTGGTCAGCCGACGCGCCGGTCGGCCAGCCGATTGCCTGAGAGCCAATCACCGCCTGACGCACGACCGCGACGATCGAGCTGTCGACGCCGTCCGGCGCAATCGCGTCGGTCGCCGCCACGCCATGGGCGATCTGGCGGCCATCGGTCGCGGCGAAGTCGATCGCCGCCGCCATTGCTTGTTCCTCGCCACCGACGCGC
>CAYGQB010000306.1:0-2334 GCA_964351895.1 uncultured Caulobacterales bacterium
GCCGCGCTGCGCTCGTCACGATTAGGGGTCGCCCGCCCCGTCGCCCGCCTCTGGGCCAAGCGACCCCTAATCGTGACGAGCGCAGCGCGGCCTTAACCCGCCGGCAACCCGAACGGGCGCGCCCTTGGTCGGTCATCAGACCGATCTCAGGAGCCGCCCATGTCCACCCTCGCCGCCGGCGCCGCCGCAAGCGTCATCACCGCCGCGGGCTCCGTGCTCGACGGCCTTTTCACCTCCGACGAGGAGCGCCTCAAGGTCGGGCTGGCGCTCGAAGAGCTGCGCCAACAGCCCGCCCTGCTGGAGCTTGAGCGCCAGAAAACCGAGGCCGCGCACGCCTCCTGGTTTGTCGCTGGCGCGCGCCCCGCTGTCCTCTGGGTCGGCTGCGCGGGCCTGGCCTATGCGTTCGTCGTGCAGCCGCTTCTGGCCTGGGCGACGGCCGTCGTTGCGGGTTTGCTCGGCTGGGCCGGCGGGCTCTTTGGCTCCCCGCCGCTTGACCCCGCCAGCCTGGCGGCGTTGATGCCGCCGGTCCTCGACATGGCGGCTCTGACGGCGTGCCTCACGGGCACCGGCGCGCTGGCGGCGCTGCGCAGCTATGAAAAGACGCAAGGCGTTGCGCGCGCGAGCCTCTATGAGGAGGCGCGCCCGCCGGCGCATGCGGTCGCGCCGAGCATGGCCGACCTGGAGCGCATGCGCGACGCCCAGCTTGCGCTCGCGTCGCCGGCCCGCGTCGCCGTTTCGCACCCCGTCCCCGCGCGTCATTCCGCTCGAGCGGCCGCCGACCTGGCGGCGCCGATCCCGACGCCGATCCCGGCCCCAATCCCGACCGAGATCGCGCCCTTGCCGGCCGCCTTCGAGGCCGGCGCGGAGGGGCGGGTGTGAGCGACGCGCTCGCCAAGTCAGGGGTCGCCAAGTCAGGACCCGGCCGCGGCGCCAACGTTGGCGGCTTCAGCCTGGGCGAGCACGTCGCCCAGGTCACGCTCAACGTCTACTGGAGCGAGACGCGCGGCCTGACGGTCACCACGTCCGCCCAACTTGGCGCCCGCGCCGCGCGGCTCGTGCTGACCGGCGAGGCGGCGGCGCGCGCGGCCCGCGCCAAGACGGTCTTGGAGCGCGCCGCCGCAGCCTGGGCCGTCGAGGTCGGCGACCTCACCGCCCCGCGCGGGCGCTAGGCCGAGCCGTCTTCGCTCACTAGCTTGAGCCGGCGGTGATCTCCCGCGGTCGCCGCCCACTCGGCGCGAACTGCGCGCGTGTCCTCGCGGCCGTGCAGCCAGGCGCTGTAGGCGTCCGGGTCGAACGGGATGAGCGCAAGTTCTGCGCCGGACTCCAGGAGCCGCCGCAGCACGGCCGCGTGCGCGCCGGCGCAGGGCCAGTCTGTCCAGTCGCGCGCATCGTCGTCGTCTCGATAGACCACGACGGCCACGCGCGCATTCTCGTGCATCGCGATGCGCCCCAGCGTGGCGTTGGCGGCCTGGGCCTGGGCCGCGATGAGGCCCCCGACCGCTTCCTGGATGTCGGCTGGCACGGCATAGGAGCCGTCCGCCCAGCGCTGGGCCGTGCGGACGGTGACGTCCTGCCAGCGCGCCAGGTTGCTGACGGAGAGGCCCGCGCTCATGAGCGCGAGCCTCAGGTCAAGATGGGTCCAGGTCATGAGCCGCGCTTGGTCTTGACACGAGAGGCCGCGTCGCCAAACCAGGCCGCGCCGACATCTGCGGGTTCTTCGTGGCACAGCACGCCGCCCGCAAAAAACAGCACACGCGCGCCGAACTTTTTGTCGTCGCGCGCGCCCGCAGGGCTCAAGATCACACGAAAGCCGGTGCCAACGATGGCCAGGCCGCGCTCACCTGGAGCGAGCCAGTTTGCGCGCTCGCCGCTCGTGGCCACGACCGCGCCGCGCTTGGGCAGGAAGCGCTCAATGCGAGCAACGATGTCCTGGCGAACTTGATTGTCGGTGGTCATGTCTGTCTCCCTGAGAGCCGGGCGGCCCGTGCCGCTCCGATGTCGTAACATACGACGCATTGGGGTGCAGCGCAAGCGGCCTTCTGCTCTAGCTCGCGAGCTAACTTGAGCTAGGCGGCGCAGCCTGGACGGGCGGCGGTCTATAGCTCACGGGCGAGCTCGCGAGCTCACGCCGCGCCTGGCGCGGCCTTGTCGATCATGGCTTCGACCGCCGCGGTGAAGCGGCGGGCGATGGCGCGGGCCTCTTCTGGGGTGACGTGCCAGGCGGCGAGGTCGGGGTCGCCTTCCGTCTCCACGCCGATCGAAAGCGTTCCGTCCGGCCACGCCAGCACGCGCAGCGCGCGCGTCTCGCCAGCAATCACCGACGCCTCTGCGACC
>CAYGQB010000307.1:0-2323 GCA_964351895.1 uncultured Caulobacterales bacterium
CTGGAAAGCGCGTGATAGGTCGGCGGAGCTCTGTTTCGGGGGCTTGGGCCGCTGAGGTCGGCGCACGGCGTGGCGAAAACCAACCTGGAGCTTGCCTTCCCCGATGCGCCCCCCGACGCCCGCGCCGCCATGGTGCGGGCCGTGTGGGACAATTTTGGCCGCTCCATTGCCGAGTTTCCCCACTCCCACAAGCTCACCATCGACGGCGACGATCCGCGCGTGGTGGTGGAGGGCGGCGAACACCTGACCCGCGCCCACGCCCAGGGACGCGGCCTGGTCATCGTGGGCGGCCACTTTGCCAACTGGGAGGTCTTGGGCGCGGCGATTGTGGGGCTCGGCGTGCCGTGCTGCTTCACCTATCGCCAGGCCAACAATGTTTTCATCGATAAGAAGATCGTCGATCAGCGCGCGCGGTGGGGCGCACCGCGGCAAGCCCCCAAGGGGCGCACCGGCGGCATGATGTTGCTGCGCGCCCTGGCCAAGGGCGACGCGGTGGCCATGATGAATGATCAGAAGTTCAATGAGGGCGTGCCGACGCGCTTTTTCGGCCAGATGGTGATGACGGCGGACGGCCCGGCCCGTTTGGCGCGCCGCTTTGCGTGTCCGATTGTGCCGGTGTCGGCGCGCCGGATCGACGGGGCGCGCTTCGTCGTCACCTTCGCCCCGCCGCTCGACCCGCCCCTCGGCGAGGACGAAAACCGCTCCGTGGCCCACACTGTTCAGGCGATTACTGACTGGGTGGAGGCCTGCGTGCGGGCCTCGCCCGAACAGTGGTTTTGGGTCCACCGCCGCTGGGCCAAGTCGATTTACAAGGCGTCGTCGCCGTCCGAGGCGGCGGCGGCTGAATCAGAGCGCTTGGCAAACGCGCTCAAGGCCACCCTTGGGTCGACGTAAAAGTCGCCGCTGCGATCAGCGGCTTGCGTATTGCGCCACTTCAAACCCCAGTGAATGTGCGGGCCGTTGGCCGAGCCGGTCATGCCGGCGCCGCCAAGGAGGTCGCCCGCCCGCACCACGTCGCCTGGCGACACGTCGATGGTTTCCATGTGCATGAACACGCTCACCAGGCCCTGGCCATGGTCGATGAACACAGCCCCGCCTTCAAAATAGAGCGGCTCAGCCAGCACCACGACGCCGTCCGCGGGCGCATTGACGGGCGAGCCAACCGGCGCGCGCAGATCCAGTCCCCAATGGGTGCTGGTGCGCGCACAGCTTTCACCAGTGGTGGCCGACACGCCGGTCTTGGTGCGCCGCGATCCGTAGGGGCTGGTCTCAGCGCCCGGCCCCGGCAGAATGAATCCGGTGCGCGCGCCGTCGCCTTCGGCAAAGGCGTTGAACACCTCTTGCTTGCGCGCCCACTCGCGCGCAATCCGCGCCTGGATCGCCTCGTCACGCGGGGGGCGGACAAAATCGCAATCAAGTCCCGGCACAGATCCTTCTTGAAAGGCGCGCGCCTCAATCGCCAGCGACACCGTTTGGGACAGGCCGTCGTGCGTGCGGGCGCGCAGGGTCAAGGCGCCGGTCGCGTCGCGCGCCACGCCCAGGCTTGCCCAGCCGGCCGCATCAGCGCGCGCGATGGGGGTTCCCGCGTTCTCAATCACGGCGCCGGGCTCGGTCTGGCAGGCCAGGAGACCGCCCTGCACCGCCGCCCCGACGCACGACAAGCCCGGCGCGGCGGTTTCCAACGCTCCAGGCTCGGCGCCAGCCGGATCGGCCGCGTCTTGGGCGCTGGCGCAGCCGGCGACCAACACCGCGCACGACACAGCAAGCGGCGCAGCCAGGGTGAACGGGGACACGCACTTTTTCATCGCGGCGATCATGGAGCCTTGCCCTCTTTCTCAAGCTGCTTGAACCGCGCATAGGCGGCGCTGGCGTCGACGTAGGCTTCCTGGAGAACGTGGCTCCAGTAGCGCAAGTCGACGATGGAGATCGGCTGGCCCGTAACGGCGCACAGAACAAAGGCGCCCGGCTCCACGATGGTGAAGTCGGCCGGTCCGTATTCAACAATGGCCTGCTCGCGGCCAGGTCCGCGCGGCGAGGTCATGGTGGCGCTTCTCCCCTCATGGCGTGGTGCGCATATCGGCCGGCTTGGTACACCGAACCGGGCCGAGCTTAGAAGCCAAATGCGGCGCTAAAGTAGCGCGCCCTGTTGGCTGTCGTCGTCGCTGCGCTTCTTGCGCGTCGCCCGCGCCCCACCGCCGGAGCTTGGCCCCGAACCTGAGCCAGTACCTGAGCCCGAGCTTGGAGCTGCGTCCACAACGGCGCGCCGTTGCCCGTCTGCAAACTCCAGGCCCACCACCTCGCCGGACTTCAAGTCCTTGGCCGC
>CAYGQB010000308.1:0-2320 GCA_964351895.1 uncultured Caulobacterales bacterium
CGAAGCGCCCCCACACAAAGCACCCCCAGATGAGGCGCCGGGCCGCGCAGGAGACGCGCCATGACCACAGCCTCTTCCAGTTCCAGTTCGGGCTCTGGTTCGGACGTGCGCACCAAGACCGTCCGCATCGGCGGCGCGTCCGGCTTCTACGGCGACAGTCAGCTGGCTCCGGCGCAACTCGTCCAGGATGGCGACATCGACTATCTGGTCTTCGACTACTTGGCCGAGATCACCATGTCGATTTTCGCCTATCAGCGCATGCGCGATCCGGCCAAGGGCTATGCCGAAGACTTTGTCACCCGGGCCATGCGCTCGGTGCTGGCGGACGTGGCGGCCAAGAAGATCAAGGTGGTGGCCAACGCCGGCGGGGTGAACCCGGACGCCTGCGCGGCGGCGCTGACGGCGCTGTGCGAGGAGATGGGCGTCGCCCTCTCTGTCGCGTCGGTGTCCGGCGACGACATTCTGCCCGACATCGACGCGCTGCGCGCGGGCGGCGGCGGGGCGGACATGCGCACCGGCGCGCCTTTGCCGGCGTTTGTCTTGTCGGCCAACGCCTATCTGGGCGCGCGCCCCATTGCCGACGCCCTGGCGGCTGGGGCCGACATTGTGGTCACCGGCCGCGTCGTTGACAGCGCGGTCGTTCTGGGACCGCTGATGCATGAATTTGGCTGGGCCGACGACGACCTGGACGCCTTGGCGGCCGGATCGCTGGCTGGCCATGTGCTGGAGTGCGGCTGTCAGGCGACGGGCGGGCTGTTCACCGACTGGGAGGCGGTGGGGCGCTACGACAATCTGGGCTATCCGATTGCTGAAGTGAGCGCGGACGGCAGCTTTGTCGTCTCCAAGCCGCCGGGCACGGACGGCCTGGTCTCGCGCGCCACCATTGGCGAGCAAATCCTCTATGAGATCGGCGACCCGGCGAACTATCGCCTGGCGGACGTGACCTGCGATTTCACCGGCGTCACGCTGGAGGAGGTCGGCCCCAACCAGGTGCGCGTCATCGGCGCGCGCGGCAAGCCGGCCAGCACCGACTACAAGGTCTCAGCCACCTATCCAGACGGCAACCGGCTGATCTTTGGCTTTATGATTGGCGGCATCGATGCGCGCGCCAAGGGGCGGGCCGTCGCCCAGTCCATCATCGACCGCTGCGCGCGCGTGTTCCGCACCCGCAACATGGGGCCGTTCCGCGACACCTCGATTGAATGCATCGGCGCCGAGGACACTTACGGGCCCCACGCCGAGGCCGCTGACGTGCGCGAGGTCTACGTCAAGATCGTCGTCACCCACGATGATGCGGAGGCGCTGAAGTTCGTCGCCAGCGAGGCCTTCTATGTCGGCACCTCCGGCGTGCCCGGCCTGACCGGCGTCACGGCGGGCCGGCCCAAGGTCCAGCCCATGATCAAGCTGCACTCCACCTTTGTCGCCAAGGCCGACGTGCCGGTGCGGGTGGTGGTCGACGCGCGCGAGATCTTGGCCAAGCCCTATCCCGGCGTGACGGGACCGATCGACGCGGCGGCCCGCACCGAACCTGATGGGGAGGCGCCCGTCACCTCGTCAGCTGAGACCGTGCCGGGGCGGCTGATCGACCTGGCGTTCGCGCGCTCAGGCGATAAGGGCGACATCTGCAACATTGGCGTCATGGCTCGGCGCGCCGATGCGGTGGGGTTCTTGCGCGAAACGCTGACCGCGGACCGGGTGAAGGCCTACTTCGCCCACTCGGTCGCCGGCGCGGTGGAGCGGTTTGAGCTGCCCGGACTTGGGGCGTTCAACTTTGTCATGCACGACGCCCTGGGGGGCGGGGGGACCTCATCGCTGCGCATGGACCCGCAAGGCAAGGCGGCCGCCCAGATGCTCTTGTCGATGCGCCTGGACATTCCGGCCGCGCTGCTCGACGGGCTGGAGAAGACGCCGCCGGCGGCGCCAAGCGCCTCATGACCACGCCGCAAACCCGCCGGGCCAAGCTGGAAGCGCGCGAAGAAGAGCTGATTTCGGCCGCCTACGCCGTTTTTACGCAGAGCGGCTACGACGGGGCCGCGATGGCTCAGATCGCACGCCGCGCCGGCGTGGCGGAGGGCACGCTCTATCTCTACTTTAAAAACAAGCGGGCTCTGTTTCGCGCTGTCCTGGCGCGCTTTTACGCCCAGCTCACCGAGGCGGCGCAAGCGCGGGCAGAGGCCGAGACGGGCCTGGCCGATCGCTTGCGCGCCCTCATTGATCACCACCTGGAGGCGGTCCTGCGCGAGCGCCCGCTTCTCGCCCTCGCGGTCACGCTGGAGCGCGACGCGGCTGCGCCGGTTGAGGGCGACGGTGAGGACGGGGG
>CAYGQB010000309.1:0-1622 GCA_964351895.1 uncultured Caulobacterales bacterium
GCGTTTCATCGGGGGCTCCTATTCGGCGGCGAGGATGTGGGAGGGATTGAAGGGCGCGTGCGCCTCAGGCTCCGGCGCATGGCCGGGCCAGCGGGTGAGAAGCTCGGCTGCCCAGGGCAGGCCCTTTTCGATCAGCCAGCAGGCGGAAAAGCCGTCGCCTTCCGTCTCGGCCCAGATGCGATCCATGCGGGCCTGGTCTTCGGGCGATGACGCGCCGCAGACGGACAATGCAATCGGCCCGAGGCCAAGATCGAAGACACGGGCCCCGAGGGGCGACTGGTAGTAATAGTCGCGCTTCGGTGTGGCCCTGCTGATCAGTTCGATCTGGCGCGCGTTGAGGCCGAACCGCTGATAGGTCTCGCGGGATTGTGGTTCCTGCGCGCGCTCGTTCGGCAGGAAGATGCGCGTGGGGCAGGATTCGACGAGGGCTGGCGCGATGGTGCTGTTCGCAATGTCGGCAAGGCTTTGCGTCGCGAACACGACGGACACGTTCTTCTTGCGAAGGGTCTTCAGCCATTCACGGATGCGCGCGGCAAACATGGGATCATCGAGGAAGAGCCAGGCTTCATCGAGGATGAGCAGTGTTGGCCTGCCATCAAACCGCGCTTCCAGCCGGTGGAAGAGATAGGTGATCACAGGCGCCACGGCGCCTTTCGCATGCATCAGCTCTTCCATCTCGAAGCAGACTGTGTCGGCGAGCGCGAGGCTTTCATGGTCGGCATCGAGGAGCCGTCCGTGCGGACCTTCCAGCGTGAACGGATGCAGCGCGGATTTGAGCGTGTCGTCCTGCAGCATCAGGCTGAGGCCTGTCAGCGTGCGTTCGGGTTCAGGCGCTGAGCTGAGAGACTGGATCGCTTCCCAGAGCTTTGCCTTGAGGTCCGGCGTCATCGCGACGCCTTCATTGGTGCAAAGACCCGCGAGCCAGTCGGCGGCAAAGCTTGCGCCATGTTCGGTGTCGATATCTTTCAGCGGCTGGAGACTTGGCGCGCGGGCACCGCCGAGATCGATATGTGCACCGCCCATGCAGAGCGTCGCGGCGCGGGCCGAGCGGCCCTTGTCGAACAGGAAGACCTGCGCCCCCTCATAGCGCTTCCATTGCAGGGCTAAGAGCGAGAGCAGAACAGACTTGCCCGCGCCGGTCGGGCCGACGACCAGCGTATGGCCGACATCGCCAATATGCAGGTTCAGGCGGAACGGTGTCGTGCCATCGGTCTGCGCCTGAATGAGCGCCGGGGCGTTGTGGTGACGATTGGTGTCTTCGCCCGCCCAGACGGCCGAGAGCGGCACCATATGGGCAAGGTTCAGCGTGTGCAGAATGGGCTGGCGGACATTGGCATAAGGATGACCGGGCAATGAGCCGAGCCAGGCATCGACCGCGTTCAGTGTTTCCCTGATCGCGGTGAAACCGCGGCCATTCACGATGCGCTCGGCAATTCGGATATGTTCGTCCACCGTGCGGCGGTCGGGGTCAGCAACGGTGATGGTGGTCGTGACATAGCCGTAGGAAACGAGATCACTGCCCAGTTCCTGCAGCGCCGCATCGGCGTCAGCGGCCTTATTGTCAGCGTCATTGTCGACGAGCGCCGCCTGCTCATTGAACATGGTCTCACGCAGCACCGCGC
>CAYGQB010000309.1:1632-2275 GCA_964351895.1 uncultured Caulobacterales bacterium
GAAGACCGGCAGTTCCGGCGTCACGACCGGGTGGCGCTTGGTTGAGATCGTCGAATGCAGATAGGTCAGCGTCTCGTCGTCAGAGAGCTTCGCAATCTCGGCGAGGCAGGTGGCCAACAGATCAAAGACGCGGTCAGCGTGCTGCTGGAAGGTCTCCAGCCTATGCCGCCAGGTCGCGGCGTCTTCCGTTTCGACACGCTGGATCAGGGCCTTCTCGGCGCGGCCGGTGGCATCGGCGGGCGGCAGCCAGAGCAGGGTCAGATAATACGAACTCTCAAACCGGGTTCCGGCTTCTTCCGCCTGTAATGACCGTTCCTGATCGGTGAGCCAGGTCAGCGCATCGGGAAACTCCGCCTCCGGATAGTCATGCACTTCATGGCGCTGGGCTTCGAAGAAGAGGGCCCAGCCCGAGCCGAACCGGCGCAGCACATTATTGACCCGCGCCATGACGGAGACGAGTTCTTCTTCCGTCGAACTTTCGAGGTCAGGGCCGCGATAGCGGAACGTCGTCTGGAAGCTGCCATCCTTGTTGAGGACAACGCCCGGCGCCACGATGCAGGCCCAGGGCAGATAGTCGGCCAGAAGCGTCGGCGCGTCGGCATATTCTCTGAGGTTCAGCATGTCAGATGCTCCTTGTGCCGCG
>CAYGQB010000310.1:0-2269 GCA_964351895.1 uncultured Caulobacterales bacterium
GTAGACCTCAGGCACCTCTTGCTTGAACAGCTCGACCATGAACTGGGGATGCGCGCGCGACAGAAAGATCTGCGGGCCGCGCAGTTCGCGGCGCACGTCCATGATGTAGGCGCGCACCCGGTCGCCGTTCTCAAAGCTCTCGCGCGGGATCGATTCATTGCGCCGCACCACGCCCTCGGCCCGGCCCAGGTCGACAACGATGTTGCCGTACTCGACCCGCTTGACGATGCCGTTGATGATCTCGCCGACCCGGTCCTTGAAGTCGTTGAACTGACGCTCGCGCTGCGCCTCGCGCAAGTTCTGGAGAATGATCTGCTTGCCCGATTGCGTCGCGACGCGGCTGAAATCAACCGGCGGCAGCTCCTCGTGAAACTCCGTGCCGACCTCAGCGGTGGGCTCCAGCTTGCGCGCGTCCGACGGCATCATTTGCGCGGATTCGTTCTCATAGTCTTCGGGATCGACAACAGTGATGACGCGGGCGACAGCCACCTCGCCGGTCTTGCGATCTATGACGGCGCGGGTGTCCAGCTCGGCGCCGAATTGGGTCCGAGCCGCCTTTTCATAGGCCATCTCAATGGCGCGCAGGACGATCTCAAGCTCAATGCCCAGTTCGTCAGCCGCCGCGCGCGCGCGTTGCAGCATTTCCAGCTTGTTGGCACTCACGCCGACGGTCGACATGGATCAATCCTCCTGAGGTGTCTGTTGTGCAGACGCCGGCCCTGCCGGCGCGTCACTGTTACTGGTGTTTGGGGTTTCTGGGGTGTCTTCAAGGTTGGCCTGGGCCTTCTTGGCCTGCTTGAGGCTTTCTTCGATCAAGGCGTCGGTCAGCACCAGGCGCGCATCCGCAATCCAGGCGAACGGCACCACCGCCGTGTCGTCTTCGCCGTCCAAATCAATCAGAACATTGCCGCCGGTCGGGGCATGAGCGCTCTCTGCGTCAACCGGCCCCTCTTCGACGCCGGCGAGCGCGCCGCGAAAGCGCTTGCGGTTCTCAACCAGCCGATCGAGCTCGATCTTGGCCTCAAAGCCCTCCCAGCGGGCAAAATGCGACAACAGCGTCAGCGGCCGATCGATGCCCGGCGATGAGACTTCCAAGTCATAGTGGCCCGACAGCGGGTCGGCGACGTCCAACACAGCCGAAAGCGCGCGCGATAGGTTGGCGCAATCCTCCACGCCCATCAGACCGTCTGCGGCGCGTTCGGCCATGATCTGAATGCGCTTGGTTCCAGAGCCGCGCTCGCTTGCCAGAATCCGGACGCGCACGACCGCGAGGCCGAGGTCGTCGGCAACCGGCTCCACCAGTTCCAGAATGCGCGCCTCCAGCGCGGACCCGGTTCGCATGATGGTCTCCAAGCAACAAAAAAGCGGCCTCCCGGAGGAGCCCGCCCGTCTGACCCGTCCGGGTCGAACAGCGATGTACTAAAGGCTATATAGCCTGCGCCCCCACGCGACGCAACCGGCCTGGAACGCCTGCGCGCGGATGGAGGCGGTGATCGGCTGCGCGCGTCGTGTCCGACACACCAGTCGCGATCACCGCCCCTCCTCTTTAACCCGCAGCGCTAGGGGTGAGACCGGTCCGGCTCGTGATAGGCGCCATTTGCGTTCGCCCCAATCGGAGGCGCGTCGCTGAGCATGTGCGGGCGCGCCGTGGACACGGGCGCGGAGTCCAAGCCTCGGCTGGGCTGAAACTCAATGGCGCCAGAGGTGAAGCACGCATAGTCGCAGGTCAGCTCCTCGCCAGCTGCGATGTCGCGGGTTGCAATCCCCACCGTCGGATCGGTCAGGTCCACGTTCGGCGCTTCGGCGTGGTTCATGTACCGGCCGTCGTCCATGTCCAACACGATGTAGGCTGGGTCGTCATGGAAATCGTAGGTGTAGCGCTCCAAAAACTCGCGCAGAGCCGGGTTGGCCTCTTCAAGTACGCTGCGCGCGAGAAGCTGATCAAACCGCGGGTCGAACCGCCATACCGCCTGACCTTTTGCCAGCGGCTCTGCGGTAAAAACGCCCAGTCCCTCAATGTTTGAGGCGGCGAGATAAGTGCGCACAAGCATCATGCGCGCGACATCCTTTGATAGGGCGGGCCGGGCCGCTCGTCCGGTCGCGGGCTTAGGGGGGAGCCGAGTCATCGGCGACCCCGCGCAGAGCGGCGTGCACGCATTAGCCTAATGCGCCAGATGCGGCTGAATGCAAGCGAAATCAGCGCCCCTAGACCGTTTCCGTCTTTGACGGAATCGGTCGTCGGCTTCTTTTCGCTCACGGCGCGCCGGCG
>CAYGQB010000311.1:0-2267 GCA_964351895.1 uncultured Caulobacterales bacterium
TTCTGCTCCACCGTGCCCGAGATCAGGTGGGCGCCGGGGCCGTCCGCATAGATCCCCACGTCTTCCCCGGCATGGGTTTCTGAATAGCCCGGCACCAGAGCCTGCTGGCGATAGTCGTGATCGTGGACGTCCACGTCGGTCAGGTCGGGGCGAGGTCCGGCCGGCGGGGCCAGGCCGTCGGGCGTGGCCGGCGCAAACACGGTGCCCGGCCCATTGATATAGCCCAGCGTGGTGTAGGGCTTGCCGTCCGCCGCGCGCGCCGGCGCCCCGTCTGGCCCAACCGCCAAGCCCAAAATGGGCGCCCCGCGCGCCGGATAGCCGGCAATGGTCAGGGTGTGGGAATGGTCGGCCGTAAACAGCACCAGCGTGTCCTCGCGGCTGGTCATCTCCAGGGCCGCGGCCACGGCCGCGTCCAGCGCCACCGCATCGGCAAGCGCGCGCGCCGCGTTGCCGGCGTGGTGGGCGTGATCGACGCGCCCGCCCTCCACCATCAACACGTAGCCGTCTTCGTCTTGGGCCAGGCGCGAGATCGCCGCGCGGGTCATCTGAGCGATAGACGGCTCCCCGCCTGGGTCTTCGGGACGGTCGATCTCGTACTGCATGTGAGACGGTTCAAACAGGCCCAGAACCTTGGCCCCGCCCGCAAGGTCGGCGTCCGCCAGCATCTGCGCGTTCCAGGCAAACACATGATCGTCTGACCGGGAGGTCCAGGCCTCGATCAGGTCGCGCCCGTCGCCGCGCGCGCCGGTGCGCCCGTCATGTTCGGGATCGGCGGTTTGCAGGGGCAGGAACTGGGCGCGCCCGCCCCCCAGCGCGATCTCCAGCCCATCGCCGGCGGACCACTCCACCAGCTGGCGGGCGATGTCGATGCAGCCTTGGGCGGCCGCCTCTTGGCCAAGCTCGACGTCGTTTTCCCAGTCGCGCGACGCGGCGTGGGCGTAGACGGACGCCGGCGTGGCGTGGGTCACGCGCGCGGTGGAAACCAGGCCGGTCGCCTTGCCCGCGGCCTCGGCGCGATCAAACAGGCTTTCCACCGGGGCGCTCAGCGCCGCCGGGCAGTCGCCGCGCTCAACGCTGCTCGCGACGCCGACGACACCCGAGCGGGTCTTGACGCCCGCCACCATGGCGGTCGCCGTCGCGGCGCTGTCAGACACCTGATAGTCGTGCGAATAAGTTTTGGAGAAGGCGGTGTAGGGCATGGCGTCAATGGCGAGCTGATAGCTTTCGCCGTCCACGCCCTGCATCTCGCCGGCGCGAATGCGCGCTGCGGTCACCGTGGCCACGCCCATGCCGTCGCCGACGATCAAGATGACGTTCTTGGCCCGCGCGCCGGGCTGGGGCCGCGCCTTGGCGGCGGCCAGGGCTTCAGCGGCGCCGGCGAAGGTCGGGTCGCGCAACTGCGGGGGCGCCGACGAGAGCGCCGTTGTGGCCAGGGGTGACGTGGCGCACGCGCCCAGGCACAGACCCAGCGCCGACACCACGACGCCGGAACGAATTGCAGAACGTAACGCAGACGAAATCACCAACATGAACCCAGCCCCTGTGTGCCCGATGCGCGCTTGGATCGGCCGCGTCCCGCGCCGACGTGCTACGCGGGCGCGCCGCAGCGTTGCCTGACGCGCGGCATCATGGCGCAAAGTTGTGACGGTTTCTCGCGCGTGCGTCGCCCGTCGCGGCCGGGGCGAGTTCATTTCAAGCCCGAGTGACCGCAGGTCGGGCGCTGATGGAGCGCGGGTCGGGCGCTGATGGAGCGCGGGTCGGGGCGTCTTGAGACACAAGGCCGCGCCCCCGCGCATCAGCGGTGTCGGGGTCTCCCAGGCCGCGGCGGCGCGTGCTAGACCCTGGGCATGAGCACGACCTCTCGCATGTCGCCGCGCGCCAGCGCCGTCCAGCAAGACGCGCCAGACGCGCCAGACGCACCCGCCCCGGACGCCTGCACCACCATGGCCGACGTGCGCGCCGGCGTGGACGCGCTCGACCGCACCCTGGTGGAGCTTTTGGTGACCCGGCAGGCCTATATGCGCGCCGCCGCCCGCATCAAATCAGACCGCGCCGCGGTGCGAGACCCGGCCCGGATCGAAGACGTCGTGGAGAAGGTCTTGGCGCACGCGGCGCGCGTGGGGCTGTCGGCGGACGTGGCCGAGCCGGTGTGGCGCACCCTGATTGAACGCTGCATCGCCTATGAGTTCGACGTCTGGGACGCGCTGCGCAACGCCGACACCGAGGCGCGGTGATCCTGGCGGCCGATAAACTCTAACACTGCGTTC
>CAYGQB010000312.1:0-2263 GCA_964351895.1 uncultured Caulobacterales bacterium
ACAACCTTGCCAAGGTTGGGGTCGTGAGTTCGAATCTCATCGCCCGCTCCAGTGTAGCCTTACTCAGCTGATGGCTTGCGCTTCGTGCGATGCGAGGCGCTGGGCGGCGTCTGGCCGCACTCCTCAGCCGCCCACTTTGCGCCCCGCCCCGACCTTCATTCGACCTGACTGCTTACGTTTTCCATTCGGTTTTATAGAGATCGAAGCGGCGGTCGCGCAGGTTGCGCACGGTGCCTTGGGCGCGGGCCCAGGACAGGTCGGTCAGGTCAAGGTCGGCGATGGTCAGAATTTCGACGTTTTCTGACGCTTCGGCCGCGATGCCGTCGCGGGCAAACGGGAAATCACACGGGGTCAGAATGGCCGATTGCGCATACTGAATGTCCATGTTCTCCACATTAGGCAGGTTCCCCACATTGCCAGACATGACAACATAGAGCTGGTTCTCGATGGCGCGCGCATGGCAGCAGTAGCGCACGCGCAGATAGGCCTGGCGATTGTCCGTACAGAACGGCACGAACAAGATGCGCGCGCCCTCGTCGGCCAGGCGGCGGGCCAGCTCCGGAAACTCGCTGTCATAACAAATCAGGACACCAATCGGCCCGCAGTCGGTGACGATGGTCGAGACCGCGTCGCCGCCCTGGATTGCCCACCAGTGGCGCTCGTTCGGGGTCGGGTGAATTTTCTCGCGCGCGTGCACCGAGCCGTCGCGCAGGAAGACGTAGGCCACGTTCTGAATTTCGCCGTCGTCGGTGCGGGTGGGGTGGGAGCCGCCAATGATGTTGATGTTGTAGCTGATGGCCAGCGCCTGCATGGCGTCGACAAAACGCGGCGTGTACTGAGTAAGAGTCTCAATCGACGCGGCCGGCGACAGGCGCTCATTCTCGATGGCCAAAAGCTGGAGCGTAAACAGCTCAGGGAACGTCACGAAATCGCAGCGATAATCCGCACACACGTCGACGAAGTACTCGATGTTGGAGATGAACTCCTCAAAGCTCTTGATCATGCGCTGCTGGAATTGAACGGTGGCCACGCGCACGGCTTCTTTTTGGCCGTGCGCCAACGAGCTGCGCGTCTTGACCTCTTCTGCATACGGGTTGCGCCACACCATGTGGGTGGCGACGCCGCCTGAGGCGATGTCAGTATCGGCATAGTTGTGCAGGACACCGATCGGTTCAAACCCCGAGCGCAGGTGAAAATTCACCACCGGATCAACGACTTTGCGCTCCCGGACCGCGTTCACATAGTCCAGCGGATCGGGATAGTCCTTGCGTCGCTTGGCCCAGTTGGGCATGCGGCCGCCAAACACGATCCCACGCAGGCCCTCGCCCTCGCACAGCTGACGGCGCGCGTCATAGAGGCGCTGGCCGATGCGCAGACGGCGCAACTCCGGGTCGACAAACACCTCCATGCCATAGAGCCACTCGCCATTGGGATCGTGGCGCGCGGCATAGCCGCCCCCGGTGATCTCCGACCAGGTGTGCGCCGCCATGGCGACGCTCTCGTCGATCAGAAACGAGGCCGCGTAGCCCACGACCTTGCCTTCGTACTCAACCAGAAACTGGCCGTCCGGATAGTTGGAGATTTGGCCCATCAGCATCCCGGCACCATAGGGCTCAAAGCTGGGATAGGCCCGCCGCGACAGGTCGATCAGAGCGTCAATGTCGCTGGGGCCTGCATTGCGCACGGTCAGCTTGGCGCGGTTCGATTTGGTGGCTGTTTTCATGCCCATGCGGTGGAGCGCTTAGGCGATGTCTGTCAAGCGAATCTGAGCCCGCAGCTCTGGGGCCCGCAGCTCTGGGGCGTGTTGCTCTTGGGCGCTCTAATGCGTTTTAAGCCGGATCAAGAGGATGGCGGCCAAGGTCGCCGTCACCGCCTCATAGACCGCATAGCCCAAAAGCGCCGGCGACGGGCCGTCAAGCTCAAGCGCGGCCGGCAAGGCGAGCGCCCGGCCCAGCGCATAGCCGCCGGTATAGGCCATCAGGCAGAACAGGGCTGGCCGTTGCAGCCCGACGCGCAGGCCCCCGGCCAGACACATCAGCCCAATGCCCAGGCTGACCCCGCCATAGTTGCTACGCAGCTCATAGAGGCCGTCAACGCTGGGGGTCGCCGCGCCAATGGTGTCGGCCAGCTGCGCGGTGTTGAGCAGCGCAAAGACACCAAATCCGAGAAACAAGACAGTGTTCAGGAGAAGAAAGAGGCGCGCCATGACGCACCATCCGCCTCTGGTACGCCGGGCGTCAAGACGCGCCGGTTCCCATAAGCC
>CAYGQB010000313.1:0-2224 GCA_964351895.1 uncultured Caulobacterales bacterium
GACGCGGCCGACCTGTTGTCGCGCCCGCCGCACGCCCTGGAGGTCACCCGCCCCCGTGACCAGCACCCGTCGTCCCGACACCAGGTTGCGCGGGCGGGACGATTGGGTCTGAGCTGGTGCGCCAGATTGCGGCCTTTGACCCGGCCCATCTGACGCTCTTGGACGCCAGCGAACACGCCCTCTACCAGATTGATCTGGAACACCGCGAGCGCCACGCCGATCAGCCGCGCTCCTCCGTGCTGGCCGATGTGCGCGACGAGGCGCGCATGGCCCGCATCATGGCCCGCGAGCGCCCGGACGTGGTGTTTCACGCCGCCGCGCTCAAGCATGTGCCATTGATGGAGAGCAATCCGTCGCAGGCGGCGCTGACCAACATTGGCGGAACCATGATCACGGCGCGGGCCGCGCGCGACGCCGGCGTTGGCGTCTTTGTGCTGATCTCATCGGACAAGGCGGTCTACCCGTCCAGCGTCATGGGCGCGACCAAGCGCGCCGCCGAGCTGTTCGTTCAGGCCCTGGACGCGACGCCAGGACACATGCGCGCCGTGTCGGTGCGCTTTGGCAACGTGCTGGGCTCGAACGGCTCGGTCCTGCCCCTCTTTGAGCGCCAGATCCGCGCCGGCGGACCGATTACCATCACGCACCCGGACGCCACGCGCTACTTCATGACCACCGACGAAGCCGTGTCTTTGGTGCTGCAATCAGCGGCGCTCGGGCCCGAAACCGCGCCCGGCGGCGGCATCTTCGTGTTGGACATGGGCGACGCGATGCGGATCGAGGAGCTGGCGCGCACCTTGTGTCGGCTGCGCGGCTTTGTTCCCGATCGCGACATTGCGATCGAACGCATTGGCTTGCGGCCCGGCGAGAAGATGCACGAAACCTTGTTCTACGACGTTGAAGCCAAGGGTGAGACGGCCGTGCCAGGCGTTTTGTTCGCCGCAGCCCCGGTGATGCCGAACGTCGCTCTTGCGCCCAAGCTTGACGCCATTTTGCAAGCCGCCCGCGCAGACGACGCCGACCTGTTGCGCCAGGCCCTGTCTGAGCTGGTCGCCTATGCGCCGCCAGACACGCGCCGAGAACGCAACTAGCGCTTCGCGCGCGCCTGTTTTATCTCCCGGTTGTCTCGCCTCGTTCTCCCTCCTTTGGGCGTCAGGGTCCTTTGACCTGCGCCGCACTTCACCCCTCCAATTACGGAACGCCCCATGACTGATCTCGTCCGCGTCCAGCGCGCCCTGCTTTCGGTGTCCGACAAGACCGGCCTCATCGACACGGCCCGCGCCCTGATTGGACACGGCGTGGAACTGATCTCCACCGGCGGAACGCGCGCCGCCCTCATCGAAGCGGATCTGCCCGTGCGCGACGTAGCCGAGATCACCGGGTCGCCAGAGATGATGGACGGGCGCGTTAAGACGCTGCATCCGCGCATCCATGGCGGCTTGTTGGCGCTGCGCGACAATGAACAGCACCGCGCCGCCATGACCCAGCACGGCGTGCCTGAAATCGACCTCCTGATCGTCAATCTCTATCCGTTTGAAGCCACGCTGGCCGCCGGCGGTGATTTTGCCGCCTGCGTTGAGAACATTGACATCGGCGGGCCGGCCATGATTCGCGCCGCCGCCAAGAACCACGGCTTTGTGACCGTGTGTGTTGACGCTGACGGCGTGAAAGATGTTCTCGCCGCGCTCGACGCCCATGACGGGGCGACCCCGCTGGCGCTGCGCCCGCGCCAGGCGCCGCACCCCTACGCCCGCCCGGCCGCCTACGCCGCAGCGATTTCGGGCGGGCTGGGCGAAGAACTGGGTGAACCGACCCCGCCCCACACGGCGTTCGGCGGAACCCGTCAGCTGGCGTTGCGCTATGGCGAAAACCCGCACCAGAACGCCGCCTTCTATGTGGGAGGCGCGGCCCGACCCGGCGTCGCCACGGCGCGCCTCATTCAAGGCAAGCCCTTGTCTTACAACAACATCAACGACACCGACGCCGCCTTTGAGCTGGTGGCGGAGTTCACGCCGACGCTTGGACCGGCCGCCGCGATCATCAAGCACGCCAACCCCTGCGGCGTGGCCCGTGGGAACAGCCTGGCTGACGCCTATCGCGACGCGCGCGCCTGCGACCCGGTCTCAGCGTTTGGCGGCGTCATCGCCCTCAATCTGCCCATCGACGCACAGACGGCCAGCGTCATCACTGAGACCTTCACTGAAGTCGTGATCGCCCCCGGCGCCAG
>CAYGQB010000314.1:0-2222 GCA_964351895.1 uncultured Caulobacterales bacterium
ATCATCACCAGCGTCACGGCGGTGGCGACCGAAGAGCCCAGCTGACTAATGGAATCCTCGATCCAGCGCGACTGGTCGAGGCTGTATTCCACCGACACCGTGCCCGGCCAGTCGGCGCGCATGCTCTCGGTCACCTCGCGCACGTCGGCGATGGTGTCGATGATGTTTGAGCCCAGGCGCTTCTTGACTTGGATCGAGAACGCCGGCGCCCCGTTAAAGCTGGCGTAGCCGTCGCGGTCCTTGAAGGTGCGGCGCACGTCAGCAACATCGCCCAGGGTCACCGAACGCGCCCCCACCGCGCGCAGCGGCAGAGACAAGACGTCTTCGGCGGTCTCAAAAAGGCCAGGCACCTTGACCTGATAGCGCCCCGCGCCGGTGTCCAGCGCGCCGGCAGTCACCAGGCGATTGTTCGACTGTACGGCGGACAGAAGCTCTTCCTGGGTGAGGGAATAGGCCTCAAGGCGCGCCGGGTCGACGATGACTTCCAACAGCTCTTCGCGCGCACCCGCGACCTCGGCCTCCAAGACGTTGGGCAGGGCCTCAAGCTCGTCTTGAAGTTCTTGTGAGAGTGCGTAGAGCGCGCGCTCGGGCAGATTGCCAAACAGGTTCACCACCACGATCGGGAACAAGGAGGCGTTGAATTCCTGGATCGTCCATTCGTCAACTTCGGCCGGGAACTCGACGCGCGCGTCATCGACCTTCTCGCGCACGTCGATCAGCGCCTGCTCCTGGTCGAACGAGACATCAAATTCGACGATGCAGATGCCGTAGCCGGTCTGAGCCACACAGTTCAGCTCTTGCACGCCCTCTAGCGAGCGCAGCTGGGTTTCCAGGGGGCGCACAACGAGGCGCTCGGCGTCCTCCGGCGAGGCGCCTTCCAGCGGCACGCCGATGTAGACGAACGGAATGGGAATGTCGGGGTCTGCTTCTTTGGGCAGATTGGCGTAGGTGATCACGCCGGCGATCAAGCCGGCCAGCAGCGTCATGATCGTCGCGCGGGCCCGCGAAACGGCGAAGTCGACCATGCCGGTCATGCGCCTTCCCCTTCTTCCACGACCGACACCGGGACGCCGTCGGCGATATAGTCTTGGCCGCGCACAATGATGCGGGCGCGTTCCGGCAGACCAGACACCCAGACCCCGTCAACGCTGTCTTCGATGATCGTCACCGGGGTGAAGCGGGCGATCCCATCTGCGTCAACCACGCGCACGCCAATGCGGCCCGCTTCATCGAGGGTGAGGGTGGTTTGCGGCGTCAGGTGGGCGCGGGCGACCCCTGCGCGCAAGATCAGGTTGGCGGTCACGCCGGCGCGGATGTCGCCGTCCGGATTGGCGGAGATCAGCTCAACCCGAAAGGTGCCGGTAGACTCATCGGCCCGGGCGCTGATGAAGCGCACCTGACCTTCAATCACTTCACCCGTGGCGAGGCGGGCCTGACCCACGGCGCCCATGGTCAACTTGCCAAGGTCACGCTCTGACAGGTCGGCCACGATCAAGATCGGGTCGAGTTCCACGACCATGCCGCACGCCGCGCCAGGCGCCAGATAATCGCCGATCTCTGCGTCACGCTTGTCAAACCGCCCGTCGAATGGCGCGCGCACGTCCACATTGGCGCGTTCTATCGCGGCGCTCTTGCGGGCGGCTTCAGCGGCGTCGAAGGCGGCCTTGGCCTGGGCGACCTGGGTGGCCGAGCGGTGACCTTTCTCGGCCAGGCGCATCGCCGCGTCATAGTCGAGGCGCGCAGATTCAAGCTGGGCGTTGGCCTGGGCGAGGGCGGCGGCGCGGGCGTCCACCTCCAGCTGGCACAGAAGATCGCCTTTCTTCACGTCCGCCCCTTCGGCGGCGGGGGCGGCGACGACGCGGCCGGCCGTTTCTGAACGGGTGACGACGGCGCGCGCGGCTTCAGTGCGGGCGCGCGCGACAACGGCAATTGCGTGGTCGGACGCCTCAACCGTGCGCACGATGACTTCAGGCGTGCGGCGCGGCGCATCAGCGGCGGCCGCCGCGGCGTCCGCCTGGCCGGCGCTGTCGGCGGCGTCTCCACCCAGGCCCCGCACCACGAAGTACAGGACGAAGGCCACGGCCAAGACGAGCGCAGCAATCTGAGACGTTGAGATTTTAAACCGAGGCGCGGCCAAGATGTAAACTCCGTTCACCGGCGTCATAACACACGCGAGTGTTCGCCTAAATGAGGTTAACACGCCGTGTGATCAGACGCGCGAC
>CAYGQB010000315.1:0-2167 GCA_964351895.1 uncultured Caulobacterales bacterium
GGTCTGGGCGGGCGGATTTGGTGGAACCTCGAACACGGTGAAACGCGGCATGACACACGTTGGCGATTGTTCGCGCGCCGCGCGCACAGTATCAACGGCCCTCGCGAGGGCAGGTGACCTTTAAGGGGTGGGATCATGAAAATCGGCGGCGGACGCTCCAACAGAGAGATTCAAGACCGACGCGGCGAAAGCAGCGGCGCGCGTCAGGTTGCGGTGGGCGGCGCCTTGCCGATGCTGGTGTTGCGCATGCTGTTCTCGCGCACGGGACGCCGGTTTCTCGTGCCGCTGCTCGTGATTGGCGGGGCGGCCTATTTCTTTCTGGGGCCTCAGAGGTTCATGTCCCTGCTCGCCATGCTGCTTGGCGGTGCAGGCGGCGGCGTCGCCACAGGACCGGCCTTGGATCCGGCCGAAGAAGCGCGCATGGCCGAGTTCTCACGCGCTGTCCTGGCCACAACTGACGAGGTTTGGACCGACATCTACGCCGCCGAGGGCACTGAGTATGCGGCCCCTGACATGGTCATCTATACCGGCTCAACCGAGACAGGTTGTGGCTTTGGTCAGGCCGCCATGGGACCGTTTTACTGCCCGATTGCCGACCCGCGCTCCGGCAAGCCCTCCGTCTACATCGATCTGTCGTTCTTCAAGCAGATGGAAACCCGCATGAACGCCGGCGGTGACTTTGCCCAGGCCTATGTCATCGCGCATGAGGTGGGCCATCACGTGCAAAATCTGTCGGGCGTGCTCGACTGGTCGCAACGCGCCAAGCAGGCCGCGCGCACCAAGACCGAGGCCAATCAGGTGGGCGTGCGCGTTGAGCTGATGGCCGACTGCCTGGCCGGCGTTTGGGCGCGCCGTGCCGACGCCTTGCCGGAAGTGGAGTTGGAGGGCGGTGACCTCGGCGAAGCCATCGCTGCGGCCCAGGCCGTGGGCGATGACACGTTGCAGCGCCAATCAACCGGCCGCGTGGTGCCCGACAGCTTCACTCACGGCTCGTCCGATCAACGCATCAGCTGGTTTAAGCGCGGCTATCAAACCGCAGACGCGGACGCGTGCGAAACGCGCGAGATCGCTTACGACCGGCTTTAGCTTACGAGCTGAGCGTCTCCAGCGCTGAGATCAGCGCCGCCATGTCGGCCGGCGGCGCGGTCTCAAATCGCAGCTCTGCGCCAGTAATGGGGTGAACAAACCCTAGCACCGCAGCATGCAACGCTTGGCGCGCAAACTCGGACGCATCGACTTGGCCGGCGTCGATCAGGCGGCGTCGCCAGGTGCGTTGGCGGCCATAGAGCGGATCGCCCAAGAGCGCACACCCCAGATGCGCCAGGTGAGCGCGGATCTGATGCGTGCGCCCGGTTTCGAGGCGCGCCTCAACCAGGCAGGCGATGGGCGTTCCGATGGGCTGGCCCGGCTCGTGGCCATAGGTGGCGCGGGTTTCATAGTGCGTCACGGCGCGCCGGCCGCGCGGGCTGCGGGCGTCGACAACTTCTTGCTTGCGCCGATCCGGTCCGCCGCGCGCCAGAGGCGCGTCAATGACGCCCGAACGCGGACGCGGTGCGCCTCGGCACGCCGCCACATAGACGCGTTCAATCGAGTGATCTGCAAACTGCGCGGCCAGGCCCTGGTGGGCGGCGTCTGACTTGGCTGCGATCAGGACGCCAGACGTGTCCTTGTCCAAACGGTGCACGATGCCCGGGCGCTCCACTCCGCCAATCCCTGACAAGCTTCCCGCGCAGTGATGGAGGAGGGCGTGCACGAGGGTGCCGCTCCAGTTTCCAGGCGCCGGGTGGACGGCCATGCCGGCGGCCTTGTCGACGACAATCAAGTCTGCGTCTTCAAACAAGATCGACAAGGGTATCGCTTCAGCTTGCGGCGTGGCTGGGCGCGGCGCCGGCACGTTCACGCGCACCGCTTGTCCAGCAACGACCTTGGCCGAGGGCGCCGGCGCCGGCGCCCCGTCAACCGTCACGCAGCCCTGCGCCAGCAGAGCCTTCAGCCGCGAGCGAGACAAGTCGTCAAACGTGGCGGCCAACCAGCGATCAAGCCGGGTTCCCGCCGCGTCTTCTTCCACGACGGCGCTGTGGGCGCCCGTCTCAGTCTCGTCGCTCTCCGTCTCGTCGCCCTCGGGCTCGAGGTCCGTCTCAGGTTCGGCCTGCCCAGTGGGGGGCCC
>CAYGQB010000316.1:0-2127 GCA_964351895.1 uncultured Caulobacterales bacterium
CGGCCGATCGCCTGGTTGATCTGGGTCCGCCCGAGGAGGCCCTGGCGATGGCGTCGCGGCTGATCCACGAGGACTTGTGCCTGTTGCATCGCGACGAGGAGGGCTGGCGCCTGGTGGCGGCGGCGGTGTTCTTTCCCTCGTTTTGGCGCCTGGCCGACAAGATCGGTCGACCGCTCGCGGACGTGCACGGTCCGGTTCCCGGCTACGCCGACACCCTCGCCCGGCGGGTTGATCGCATCCTCGACTTCATGCCCACCGATCAGCCTCTGTGGCGCGCCAACTGGTCGCTGGTTCCCGGACCCGAGCTGCACCGTCCAGAGCTGACCCAAGACCATGCCTGGGCCGCCGCCGGCGGCGACCCGCTGACCGAGGTCTTTGTGCGGGTGGAGCGCCAAACCATTCGCCGCGTCCCGGGCGTCGGCGACATCTTGTTCACGATCAAGGTGTGCATGGACCCGCTCGGCGACCTGGCCAACCAGGACGAGGGACCGATACTGGCGCGCGGGCTCAAGGCCCAGCTGGAAGCGTTAAGCGAAGCGCAGGCCGCCTATAAGGGCGTGCTCGGCGTGCGCCCGGCCCTTCTGGATGCGTTGGAGGTGCTGGCGAGCGCCCCGCTGCGCCTCGACGACCCAGACGCCGAAGGCCCGGGCTCGATCCCCGCAGACGCGTGAGAACAAGTGCGTGGTGAGGCCTGTCGCGCTAGCCGGCCAGAACCGCCTCAATGGCTTCCAGGCGCGCAATGGCTTTCGACACGCGGGCGCGCTCGTCATCGTCGCGCGCGTCGTTCAGGTCTGAGCGCGCGTCGCGCAGGGCTTCGGCCGTAGCGGCGGCGTCCAAATCATCCACTGGCGTTGCTTCTTCGGCCAGGATGGTCAGCCCGTCGGGCGTCACGTCGGCAAAACCGCCGAGCACAAACACCCGGCGGCGGGCGTCGCCGTCCATGATCGTAATCGCGCCGGGGCGGATCGCCGACATCAGCGGGGCGTGACGCGGCAGCACGCCAAAATCACCTTCCGTGCCAGGCACCACGACCTGATCGACTTGCCCGGAAAACAGCTCGCGCTCGGGCGAAACCAGGTGAAAACTCAGGCGCTCAGCCATGGCGGCGTTCCTCTTCTCGCATTGCGATTGCGCCTCTTAGCAGGCCCCGCCGCGCGTGACGAGCCCCGCGCGTGAACGCCGATCGCCGCATGTGCACTCAAGGCCGCGACGCGCGCCTGGGCCCCGCATGGCTTGTGGGCGTCTAGTCGCGCCAGTGGGTTCCCATCGCGCCCGAACCGGCGCCCGAACCGGCAGCTGAATCCGCCCGCCTGTCCTGCGCGCTGGCCGACTGTTCAGCGTGCATGCGTCGATGCAGCGCCTGTTGCAGCACAATCGGCGCGGCCACATCCTCGGTGGTGTGGCTCACCTCTCCGATGGTGACGATGGTCACCGCGCCATAGTCAAACAATCGCCCTAGGAGCGACTGTTCGATTGCCACCTTGACGATCTTCTCCAGGTCCGTGCCGTAGAAGCTGACCGAAAAGACGCCGGTCTTCTCCATGAAGCGGCGGTTGGTGACCGCGATCTCGGTGAAGAACAGCTCCAGCCCGCGCAGGACCAGTCGCACGATCAACCGGGCGGTAAACAGCGCCATGCCCAAGACATAGGCCCAAAACAAGATGCGGCTGATGGTCGGATTTTCGGGCGCCAGCCAGGGCTGCAACACCAGCCAGCGGATCAAAGTCCAGCCGCCGGCCATGAGCACAAACTCCACCGTCGGCGCTCCGAACGTCGCCATGCGCGAGACAGACGGGCGGCGCTCGATCACCTCACCGTCCAAGAGCACGCGATTGACATAGGCCATGGCTCGGCCGGTCCCCGTCGCAGGCCCCACCGTGACCCGCACGCTGGGAGTAGAGCCGATTGCGCCGCGCCGCAAGCCGCCGAGGTGCGGATGAAAAATCCGCGCATGGCCCTCCCCGCGCCCTTGTACGCCGGGAGCGCCGTCATCATCTCCCTCGCATCGGTGGCGCAGCCACCCAAGCGCGCGGGTCTTGGCCGCACGCCCCGCTGGGAGGCGGGCCCCCCATGACCAGCCTCATCCTGTTGGCGGGCCTTGTGCTCTTGTTTGCGTGCGGCGACGCC
>CAYGQB010000317.1:0-2124 GCA_964351895.1 uncultured Caulobacterales bacterium
GATCCGGCTCGCCCTCGCCGAGAACTCGGTGCGCCGCGACATGCACGAGCTTGACGAGGCCGAGGGCCTGGCCGCCCTGCGCGAGCTGATGATCGCCGACGGCGGCGAGGTCGGCGCGGTCATGGACGACCTGGCCGGCTCCTACGGCCGCACCCGACGCTGGATCGAGCAGCGCCTGGCGCTGGTGGCCCACCTGTGTGATCCGGTCAAGGCGGCCTGGCGCGACGAGGCGATCAATCTGGCCATGGCCAAAACGCTCGCCCGCTTCGACGGCGCGACCCAGACGAGCGCCCTCGCCAACGTCAGCGCCGGCCTGCCCGGCTGGCGCCTGCCCGCCGAGGTGGCCGACACCCTGTCGCGTGGCGGCCTGCCCGTCGCCGCCGCGATCTTTGCGGCCACCGAGTACGATGGCCCGCTTGAGCTTGACGACGGGGGCGCGCGCGTCGCCTACCTGGACCGCGCCCAGGCGACGCGCCTACAGATGGCGGCCGCCCAGGACCTCGCCGACGCCGAAGAAGAAGGCGGCGCCCGCTTCGCCGACCTGATCACCGCGCCTGAAGACCTCGCCGCCTATGTCGCAGGCGGGGCCGGCGCGGTCGTGATCGTGCACCCCGAGACCCTCGAGGTCGACGTGCGCCGCGGCCTGGAGCGCCGCGCCGACGTCAAGGCGGCCGCGCCAGACGCGCCCCGCGCGCACCCTGCGCCGGCGGGCGATCTGCCCGCGGCTGCGGCCCATCCCGACCCCGCGCCGGGTCCCGCAACGGGCGACGCGCCCGACCACGAGCTGGGCGACACGGCCGGCGACGCGCCCGACCACGAGCTGGACGACGCGTCCGCGCCGACACTGGCCGCCGCGCAAGGCGCAGATGACGCGGCCATCGGGGCGGCCCCATCCTCACCCGCCGCCCAGGCGCCGGCCTCTTGGCCGCGCGCCGCCTGGGTCCAGGGCGCACGCATGCGCACGCTGGGGCTGCAAGACGCGCTGATGACCGCCCCGACCCACGTCGCCCTCGCCGCATTCGTGGCCGGATGCCTGGCCTCCCCGCACGAGCGCGGCGAGGTCGTCAAGATCGGCGTGCGGTCGCGCGGGTCGCTTGGCCAGGACGTCCTGCTTGAGACCTGTCAGGCGGTCGGCCTGACCGATCACGTGACGCTGTTCGGGCGATCGGTCGAAACGCGCGACGCGGCGGGGCTCTTCGATGCCCTCGTTGATCTGGACGACGAGGCCCTCAACCGGGTCGTCGTCGCGCTGATTGCCGCCCAGATCGAGGTCAGCGACGACGGCCCAGGCGACGCGCGGCTGACGCTGGCGCTCGCTGATGCAGTCCAGGCCGAGGATGCGCTGTGCGCCGGCTTTGTGCTCGATCATGAGTACCTCGACGCCTATCCGGTCGAGCACCTGCGCGCGCTCGCGCGCGACATGGGCCTGAACGCCGAGGCCATGCCGCGCGCCAAGGCCGACGCGATCGCCTGGATCTTGGAGAACCCGGCCCGCGATGAGGGCTGGACCCCGCTCGAGCTGGTCTACGCCACGCCCGAGGAGACGCGCGCCGAGGTGGCGCGTCTGCTCACCCCGCCGCGCGCCGCCGCCGCCGAATAGGCCACCGCCCCGCGCCCCAATCGAGACGCCGCCGCCCAGCCGACGGGCGGCGCAGGAGACAGCCATGCCTGCGCCTGATCGCACTACGCCGAGCGCCCTCTTCCGGGCCCTGCAAGAGGTCACCGATTCGGTGCGCTCGGGCGTCCGCGACGACGTGCTGCTCGTTGAGGTCCTCGATGCGGTGGCGCTGGAGCTTGCCATGGGCGCACAGCCGGCGCGCGCCTTTGCGGACGTCCTCAGCACCTATGGGCTGACCACGTCAGGCCATGAGACGCCCGGCCTCGATCTTCTCGGCCCGCCGCCGCGCAGGCCGCGCCCGAAAGTCCGGCGCGGGAGGGCGGGCCGATGAGCCAGCGCCCCCTCGCCGTCCCCCTAACCCTCGACTACGCGATCACCGACTGGATCCGCGCCGGCCCCGATCGCGCCGGGCGCGACAGCCCGACAGGGCGCGCCCAAGAGGTGATCGCCCTCGCCAATCGCGTGCGCCGCGCCCTCGCGGACGGCGACCGCACCCACCTCTTCGA
>CAYGQB010000318.1:0-2106 GCA_964351895.1 uncultured Caulobacterales bacterium
GGCGTTGAGCCCGGGCCTGAGGCGTTGTTTGCGACCGGGGCCCCGGGCTCAACGCCCGATACGGTCGCAGGCGCCGCCCCGGCGCTCCCCATCCGATCCGGCGTGGCGGCGCAGGCGGACAACACCAGGCACGCGGCCATGGCGCAGCTTGGTGCGAGAAGTCCCCGTTTCATCACTTTCGTGTCTCCCTGGTTGCGGCCACCTGGATGCGTCCACTTGGCGTCCCCGCCGCAGCGGGGCTGCGCGGCCGCTCGATGCGCGCTACTTGGCGTAACAAGCCCCGAATGCGTCGAGGCGAAAGGATATACCTTTTCCCGCCGCGTGTCGGGCGCCATTGTACGGCTCTGGTCAAATATCTGCCGAAGGTCCGCCCGACATGACACACCCATCCACCATGACCCTGTCGGACAAAACAGCCCGAGAGATATTTGAAGAGGTGCGCGCAAATCCGGCGCGGGCGCGCTTTGGGTTCGGAGATCGCGTGGCGATCGTGAACGTTGACCCACAAAAGGCCTATACGCGGCCCGACCTGTTTCCCAAGACCGCCTACGTCACCGATCCGCGCCAACTTGAGCACGTCGAGCGCATTTCAGGCGCCGCGCGCGCCAAGGGATTGCCGGTGGTTTGGACCCATGTCGCCTACATGGAAAACGCGGCGGACGCTGGGGTCTGGGGCACGCGCACCAACACGCCCGACAGCTTGCAGAACATCAAGTACGAGAGCGACCGCCACGCCTTTGATGACCGCGTGACCATTCACCCTGATGTGGACGCCGTCTACACCAAGCGCATGCCCAGCGCCTTCTTCGAAACCCCGCTGGCGAGCTTTCTGGTTTGGCACAAGATCGACACCGTGGTGATCACCGGCGGCTCCACATCCGGGTGCATTCGCGCCACGGCGGTGGACGCCCTGTCGCATGGCTATCGCGCCATCGTTCCCATCGAGTGCGTCGCCGACAAGCACGAGAGCTATCACTTTGCCAACCTGACCGATCTTCTGATCAAGTACGCTGACGTTGTGCCGGTGCAGGAGGTGGACGACTGGTTGGCGGCCTACACACCCCCGACCGATCGCATCACCTGACCGGCCGCTGGCGCCCCGCCCCGCTTCAAGGACACAAGCGACCATGCTCTCACTCTCCGATCAGACCTGGAATGCGCTCTTCGCCCTCGGCACTCTGGTGTCCGGCGTCGTGGCGATCCTGGCGATGCGTTCTGCGCAGCGGGCCGCCGCCCGCGCCACCCAATTTGATTGGGACGAGGATTTTCTGGACTGGGTTGAGGATGCAATCTCTGGACTGACCGAGGCCATCACCTTGAGCATGAAGCACGGCCCGCAAGACCCGCGCGCTGCAAATGACGCCGCGCTTGATCTGGCCGGCGACCTTTCCGCCCTGGTTGATCGCGGACGCATGTTCTTTCCCAACGCCGGCGCATCGGGGCGCGGCGGCGACGGGCCGGCGGCCTATCAAGGCACGGCGCCAAGCCTGTTTGACCCGCTCAAAGATGCAGTGCTGGTCTTGTGTGAGAAGCGCGCTGCGGCCTTTCACAATCGCGAGGCGGCGGAGTTTCTATGGGAAGCGCGCCGCGAATTTGTCTCAGAGGCGCAAGCCCTCTTGAACCCCAAATGGCGCCTCTCGATCGCTTCCAAGCGGTCGGCCCGCGCCGAACACATTCAACGCCTGTCCGGGGCGCCCATCGACAAGGTGTTTGGGTCATGAAGCTGACGATCACGATCCCCAAGGAGCTAGAGGGCTTTGTGCAAGAGGCGCTCGAAAGCGGCGAGTACGCATCCGCTGAGCAGCTGCTCGTCGACGCCTTGACCCTCTTGGCTGATGCGGTGGAGAGCGACGCGTTCGCGGACGCCGCGGACGCACATGACGAGGCGGCGCAGGACGAGCTTCTGGCCGCCATGCAAGCCAAGCTCGACGATGAGGGAGGCGGCGCATGAGCGTGCGCGACCCGCACCTTTACAGCTATGCGCCCTATCGCGACCGGCCGAAGATCAGCTGGCCGGACGGCAAGAAGCTGGCGTTCTGGGTTGCGCCCAACATCGAGTTCTACGAGTTGGACCCGCCCGCCAATCCCCAGCGCACGCCCTGGCCG
>CAYGQB010000319.1:0-2070 GCA_964351895.1 uncultured Caulobacterales bacterium
CCCTGTGGCAGGGCAGCAAGCGCCAGCAGCTCCGAACCGAGATCAAGCGCGGGGTCGCGCCAGGCGGGGCGAGCCTCGGTTGCGGTTGCAGGGCCGCTCTGCGAGTCGAGCCGGAAGAAGACCGGCGCGCGGGCCGCTTCATCGGCAAGCGCGGCCTCGCGCATGCGCCTTGCGCGTTCGGCCTCGTCGGCCGGGTTCGGGCGGAAATCGTCCGCGAAGCGGGTCACATATTCGGGTTCGATGCCAAGCTCGCGTTCAGCCCGCAGCATGGTCGCGCCGAGCTCGCCGGAGAGTGGCGGGCCAAGGCGCGCGATGCGGTCTTCCACCGGGGCAATCTCGCTATAGCTTGCCGGGAGGGTGGAGAGGCCTTCGGGCTTGCGTGTGTTCGTGGTGTTGTAGAGCTCGCGCCTTGCATCCGGATCGACGGCGGTTGGTGGCTTCAATGCAATTCTCATGGCGGCGAACAGGCCAAGCACGCCGAGGCCTGCGCCGACCATCAGGACCTTGCGGTTGATCCGCGTAACCGGCTTCGGGCTGGAGCGGATCTTCAGCCGTTCGGCATGCTCGTCGAAGGGAATGGGCTCGGACATGGGCATCAGTTCCCGAACAGGCCAGCCAGAGGCGAACGGCGCTCATTGCGGGAGATGCGGACGACCATCTGGTTTCGTTCGCCGAGCCGCAGTTCCGCCGCACGGAACAGGCGGTCCACGACATAATAATTGCCGCGCACCCGGTAGTTGACGAGTTCCGCGTCACCGTCCGCACCCAGAACAAAGAGCGGCGGCATGTCTGTGGTGGCGATGTCTTCGGGCATCTGGATGAACACCTGACGGCCATCATCGAAGACGCGCACAGGTTTCCAGTCGGGGCTGTCGCCGGAGAGCCGATAATCGAAGTTCAGGCCTTCCAGCGTCAGGCCGCGCTCAATGCTGCCAGCGTCTCTTGCAATGGCGCGTTCATTGCGGGCGGTGAGGCCTGCCAGTTCATCAGCCGGATAGCGCCAGGAGAGCGCGGCCATATAGCCGCCCTCCGTGCTCTCCAGCTCCAGATGATAGGTCCGCCGGTCGGTGGCGATCATCAGATTGGTGCGGATGCCGGAGCTGATCGGTTTGACCAGCACATGGGCGCGGGCCGTCGCGCCCGAACCGGACACCGTGTCCCCCACCACCCAGCGCATCGTGTCACCGGCCGAAACCGAGACGAGTTCCTCGCCCGGCTGCAGGGCGATGTCCGACACCTGGCCGGGGCTGGCATAGAGGCGGTAAAGCGCGCCTTCGGTATAGGGATAGACCTGGATCGCGTTCACATAGCCGTCGACCGAAGGTTCGATCAGGGCGCTGGTGCGACCTTGTCTTATCGCTTCTGCCGGTGAAACCGACGGCGTGCTGACGGTCCTTGTATAGGTCCGTGTCACGCTGCCATCGGGATTGGTGGTGACCCGCGCGCCGATGGGCATCATCTGGCCGGGCAGCGGAAGTGCCACGGCGGTTTCGACAATCTCGACAGGGTAGTCAGCGCGGTCCTCGACAGGCGTCGCGGCGACGAAGGCGCTGGCATCGATGGGGTCGAGTTCCGTCGTGGCGCAGGCTGACAATAGCGCCATGGCAGAAGCGGCGGTGAGGATACGAAGCATGGGGATCATTCTCCTGTAACGAGGTCCTGACCCCAGTTCAGGGCATGGACATAAAGGCCGAGCGGATTGGCGCGCAGGGTCTGCGCATCCGTCGGCGGTTGGGTGATGAGGGTGAAGTTGCCGGTGAACCTTTGGGCGCGAACCAGCGCGCCATTCTCATAGGTCTTCTCGATCCAGCGGGCCTGGAAACTGTCGTCCGAGACGCGCACGACGCTGACGACATCCACCGTGCGGGATTTTCTGCCGACATCGGCGAAGGGATCATTGGTCGAGGCGTATTCATTGAGCGTGGTGGCGGCGCGGTCAGTGACGAAGTCATAGGCGCGCAGCCAGTTTTCGCGCACGACGACCGGATCGACGCTGAGGCCGCGCACGTGCTCGATGAAGTTGGCGAGGTGATGCGCGATCTGCGCATCGGTCGGGGTGTAGCGTTCCGT
>CAYGQB010000320.1:0-2061 GCA_964351895.1 uncultured Caulobacterales bacterium
GGATCGAGCAGTCGTCGCCCACTACCGCCGTCTCGCCGATGACGACACTGGTGGCGTGATCGATCATGACGCCGCGGCCAATGCGGGCGGCGGGGTGAATGTCGACCTGAAACCGCGCCGAGATACGCGCCTGAAGGTGATCGGCCAGCCCCTCGCGGCCCGCTCCCCACAAGGCGTGCGCCACGCGATAGCCTTGCAGGGCGTGAAAGCCTTTGAAGTGCATGAAAGGTTGCAACAGGTTGCGGCACGCCGGATCGCGTTCCGACACCGCTTCCAAATCGGCAATGGCCGCGTCGATGATGTTGGGCGATTGGGCGTAGACTTCGCGGCACACCGCCTGGGCTTGCAGCGCGTTGACGTCGTCGCCGCCCAGCTTTTGGCCCAGCACGTAGGCTAGACCTTCGCTCAGATCGGCGTGGCTCAGCACGGCCGCGTGCAGGGCGCTGGCGAGCATCGGCTCTTCGGCCGCGCCCGCGGCGGCCTCAAAGCGCAGGCGCGCCCACACGGCGTTGCGCGTTTCCTGAACGGCGGTCTGGGTTAAGCTTTGCATTCAGCGCTCCTGTCTCGGCCCAGCATGGCGGCGACGAGGTCGCCAGGCAACACGCCCTCCTGCGCCATATGATAGGCGCGTAGCATGAGAACAACCGTCAAGGCGTCGCGCAGCTCTCCGGACAAAACCCGGTCCAGGGCGTCGGCGAACGCCAGGCGCGTGACCGCCAACTCCTCGTCGCCATCCGGCGCAAACGGAACCGGGCTCAGGTCATAACCCACGAACAATTCGGCGCGCTCATCGCAGACGCAATTGGACACGTCCAGGCTGCCCGCCTCCACCAGAACGCCCGCCTTGAGGCCCGCCTCCTCAGCCAGTTCGCGCTGGACGGCCGCGCGCGGGTCTTCATCCAGCCGCGCGCCCCCCTCCGGCGCTTCCCAGCTGTAGCGTCCCACGGCAAAGCGATACTGCCCCACCAGCGTCACACTGCCGTCGTCGTGCACCGGCAAGATCCCGGTCGCGACGTGCTTCATGCGCACCACGCCATAAATCCCCGCCGCCCCGTCGGGACGGATGACGTCGTGATGCTCCACGCCGATCCACGGATTGTCATAGGCCGTGCGCTGCGCGCGCACCCGCCAGCCAGACGCGCGCACAGGCAGAGCAGCGCCTGGCGCGACCGCGACACGCTCGACCGATGGGCTGTTCGGCGGAGTCTTTGGCGTCGTCATTCGGCGGGGGCCGCCCGTCGCGCGCGGCGCGCCAAGGTGCGCGCTCGGGCACGCTCTAGGAGCAAGAACATGGCCGGCGAGAAGTAGAGCGCCAGGATCGCTGAGCCCGCCACGCCGCCGGCAATGGCCGCCGCCAACGGGATCCAGAACGTGTCGCCGGTCAAGAGCAGCGGGATGAAGCCGCCGATCGTGGTCAGCGTGGTGGCGACTATGTGCTTGGTGGCGTCCATCGTCACTGACACCACGGCGTCCGCGTCGCCGGTGCGCGCCTCAGTGTCGGCCCGCAAGGCCGAGAGCACGACAATTGACCCGTTGATCGCCAGACCAATCAAGCCCATCGCGCCGATGATGGCGTTAAAGCCATTGGGCTGACCGAACATCCAGACGCCAAGATAGGCCAACCCGACGGCCAAAAACCCAACACACCCGATCACCGCCGCATAGCGGAATGAATTGAACGCCAGCACCAGCGCCCCGATGATCAACACCAGGAGCGGCGCCGCCGTCGCCGCCAAGCCGGACACCGCATTGCCCCGCTCCTCAGCTTCGCCGCCAATCACCAGCTCATAACCCGCTGGCAGGGTGAACTCGGCCTCGTCTAGACGCTGTTGCAGCTCGCCCATGGTTTGGGCCGGAAAGGCAAAGGGCGTCAGATAGCCGTAGATCGTGTTCTCGCGCTTGCCCATGTAGCGGGTGATGGTGGCCACTTCCGGCTCAAGGCTCAAGGCGCCCAAAGTCGAGATTTGCGCCCCAAGCCCCACCCCCCCCCTCGTCGGCGCAATCTTTGAGCGCACGGCGTCCAAGCTGGCGCGCGCCGTGTCGTTGAGCAGGATGCGCACG
>CAYGQB010000321.1:0-2057 GCA_964351895.1 uncultured Caulobacterales bacterium
GGTGGGCGTCACAGCGCTCCCACCCGACCCTCAGGCGTGGACGCACGCCTCGACGGCGGCGGCAGGACGCGCCCTGGAAAGGGCAGCCCTCGCCCGTCAAGAGATCGGTGCTGGCTCGCCAGCGACTGTGCGCGGCGATCTGCGCGCTTGTATTTATGCGGACATTGGTCGGCTTCGGCCGACTTAAGCAGGCCTGCGCGGAGTGTGCCGTGCCGGGGTCCCTTGTGCCGGGCGCGAGTAGTCTCCCGAATAGGCTTTTCCGCCGGTCGCGGCCTGGTTGGCCTTGATTGGGCGCGCGGCGAAGGATGGCGATTTCGGCGCTTGCAGAAGAGATCGAGCCAGGAGCGGCAAGCGGCGCGGCGTCTGCCTCGCCGTTCAGCTTCTCTTGACGTTCGCCTCCGCCGCCATTCAGGCTGAAACCTCATCTTCGACCCAGAAACTGCGACGGCTGATATGCACTGGCGTCGGGAACGGCCGGATTGAACGCGTGATCAGCGCATAAAGCATAGTGCGCCCTATCGAGAGGGATCGAGCACCTCGCGAAGGTTCAGGAAGTGTTGCGGAACACGCAGCGTTGGCGAACGAGTCTCGGACGCGCCGTACATGAACGGCAGGATCGTTGGTGAGGGCATGGATTGTAGCTCCTTTCAGCGCAGCCGCGACCGGCAGGCACGTCGGTCGGTCGCCATAATCCCGCATCCCCTCTAACCGGCCCAGTTGGAATGACCGCATAGAGAGGCAGGGCCCTGCAGGGCCTTGCATGAGCGAGCAAGGCGCGTCGCTCTAGGTGACGTCGCGGGGCGTGGCGCGCGAGGCCTTCGAAGACTATGCGGGCGAATATCAGAGCGCGGCCGACTTCGCCGAGCTGCTGCGCGAGAGTCGCTTTGGCGAGGGCGCGGAGGTCCCCGAGAGTCTTCGCTACTGTATCGTCTGGCGGGCCCTTGCCCGCGACATGGCGCTGAATGGCGGGATCAGGGTGTTTGAGGCGGACTTTGATGAAGTCCACGGGTTCTGGGGGCGGTGAGGTGGCAGGGGGGCGAGCAGGCGCCGGTGATGCGCCGGCGTCGTCAGGCGTCCGGGTTGTCGGTGCGCCAGATCTTCAGCTGGTCATCCACGATGGCGTAGGAGCGTCCCATCTTGTCGACGATATTGGCCCGCCGCAAGCGTTCCAAGGCGCGCTGCACGGTGGACACTGCGGGCGCTTCTGCGGATTTCAGCCGCAGCCGCAGCCGCTCCAACGCCGCGTGACTGGTAAGCGCCCGGTTGGGGCTCAGCAGCTGGTCAACGACTGCGCGCTCCAACGCATCAAGCCTTCGCCACTCCGCCGCTAGGTTGGGATCGCTGGCCATCAGAGCGCGGCGCTGGGCGATGGCGGCATCGAGCGCCAGTGCTCGATCAAAGATCATGTCGCTCAGCGCGTCGCGAATAATCTGCGGGTCGCGCCCGATCGCGTCGAACGCCGCTTGGGCGGCGTCAACGTCCAGCGTGCGGCGGGTCGAGTCCCCGAACTTTCGGGCGAGGTGAACGACGAACTCAGGCCCAAGTGGTTCGAAGGGGATCTTTGTGGCGAACCGAAAGAAGGGCGCCGTCGCCTCGTCAAACGCGCGCCTGAGCCCGTCTGTGTTTCGGCTTGCAAAAGTGACCCCGTTTTCGGGGATATCGGCGTCCAAAAATGACCCCCTGTCCTCGAGGCTTTGATGGCCAGATCGGCGGCTTGTTCAGCTGCGGATCGAGACGGGGATGTTGGTAGTGGAGACGGTGGCGAAGATCCGGCGCGAGCACTTCGTGCGGGGCAAGGGCGTCAAGACGATTGCTCGGGAGATGGGGCTTGCGCGTAACACGGTTCGCAAGATCTTGCGGTCGGGCGTATTCAGCGCTGGAAACGGGCGAGCGGTTCGAGGGCGTGTTTGAAAGGACAGCTGACCTTGCACAGGGCCGAATGGCGATCATCGGCAACGAGAAAGCCTTCGCCATGGTCCCATGGCGGCCGGACCTTGAACGCCAGCGTGGACGGGCGCTGGTCATTGAGACGCGGGAACGCGGGATCAGCTGGACGC
>CAYGQB010000322.1:0-1980 GCA_964351895.1 uncultured Caulobacterales bacterium
CATCGTCAATATTAAGCACGCCGGCGACGGGCGCAGACGGGCTAACTTGGGCGCTTTCTGGAGAACTCTCGGGGCCGGCTGCGCCCTCTTGCCCGCACGCTACGAGCACAATGACCAGGCCGGCGACCGCACACGCCGCCCGCCACGCCTGATCGACGCGGCGGCGTCGCTGCCGGCGCGCCATCACGGCCGCGCCCGCAAATCGGTGGTCTCGACAATATCGGGAGAACCGTCAGCGGCCATGACATTTGCGTCCACCAGCACCCGCGGGTGACCGGTGGTGATGACGAACGCCGCAGGACGCGCATTCGCCACGGTGTTGTTTGTCAGTTCGAGGTTTTGCACCCCATGCAACGCCATCAGCGATCCGCCGCGCAAGCCGACCCCATCGAACCGCGACCCGCGCACCCAAACGTGGGGACCGAATGTGCTCTCGTCGCGCCCGCCACGATAGACCGAGACAACGGGACCGCCGATCCGCGCGAATGCGCTGTCTTCGATGACGACATACTCTGCGTTGTAGATGCCGTAATCGTCGGTCTCCGGATCCAGCTTCACGACAGAACCTGACACGTCCTCAAACCGTGAGCGCACGATGGCGATGCGATCATAGAAAGCCCCCTTTGACGCCTTGATGACTGAGAACCCGCGATTCACATCAAACTGCTCAAACGCCATGTCCTCCAGCTCAACCGTGTGGTTCTTCGCTCCACCCGCCGTGCTGGTCGTAATGAAGCTGTTGCCAGCTGCATCGGAAGCCGCCGCCCCCGAAACGGTCACTCCACGCATGTGCAGGGCCCCGGCGCGGGACAGAACAAACAAGTTGGGCCGCTCAAACGTGATCACCGGACGGTCGCCGGCGGTCGCTGCAACGATCGACACTGGCGCGCGCACCTCGATCAGCTTGCTCTCCGCGTAGAGACCCGGCGCCAGGCGCAGGGTGTCGCCGGCCGCGGCCAGATCCATGGCGGCCGAAAGGGCGTCGGGGGCCGGCGAGACTTCGATGATGCGCCCACCTTCAAAGAGCGCCGCTTCGCCTGGCTTTGCGAACCAATCGACACCGGTGTCATCTCGAGCGACGCCAAACGCCCCCACAGGGGTGGCGTCGGAGGTTGGCGCGTCGGCAACAACGCTGAAACCAGAGGCGATTGCGGGCGGTGGCGGCGCGTTCGTCGTATTTCCCTCGAAGGCAATCCCCGACATGTCGTCATGGAGGCGAAACGGTGTTTCTGAACCCACGCCACGCACGCTGTTGTCGCGAAAAATGGAGTTGATCGGTGCAGCAGAGCGCTCGGGATCGGCGCCCTCTCCCAACTCAATGCGAACGATGTCTTCAAACACGTTTCGCTCAATGACGGTGCCGTCGACCTGGTGATAGCGGTTGATCGGCGAGTTCGGCACGCCGTTCATCACCACCAGAGCGCCAGAGAAGCGCTCACCGGCCAGGTTCAAAAACCGATTGTTGCGCACTGTCTGGCGCGGATTGATCACCCGCACGCCGCCCGTGTACGGCGCGCCGTCGCCATCAAAGAGGTTCTTCTCAACGAGCGTATCGCCGCCATGGCGCAAGGTCAGCGTTCCGCGCGACTTATGGAAGGTGTTGCTGCGGAAGATGTTGCCGCCAGACTTGTTCGAAACAATCTCAACTTCGCCGCTGCAACGATCGAAAAAGTTGTGCTCGACGCGGGTTCCAGAATGCGTGAGCGAGAAATGGCTCGTTCCGATCCGAAGGGTCTCGCCTCCGTTCGAACCGAAGATCGCGCGCGGGCCGAAATAGTTGTGCGAGATCAGATGATTGTTGTTCCGGCTTTGCTCGGAATCCAGCCGCACCGCGAGCGTCGGGCCGGCGTTCATCTTGCCCGCCAAGTGATTGCGATCAAAGACGTTGTCGCGTCCATAAAGCGCCACCCAGATGTCGCCGCGCGCGCGCTCGGGGTTCGAGTACCCTTCGATCACCGTCTGGTTGACGCGATAGTTGAA
>CAYGQB010000323.1:0-624 GCA_964351895.1 uncultured Caulobacterales bacterium
CTGGGCGGCAAGATCCCCAAGGGCGCGCTTCTGGTGGGCCCTCCGGGCACCGGTAAGACGCTGATTGCGCGGGCGGTGGCTGGCGAAGCCAATGTGCCGTTCTTCACCATCTCTGGCTCAGATTTTGTGGAGATGTTTGTCGGCGTGGGCGCCAGCCGCGTGCGCGACATGTTCGAGCAGGCCAAGAAAAACGCGCCCTGCATCATCTTCATCGACGAGATCGACGCGGTCGGGCGCCATCGCGGCGCCGGCCTGGGCGGCGGCAACGACGAGCGCGAGCAGACCCTCAACCAGCTTTTGGTGGAGATGGACGGCTTTGAGGCCAACGAAGGCATCATCCTGATCGCCGCGACCAACCGTCCGGACGTGCTGGACCCGGCCCTTCTGCGCCCGGGGCGTTTTGACCGCCAGGTCGTGGTGCCCAACCCGGACATCGTCGGGCGCGAGAAAATCTTGAAGGTGCACGTGCGCAAGGTGCCGCTGGCCGCTGACGTCAATCTGAAGACGCTGGCGCGCGGCACGCCCGGCTTTTCCGGCGCCGACCTGGCCAACCTGGTCAATGAGGCGGCGCTTCTGGCGGCGCGCCCCCCCCGCCCCCACCGCCCCCACGCCCCCAGAGAACAC
>CAYGQB010000323.1:634-1959 GCA_964351895.1 uncultured Caulobacterales bacterium
GCGCTGCTGGCGGCGCGCCGGCGCCGGCGCGAAGTCACCATGTCCGAGTTTGAGGACGCCAAGGACAAGGTGATGATGGGCCCCGAGCGGCGCTCTTCGGTGATGACCGAGGGCGAGAAAAAGCTCACCGCCTATCACGAGGCCGGCCACGCCATCTTGGCGCTCACGGTTCCTGAATCGCACCCCGTGCACAAGGCCACGATCATTCCGCGCGGCCGGGCGCTGGGCATGGTCATGCAGCTTCCCGAACGCGACGAATACTCGATGAACTTCACCCAGATGACGTCGCGTCTGGCGATCTTGATGGGTGGGCGTGTGGCCGAAGAACTGACCTTCGGCAAGGACAAGATCACGTCCGGCGCCTCGTCAGACATTGAGCAAGCCACCCGCCTGGCGCGCGCCATGGTCACGCGCTGGGGCTATTCAGACAAGCTGGGGCAGGTGGCCTATGGCGAGAACCAGGAAGAGGTGTTCCTGGGCCATTCGGTGGCGCGCAACCAAAGCGTGTCGGAAGAAACCGCCCAGGTGATCGATCTTGAAATCAAGCGCCTACTGGGCGACGCCTATGAGACCGCGCGCAAGGTTCTGACCGAACGCGCCGCCGACCACGAGGTTCTGGCGCAAGGGCTTCTAGAGTATGAAACCCTGTCGGGCGACGAGATCGGCAAGCTGTTGCAGGGCATCGCGCCTGAACGCCCCGACGCAGACGCCGACGACGCGGCTCCGCTGGGCGGCGTGCCGGTGACCGACGAAGACGACGCGCCCGAGGGCCAAGCCCGCCCCGGCTGGGGCGGCGGCCCCGAGCCTCAGGGGGCGTAGGCCTCAAGGGGGGCGTTTGGCACGGGTTCGCACAGACGAACGGTGTGGAACTTCCGGCCCGAGACCCTTTGCGTTGTGCGAGGTTTTGGGTCGGAGAGGCGCCAAACCCACGCGACACATTGCCCGTGATCAGGCGCGACACGACGTAAGACGGTGGAGCGGGCCTCGGCGCTCGCGCGCTCTCGTTTGCGTTCTGCCACCCCCGAGATGTGTCCAGCGTCGGGTGCCGGGGCTGGGCGGGGCTGGGCCAGCGCACTCTCCAAAACCGCAGTCGTAACGTGACCTTAAGCGCGTTTTGCTAAGCGTCGTGTCCGGTTCAAGGACGACGCCAGCGGCGGCGACGGGGTGCGGTGTGGGACGACTTGAGACGCGGTGTGACGGGCGGCGTGGCGCGGCGGCGCCTGCGCGGTGCAGACCGAAGCTCGTCCCGACGTTGTCCTCGAGTCTGGCCCCAACTCTGGCCCCAACTCTGGCCTCGAAGCCGGTCCTGGCGCGAGCTCCAAAAC
>CAYGQB010000324.1:0-1947 GCA_964351895.1 uncultured Caulobacterales bacterium
GCCGAGCAGCACCCACACGACCAGCCACACCGCAATGGCGAACACGGCGTAGCGGGTGAGGTCCGTGGTCATGTTTGAACCCCAGTTGGACACAATCGCCGAGAGCGAAAGCGTCGCCTCCGGCGTGCTGACGATCAGCGGCTCGGAAAGAGCAGACTGGGGCAAGGACGGATCGGGGAGGGCGATGCGCATTGGACTGCCTCGTGTTGGGTTCAACCGATGCTGCATCAAGGCTCAAGGTGTGGCGGGCAGTCTCGTCAGGTTCGCGCGGCGCCTCGCCGATTGTCAGAATCAGCCAGCATTTTTCAGAATTGGCGAACCGGTTCTGGGTTTTCTTTGAGGGATGGGGCGGCGTCAAAGCCCGGCGCACGACCCGCGCTCAGTCCGCACCTGAGTCCGGCGCGTCCTGGGACGCGTCCTGGGGCGCGGTAGCCCGCAGCGCCTGGTCGCGCCAGGCCGTGGGCGTCAAGCCGGTCGCGTCCTTAAAGGCGCGGTTGAAGGGGCCAAGCGAGGCAAACCCCAGCTCAAACGCCAGCGCAGAGACGGTGTCGGCCGCCCGCGCCGGGTCGCTCAGCGCAGCTGTCGCAGCCGCGATCCGATAGCTGTTTAAGAAGGCGGTGAAGTTGCGGTGACCCAGGCGCTGATTGATCAGGGCCCGCAAGCGATGTTCGGGCGCGCCCAGCCGCTCCGCCAGGGCTCCGATGGTCAGCCCCTCCTGGCGCCAGGCGTCTTCCTCATCCATGGCGTGCGTCAGCTTGGCCAACAGGTGACGGTCAGCGCCTGACAGGCCGTCGCCGGTCGTGTCGCCGCGCCCAAGCGGGGACGCGGGCTGCGTCGGCGCCGGACCGCCGGTCAGAGGCGACCGCGCCGTGAGGAACACCAGCGCCCCCATGCAGCAGTAGAGCGCCAGCGTCAGGGCCAAGAGCGGGCTGAGGTGCGTCATGTCAGTGGACAGGGATTCAAAGATTTCCACCAGCGCCAAGACGATGACCAGGGCGGTGACGCCGGCGAGAAACGGGCCGCGCAGGCGCCGGCGACGCTCCACCAGATCGCCGCGCCAGGAGCGCCAAATGACCATGAGGGCGTGCGCGCCGAGGGAGATTTCGAGCAGGTTTTGCACCACCCAGACGCCTTGAGCGGCGCCGCGCGGCAGGGTCACCGCCACCAGGCCCATGACAAAGAGCGCCGCCACCGGCAGCCACAGGACCGGCGTCAGGCGCCGATCGTCGAAGACGGTGAGGACAAACAGCCAGAACAGCCCGACCCCGGAAAACGAGGCCAGCCACGACACCACGTCCAGCGGTCCCAGGGCGTCGCTGGCTGGAACTGAGGAATTGATCGCGTAGGCGGCGGCTGAAAGACAAAACAAGACGCCCGCGATGCGCACGTCGCGGGCGTCGGCGCGGGCAAAGCCGATGGCGGTGGCAAACAGGGCGCCGATGGCGATCCCGCGCGCCAAGAGGTCAAGGACGGCCAGGCTGGTCATGGCAAACGCGATATCAGGTCAGGCCGGCGCGTGTCATGCCTGGTGGGCTGCGCCCCCGCTCTGTTAACGCGGGGCGACGACCACAACGCCGCGCTCGATGCGCTCGCCGGTGACCGGCTGGGCGATCAGCGATTCCAGGCTCGGAAGGTCGGGGAAGTCGGGCGCGGCGGCGCGCAAGACCACGGGAGCCGGGGCCGCTTCGCGCGCCGCGCCAGCGGGCGGCGGGGACACCGAGGCAGGCGCTGCGGGCGCAGGCTCTGGGGGCGCAGGAGACGGGGGGGCAGGAGGCGGCGCGGCCGCGGCGCGCACGCCGCCAGCGGCGCCGCCCACACGGGCGTCAGGTGCTGAAACAGGGGACGCTGCGGGCGAGGGCGCGCGGGCAACGATGACGGGGCGCGGCGCGATCACCGGTCCGTCGCCGCCGCGCAGGCGCTAGCTTTCGCGGGCGGCCATGGTGGGGG
>CAYGQB010000325.1:0-1938 GCA_964351895.1 uncultured Caulobacterales bacterium
CTCCAAAACTGCCCTCAAAGCGAACCTCGACGCTGCCGGCGTTGCTGGGCGCGGTCGTGTTGGCGGGCTGTGCGGCTGACGAGGCCGCCGCGCCGACCGGCGATCCGGCGGCGACGGCCCAGCGGGAGCTGCGCGGCTACGCCTATCACCCCGACGCGGCGATTGTTTCTGAGGAATATGGCGTCTCAGGCGCTGCGAACGCATCCGCCGTCTCAAATGTCTCTGGCGGCTTGGGAGGAGCTGGGGCGCCGAGCGCGTCCATGGCCTGGGTGCAGCAGGCGGTGACCGGCTATCGCGCCGCGCGCGTCACCGACACGCCGGCCCGGCTGGTGCGCGCCCCCATGGGCGGCTGTGCGTTCCCGGCCCCGTCGCCGACGGCCCGCGTCGCGCTGGTCCACGTCGCCGCCGGTGTGCAGAGCGCGCCGATCTATGCGCTGACGGACGAGGCTCTCGCCAAGGCCGCACAAGACTATGTTCAAGCCTACGCCGCCCACAATGGCGCGCCGCCCGCCCAAGCCGGCCGCGTGCACACCGGCCCGCTGGGTCTGGTCAATGTGGTCGTCACTGAGACCGAGGCACCGGTCTATCTGATCCTTGTGGCGAACTCTGGTCTGGTGTGGAACCTGACGGTGGCCGAAGGGGCGCAGATTGAGACGGTCGCTCTCTTGGGGCCAGAAACGATCGGCCTGGCCAATGCGCCAGACGGGGTGCGGGTTCAGGCGCTCACCGGGCCCGCCGCGGTGCGCTGCGGGGCGCGCCCCGCGCGCATGCCGCAAGACCATTGGGGCTTTGTGCGCGACATGGAGGCAAGATCGCGCTCGCGCTGGGCGCTCGCCGCCCTGGACGAAAACCGCGCCTTTGCACGCGCGTTCAGCGCCTACCTGGCGCGCACCTTCAACATCTCTCAAAGCCGCCGCTCCAGCGGTGCCCATAAGGTGAGCAACATCATTGTGGGCCCAGTTTTGGAGCCGGCTCCGGCCTTTGCCTCGCTTGACGGGGCGCAGATTTTGGTCACGCCGGTGCGCCACGTGATCGTTGGTGGTCCCCGCGACTTTGAAGCTGGCGCGCGCGCCAAGGTGGTGGAGGCGGCCCGCCGCGCCGCCGGCGGCGACCTCTCCCGTCTTCTTGGCGCCCATCAGGCGCCCTAGCGCGCCGTCTCGCCGTTCGCCCCGCTCTTGAAAGGACCCGACCATGCCCCGCAACTTTTCCATCGGCGCGCTCACTCGCCTCATCGCGCTGGGGTGCGCCTGTGTCGCCTTGGCGACCTGGATCTCGGTCTATAGCAGCGTTGCCCAGGTGACCGGCGGCTTGCGCGCGACCAGCACCCAAGACCCGCTGGCCAAGGCCGGGATCACCATCCTGGACCACAAGATGGAAAGCGGACGCGGCTTCAAGCCGGGCTATCAGGCGTTCGCCCATGATGGGGCGCTGCATCCCTCGCGCACGATCAACTTCTCCATCACCGTGCCCGTGCGCCATCTCTTGGCGCCGGGCGAGAGCCTGCCCGAGGCCGCGCTTGTCGATGTGTTCGTGTCCGCGCGCGCGCAACAGGTGGCGGCTGAAGAATGCGCCCAGGCGCTCAAGTCGCTGGCGCGCGACTGCAAGGTGACCCACGCCACCGGACGCGCGCGCGACAAGACGGCCTTCATCACCGGCATGCTGGCGTTCACGCCCCAGCACGCGCGCGCCGAGTTGGACCCGCAAACCCCGTGGACCTTCGCGGTCGGGCAGGGACTGTTGGCGCCGCGCGGCAAGGACGCCACGCTCTCCAGCTTTGATCGCACCCGCGCCCAGCTCTATCAGGAGGCCGCGCAAACCTGCCGCCCGGTCGTCCGCAGCCAAGGCCCCTGCGCGATCACCGGCGTGATCCTGACAAGCCGCGTCCTGGGCGCGACCTCAAAGGTGCGCACCACAGGCACAGTGCAGTTCGCCTTCGCC
>CAYGQB010000326.1:0-1912 GCA_964351895.1 uncultured Caulobacterales bacterium
ACTGGCGACAGGACGCAGGCCGCACATGAGCGATTTTCTCCTCGAATATCTGCCGATTTTGATCCTGACAGGGCTCGGCGCGGCGGTTGGATTGGCGTTCATGCTGGGCGCGGCCATCTTTGCGCCCTCCGCGCCGGATCCGGAAAAAGTCTCAACCTACGAGTGCGGCTTTAACGCGTTTGACGATTCGCGCATGAAGTTCGACGTGAAATTCTATCTGGTCGCGATTCTCTTCATCATCTTCGATCTGGAGGTGGCGTTCTTGTTCCCGTGGGCGGTGACCCTGGGGCCTGAAGCGGTGTTCGCGTTCTGGTCGATGATGGTATTCCTGGGCGTGCTGACGGTTGGGTTTATCTATGAATGGCGAAAGGGTGCGCTGGAGTGGCAGTAGGCGCGCACGACGTATCGCGCCGCGCCGGCGCGTTCCGCTAGGGTAAGGATGCAAGACGAGACATGAGCGACAGCGCTGCAATTCCCGCCGGTGGAGCGGCCCGCGCGGCCACGCCTGGCTATGATCCGCGCAAGCACGATCCGTTCTTTGACGGCGTCAGCGACGAGCTGGCCGACAAGGGGTTTCTGGTCGCGCGCGCTGATGATCTGATCACCTGGGCGCGCACCGGATCGCTGATGTGGATGACGTTTGGCTTGGCCTGCTGCGCGGTTGAAATGATGCAGTCGGCCATGCCGCGCTACGACCTGGAACGCTTTGGTTTTGCGCCGCGCGCCAGCCCGCGCCAATCAGACGTGATGATCGTGGCGGGCACCTTGACCAACAAGATGGCTCCAGCCCTGCGCAAGGTCTATGACCAGATGCCAGAGCCGCGCTACGTGATTTCGATGGGTTCGTGCGCCAACGGCGGCGGCTACTATCACTATTCCTACGCGGTCGTGCGCGGGTGCGACCGCATCGTGCCAGTGGACATCTACGTGCCCGGATGCCCGCCGACAGCCGAAGCGCTGGTCTATGGCGTGTTGCAGTTACAAAAGAAGATTCGCCGCGAAGGCTCCATTGAGCGCTAGCGGTCGAGGCGCGGTGCTGGCGACGTTGCGCGCGGTCTCACGGGACGAGGCGCGACGCCGGGACACGCGGATCAGAAAAGAAGGACGCGTCCATGTCTGAAGCTCTCAAAGAGCTGCGCGAGCACGTCGGCGAGCGGCTCGGCGCGTCGCTTTTGGACGCGGCGACGGCGCACGGCGAATTGACCCTGACGGTGGCGCGTGAGCGCATCGTGGATGTGGCGACCCTCCTGCGCGACGATCCTGAGTGGTCGTTTCGCCAACTCATTGACTTGTGCGTGGTCGACTATCCATCGCGCAGCGAGCGCTTTGAGGTCGTCTATCACTTCTTGTCTCTGAAGCAGAACGCGCGCGTGCGCCTTGTCATCTCGACCGATGAGACCACCCCCGTGCCGTCGGTGTCGGGCGTGTTTCCGGTGGCCAACTGGTACGAACGCGAGGCGTTTGACATGTTCGGGGTCTTGTTCGACGGCCACCCAGACTTGCGCCGCATCCTCACTGACTATGGCTTTCACGGGCATCCCTTGCGCAAAGATTTCCCGCTCACCGGCTATGTGGAGGTGCGCTACGACGAGGAGCGCAAGCGTGTGGTCTATGAGCCGGTCAAGTTGGTGCAAGAGTATCGTGATTTTGACTTTCTCTCGCCGTGGGAGGGCGCCCGTCTGGTGCTGCCCGGCGATGAGAAAACCGATGACGCAGCGAACGCCGACGCGGCGGACAGCGCATGAGCCCGGCCAAGGCCCCATCCTATCGCTTCGGTGAGCACGGCTTCGCCTTTGGGCCTGATCCATTGGGCGTGCGGGCGGCCGTGTTTGAAGGCGCGCACGCAGAGGCGCCGGCCGCCTCAGCGCTGGCGACAGGGCCTGCAGCGGCGCTCACCTTTTGCGCCGTCGCC
>CAYGQB010000327.1:0-1898 GCA_964351895.1 uncultured Caulobacterales bacterium
TCAAATGGGACGCCCGTTGCGGCCGCATTGGTGATGATGAAGACGCGCCGCTTGCCGACAAAGGCGTCAGCGACGGGGGTGACGATGGCCTGATAGAGCGTCGCGGCGGCGGCGGTGTCATAGAGGCCGCCGGCGCCGTTGACGAACGCGTCGATTGAGGCGTTCACGTCCGCCTTGGCTTTGTGCAGCGCCTGCAGGGAGACGTTCGCATTGCCGGCAAACACGCCCTCGCGGGTCACCGCCACGCTGGTGGGCGTGAGCGTCTCATGATCGAGGAACAACAGGGCCTCGTCCTCGCGCAGGGCGGCTTGGGTGAAGTCCGCCGTGCGCCGAAAGACCGGCTGCAACCCCGCAAAGCGGTCCGGCTGGTCGCGCCACAGGCGGATGACCTGATCGGTGATCTTGCGTCCGGCCCGCTCGGCCGCGTCTTCGCGCCGGCCCAGGGCGTTGCGCGCGGCGATGTCGCCGGCGGTGAACTGGGTCGCCATCGCGCCCGGGTCAAAGACGTTCATCTGCAGGTCGCTGATCTCATCGAGCGCCGCCTGGATCTTGCGCGCCTCTTCACTGTCGCCAAGCGCGAGCACCCGTAAGGTGGTGTCCACGGAGCTTGGCTGCTGGGCCTGGATGAGCGCGAACACCGTCTCATAAAGATGGGGATCAGAGATGCGCGCGCCGCCGCGCAGCTGCGCCGCGCCCGCCACTTTCATCACCGAGAAAAACGGCGCGGAGAGGTCGCCAAAGCCAAACAGCTGCGCCAAGGAGGGATCGCCGCCGCCGCCAATCAGCGCGAACGCGCAGGCGTCGCGCCGCGCTTGCAGATCGTCATGGCTTTCGTCGCCCCGGATTGTGCGAAGCCGGCGGCACACATCCTCGGTGACCACATTGAAGAAGTCGAACAAGTCGCTTTCGACGGACGCCACGGACCGCGCCTTGGCTGTCTCGTAATCGCCAAACGTTGCCTGAATGGCGCTGGCCATGTCGGACGCCCCGCCCTCGCCAGCGTAAATCCGCGCCTCAACGGGCGTATGGGTCGTGGCCGCCAGCGCGTCGCGGATGCGGTTGCGTGGGCGGCGGGACATCTCATCGCACGCGGCGAGCTGCTCGCCGACTGCACGCAGGGCTGGCGGCGGCGCCATCTGGTGGGCGAAGCCGCGCAGAGTTTCGAACATGCGCAAGGTGTTCTCGATGGTTTCAGCCCGCGTGTCGCCTTGGCGCCGATCGCCGTCCCACTTGGGCGGTGAATTGCCCAGCCGCATCAAAGGCAGCATGCCGGCCACGGCTCCAAAACCGCTGAAGATCGCTTCTTCGTCCGAGCCGCCGGTCTCGATGTCCTTGAAAATCTTGCGCCCCAGCGCCGGGCCCGTGTCTTCAAAGAAGGTGACGATCGGCAGATCGCGGTAGCCGGCGTCGGTGATGGATTGGATGGCCGCCGTGTAAGCCGCGTCTGTGACCCCGCACGCGGCAAGATCATCGGCGCGCGCCGGGGCGCTGAAAGCCGCCAGCCACAATGCAACACAACCCAGCAAGCACTTGAAGCGCATGGTCACCTCCACCTTTGGTTGCGAGCCTAAGCCGCCGGGCGACGAAAGCCCAGCGCAGCGCGATCTTTGGTGGAAAGCTGGACGGGCGCGCCCGTCCAGCAGGGACGAGGCGTTCCTGATGTTGGACGTCACCGCCCCGGCGAACGATCAGGAGCGCTGGGCGCATCCCAATCGCCTGGGCTCCACCGCCCTGGTCAGCGACGCCTCAGGCGCTGCCGTCGAGACCCACGCCTATGCCCCCTATGGCGCCCCCGGCGCGGCCGGCCCAGGCGGGTTTCCCTATCGCTTCACCGGCCAGAGGCTCGACCCTGAGAGCGGGCTCTACTTCTACAAGGCGCGCTATTATGACCCCGAGCT
>CAYGQB010000328.1:0-1887 GCA_964351895.1 uncultured Caulobacterales bacterium
ACGCCTACCTTGCCGCGCCACTCTTGGCTGGCAAGGTAGGCGTCTTCTTCCTCTGCGCTGAGCCGCTTGAACGTGACCCGGCTGGTCACCAGGCGCGCACTGGCGCGGCCGTCAGGCGCGCGCACGCACACGCCGGTGTGCACATCGTGGGTGCGCCCCGACAGGAGCCGAAGACAGGCGCGCGCGGTCTCAATGTCTTGCGCCTTGGGCAAGATCCGCCGGCCCGTCGCCACCACCGTGTCGGCCCCGATCACAAAGGCCAGACCTGAATCGACCGCATGCGCCTTTTCCCACGCCAGGCGTTGCGCCAGGGCGGCCGGCAGTTCGCGCGGCAAGGGCGTTTCGTCGATGTCTGCGGGGGCGATCGTGTCGGGCGCGATGTCGATTTGCGCCAGAAGTTGCAGCCGGCGCGGACTGGCGCTGGCCAAGATCAGCGGCGCGCCACCATCGTCAGGGCGATCACGCAGAGGGCGCGGGCTCACCGACGCTGCACTACTTGAAGCGGTACGTGATCCGACCCTTGGTCAGGTCATACGGCGTCATTTCAACCAGAACCCGGTCGCCCGCCAGCACGCGAATGCGGTTCTTGCGCATCTTGCCGGCCGTGTGGGCAATGATTTCGTGGTCATTTTCCAGAGTGACGCGAAACGTCGCGTTGGGCAGCAGTTCGCTCACCGTGCCCTGAAACTCCAACAGTTCTTCCTTCGCCATGCAGAGGCGCTTCCTTGTGTCGCGAGGGGTCAAGCCCCGAAGTCGCCGGCTTATAGTCGAAAGCGCGCGCGCGGTCGACCGCGCCGATCATTTCGCGTGCGGTCACGCCCCACCCGCCGCCTCGCATCTCGGGCCTAGGCGCGGGCGCCGGCCTGGGGAAAGGCGGCGCGCAGCTGGACGTCTAGCGCGTCGCGCACCGCGCGGTAGGCGTCCATTCTCTGTTCCCGGGTTTCTCCGGAGGCGGTTGGATCAGGCGCCGACCACTCCTGCACTTCGATGTCGCGCCCGCGCGCAAGCTCGCGCGCCTTGGTCGCGCTTTCGGGTGTCAGGGCGATAATCAGGTCCACGTTCAGATCATCAAGATCGTCAAACGTGCGCGGCTCATGGGCCTGCATGTCGACGCCCGCCTCGCGCATCACCTGGATCATGAACGGATCCAGATACCCCCCCTCCCACACGCCGCATGAAGACACATGCACGCCGGAACCGGAAAGCTTGCGCATCAGCCCGGCAGCCATCGGAGAGCGTATCGTATTGAGATTGCACGCAAAAAGCACAGATGACGGCGGGCTGCTCATGGGCGTCGTCACCTTGCTTAGCGGGGCCGATGGAGGGCGCAGATGAGGGTGAACAGGCGCCTCGCCGTGTCAAAGTCCATGGTCACCTTGCCGGCCAGACGCTCCTGCAACAGATCACTGCCCTCGTTGTGGATGCCGCGCCGCGCCATGTCGATGGTCTCAATCTGCGGCGCGGTGGCGGTGCGGATGGCCTCATAATAGCTTTCGCAAATCATGAAGTAGTCGCGGATGATGCGCCGAAACGGGGCGAGCGACAAAACGATCGCGCGCACCGGCTCATCCTCCTCGTCGCGCACGTCCACCACCAGACGCTTTTCCTGGGTCGACAGGACCAGGTGATAGGGCCCCTCGCCGGCGTCCACGAGGGCAAATTGGTTCTCTTCGATCAGATCAAAGATCGCCACACGGCGCTCATGTTCGGCGTCGGCCGTGGTGGCCGCCAGTGAGGCCTGGTCAAGCTCGATCTTGGTGATGCAGTTCGGGCGTTTCTGGCTCATGCATCCAACCTCACGCGGACTGACAGGGCGTGAGCGGGCAGGCCTTCAGCCTGCGCCAGGCGCTCTGCAGCCGGTCCGATCGCCGCCAGTCCGCGCGCGCC
>CAYGQB010000329.1:0-1857 GCA_964351895.1 uncultured Caulobacterales bacterium
GCTCTGGCGGAGTGAGGATCTCAAACAACAGGCCGCCTGTCAGCGGGGCGGCGTCAATCAGGCGCGCCTCCACCTTCATGCCCAGGCGATAGCGCGCGCCGGAGCGCTCAGAGACGAGGGCGTGGGCGGCCGCGTCGTGCACGAAGCGCTCTTCTCCGAGCCGGCTGGCTGGCGCCAGGCCGTCCGCGCCGGTCTCGGTCAGGCGCAAGAACGCCCCCGCGCGGGTGACGCCAGAGATGCGGGCGGCGAACGTCGCCCCGACGCGGTCGGCCAGATAGAGGCACAGATAGCGGTCAGACGCGTCGCGCTCTGCGGCCATGGCGCGGCGCTCTGTCATGGAGATGGCTTCTGCAATGGTGTCCAGACGCGCGGCCAGTTCGTCGGTCATGCCATCAGTCATGCCTTTGGGGGCCGCCTTGCCCATCGTGTCAATCAGCGCCCGGTGCACCAGCAAGTCCGCATAGCGGCGAATGGGCGAAGTGAAGTGAGCGTAGCGCTCCAGGTTGAGGCCAAAGTGGCCAATGTTCTCAGTCGCATAGATGGCCTGGCTTTGAGTGCGCAAGACCATGTCGTTGACCGCCTCGCCATGGTCGCCGTCACGCGCTGCGGCCAAGAGGGCGTTGAAGCGGGCCGGGGTTGCAGCCTGACCACGGGCCCAGCTGAGGCTGGCTTCGCGCAGAAAATCAGACAGGGCGTCCAGCTTCTGCGCCGACGGGGCGTCGTGTACCCGATAGACCACCGGTCGGCGCTTGGCTTCCAAGGTTTCAGCCGCGCACACATTGGCCTCGATCATGAAGGCCTCGATTAGGCGCATCGCGTCCAGGCGCTCGCGCCGTGTGACGTCCTGCACGCGCCCGGCCGCGTCGAGCTCAATGCGTCGTTCGGGGGCGTCCAGAGCCAGCGGGGCGCGGCGTGCGCGCGCCTTGTCGACGCACGTCCAGGCCGCCCACAAGGGTTTAAGGACCGTCTCCAGAAGTGGTCCGGTCGCCGCGTCGGGCGTGCCGTCGATGGCGGCCTGCGCCTGTTGATAGGTCAGACGGGCCGCCGAGCGCATGGTGGCGCGCATGAAGGTGTGGCGACGCTTGGAGCCGGAGGCGTCAAACACCATGCGCACCGCCAAGCAGGCGCGCAGCTCCCCTTCGCGCAGAGAGCACAGGTCCGTTGAGAGGGCCTCTGGCAGCATCGGCACGACGCGGTCGGGAAAGTAGGCCGAGTTGCCGCGCATCTGCGCGCCGCGGTCCAGCGCCGTGCCCGGGCGCACATAGGCGGCCACGTCTGCGATGGCGACGATGACCACATGGCCGCCGGGGTTTTTCGGGTCGTCGTCGGGCGCGGCCCAGACCGCATCGTCATGATCGCGCGCGTCGCTGGGGTCGATGGTCAGGAGGGCCACCTGGGTCAGGTCATCACGCCCCTCGGGTGTCGGGGCCCGGGCGGCGGCCGCCTCGGCAAGCTCCTCTGGGGTGAAGCCCTCCGGCACGCCATGGGCGTGGATCGCCATGAGTGTGGGGGCGTGCGGGGCGTCAAAGCGGCCGACATGCTCAACCACGCGCGCCAATTTTAGCCCTTGCCGGCGTTCAGATTCGATCGCGAACACCACAAGGTCGCCGTCCTCGATGTCATGGGCGGCGGCGGGCGGCAGAAGGAAATCAGACTTTTGATCGCGGGTGATGGGTTTCAGGCGCATGCCGCCGCGTTCGCGCCGCGCCACGCCCAGAAGGGCGCGCCCGCGCGCCTCCAGCTTCTTGATGACCTGGGCTTCGTAGACGCCGTCGTCGCCCTTGGTCAGCCGGCACAGGGCGCGGTCTCCCACGCCAATCGCTGAGCCGCTGACCGTTCCGCCCGGCCGGCTGCGCC
>CAYGQB010000330.1:0-1840 GCA_964351895.1 uncultured Caulobacterales bacterium
ACGCCAGCCCCACTGGGCCCGCGACGGCCAGAAGGCTCAATGCGGCCGCGATGATTGCAACGCTGACGCTGGCGCCCGCAGTATCAGTGGCAGTGTCAGCCGCAGTGGGAGCGGCGTGCGAAAACGCCGCGGCCGCCAAGACCAGAAGCGCTGAAGCGGTCAGGGCGTAGATCACGCTGGCCGCGATCAGCCACGCCGGCGCACGCGCCCGCGCATCGGCAGATCTGGCGCGCGGGTCCGGCGGGCGCACGGACGGCCCGGAGTGTTAGGACGAGGTGGTGTCGCGCCCGTCGCGCATGCCGCGACCGGTCGTGCGTTCGGCGATCCGGGCCGATTTGCCCTGACGCCCGCGCAGATAATAGAGCTTGGCGCGGCGCACCTTGCCTTTGCGCTTGACCTCAATCTCGGCGACGTTCGGCCCGTAGAGCGGGAACACCCGCTCCACGCCTTCGCCAAACGAGATTTTGCGAACGGTGAAGCTCTCGTTCAGGCCCTTGCCGCTGCGCGCAATGCACACGCCTTCGTAGGCCTGCAAGCGCTCGCGCTCGCCTTCCTTGATGCGCACCATGACGCGCAGCGTGTCGCCGGGCGAAAACTCAGGGATCGGCTGTTTGCCATCCACTGCAAGCACGCGCTCGGCTTCTTCGCGCTCAAGGGTCTCGATCATGTTCATTCGTCACTCTCCTGTCGCGCGCGCCGCCGCGCCCACATGTCCGGTCGGCGCTCGCGCGTCGTCTCTTCAGCCTGGTCTTGCCGCCAGCGCGCCACGGCCGCGTGGTCGCCCGACAACAGAACCGGCGGCGTTTCGCGCCCCTCCCACACGCGCGGACGCGTATAGTGAGGATACTCGAGCAAGCCGCCCTCAAAACTCTCTTCGTGCGCCGATTGCGCGTCGCCCAGGACACCCGGCAACAGCCGCACGCACGCTTCGATCAGAAGCTGCGCGGCCGCCTCGCCGCCCGCCAGGACCACGTCGCCGACGCAGACCTCTTCCAGCTGGCGCGCGTCGATGACCCGCTGATCCAGCCCTTCAAACCGCCCGCACAGCAAAACGACCCCCTGCCCGGCGGCCAGCGCGCGCACTCGGTCTTGAGTGAGCGGCCGCCCCCGGGGGGTCAAGACCATGCGCGGCCGCGCATCGGGCGCAACCGCATCGAGCGCCGCCGCCGTCACGTCCGGGCGCAGCACCATACCAGGGCCGCCGCCAGCAGGCGTGTCGTCAACGGACCGGTGCTTATCGTTGGAAAAATCGCGGATGTCCAGGGTCTCCAGGCGCCAATCGCCGCGCGATCGCGCCGCCCCGATCACCGAGACGCCCAGCGGCCCGGGAAAGGCGTCGGGAAACAGGGTCAAAACGGTTGCGGTGAAAGCCATCCGCGGCGCCTACACGCGCCGCGCCCACCGCGCAAGCCCTGACGACAGGTTCAAGGCGGGGGCCCAGCCCGCAGGCCCGGATGACGCACCTTCAGCCTGAGGGGCTTAGGGTCGAGGGTCGAGAGGGCCTCAGGCGCTCATCCACCACACCGGGGCGTGGAGCCGGCGCGTCATCCGGGACAAGGGCGGCGCTGGCGCGGCGACGCCTGTCGGGGGGAGAGAACAAGCCGCCGACGCCAGATCGCCCTTGCCTGACTTAAACGCGCCACGCCGGCCGCTCCGTCGCCCGCCGCGGCAGATTTTTACAAGGGCCGGCTAAGCCGCCGCCAGATTTGCGCGCGACTTGGGCGCCAGCGCCGCCGCCGCCAGCGCCAGGGCTGCGGCGACGAACATGCCAATCTCCAGGCCGAAGGGAACCACAAGCAGGGCCCCTGCCGCCGCGACCCCAATCAGCTGGGCCATGCGG
>CAYGQB010000331.1:0-1820 GCA_964351895.1 uncultured Caulobacterales bacterium
TCACCGGCGTGTCGCGCGATACGGTGTCAAAGAGGTCCAAGTCGAGCGGCACGCCGGCTTCGCGGGCGATGGCCAAGAGGTGCAAGACCAGATTGGTCGAGCCGGCCGTCGCCGTGGCGGCGACGGCGGCGTTCTTCAGGCTGGCCGCAGTGATCAGATCGCGCGGGCGCCGATTGGCGTGGAACGCCTCAACCGCTAGCCGCCCCACCGCCTCGGCGGCGGCCGGCTTGTTGGGATGGATGGCGGGAATGTCATTGGCGCCCATCGGCGACAGACCCAAGAAGGTCAGGGCCAGCGACATGGTGTTGGCGGTGAACTGCCCGCCGCAGGCGCCCGCCCCGGGGCACGCCACGCGCTCCACGTCGATCAATTCGGCCTGCGTAATCCGCCCCGCCGCGCAGGCGCCGACGGCCTCAAACACGTCCTGAATGGTGACGTCTTTTCCCGCGTGCCGGCCAGGCATGATGGAGCCGCCATACAGCACCACGCTGGGCACGTTCAGCCGCGCCGCCGCCATGGCCGCGCCGGGGATGGTCTTGTCGCAGCCGACCAGAAACACCGCCGCGTCCAGGCTGTGCCCGCGCACCGCCAACTCGGCGCTGTCGGCGATGCACTCGCGGCTCATCAGCGAGGCGCGCATGCCCTCTGACCCCATGGCGATGCCGTCGGTGACGGCGATGGTGTTGAAGTCAACCGGCTTGCCGCCTGCCGCATCGATCCCGGCGCGGACATGATCGGCCAAGCCGTTCAGGTGCATGTTGCAGGGGCTGACCGAGGTCCAGGTGTTGATGATGGCGACGATCGGCTTGTCAAAGTCTTCGTCCCGAAACCCGGCGGCCCGCAACATGGCGCGCGCCGGCGCGTGGGCTGGACCGCGGGTGACCGCGTCGCTGGGCTTGCCGGGAGGGGAGGTCGGATCAGACATCTGGTTCTTTCAGCGAGGTGGGCGTGTGCGACTTTAAAAGCAGGAAGCTGAGCTGGATGCGAGAGGCGTGGCGGCGCGGGCGGATCACAAAAAACCCCCGCTCGGGGACCGGCGGGGGCAGCGTGGTGCGTGATGTATGAATGCGCCCCGCTATCCCCCGCCGATAAGCAGGAGAACCAGTACGCCGATCAGCGGCAGAACGCCCAGCACAATGGGACGCAGATCCGACGATGTTGCAACGCGGGCGCGCGCACGCCTACGCGCCTTTGCTGGCGTCATGGTCGCACGCGGGGCGCTAGAGGCGCGGTGATGGGTGTCAAAGGTCACGGGTCTCAACTCAACTCGCGCAATAATCTTGCGCCATAAAGGCAAGGAAAGCGTCCTTGCGCAACCCTTGCGCGACACTTTTCGCTGCGGCGCACATGTTGTGCGCGGCGCCGGCCAGGCTCGGCGCGGCGGCCGGGCCTCCCGGCGGGCGGATTTAGGCGCGGCTGGAGGCGGCCACCGAGAGTTGCGCCAGGGGCTCGTCCAGAAACGAACGCAATGGCCCGTCAAGCGCCGCGTGCTCCTTTAAGAAGGCGTCGTGCCCATACAGGCTGTCGATCAGCACATAGCGGGTGGGACCGCGCAGGCCGTCGCGCAGCGTTTCCATGTCGGACACCGGGGTTAAGAGGTCCGACGAGACGGCGATGATCAAGGTGGGGGTGGAGATGGCGCCGGGGTCTTCGGCGTGCCGGTCGATGGCCGCTGACAAGCTGATGTAGCGCGCCGCGCTGGTGTCGGCGGCCTTGGCTTCCCCGCGCGCGATCAGATAGCCGCACACGTCCGCCGTGTCGTTGTCGCCCGCCAAGCCAGGCCGGAAGCGCTGGTTGAACTCCTCGTAGGAGCGATAGGT
>CAYGQB010000332.1:0-1801 GCA_964351895.1 uncultured Caulobacterales bacterium
CGCCGCGGTCCGGGCGCGCAAGGACGCCATTGCCGCAGTCGACCCAAGCAATCGGGACACCTTCACCGACGGGCCAGCCCGCCGCGTCACCTGGCGCGCACTCGATCAAGACGTCGACCGGCTGACCGCCGCCCTGGTCCACGAGGGGCTGGGGCGCGACGACATTGTGATCGTGCAGATGCCCAACACGGTCGATCTTTTGGCCGTGTACATGGCCGCCGCGCGTCTGGGCGTGGTGTTGTCCCCAATCCCCGTTCAGTTCGGCCGCCACGAGCTGGCCCATGTGGTCGCCACCTTGCAGCCGCGCGCCATTCTGGCCGCGTCGCGCTTTAAGGAGCGCCAGCTGGTGCGCGACGCCCTGACCGTGGTGGGCGAGGCGGGATCGTCTGCGTCAGTGCTTGCCTGGGGCGAGGAATGCCCGCGCGGCGCGGTCAATCTGTCGGCCGCCGCGCGCCATCCCTTCGATCTGGACGCCATCGCCATCATGACCGAGAAGTCGGCCCCCTCGGCCGACGATTGCTTCACGCTGTGCTGGACGTCGGGCACGACCGGCGATCCCAAGGCGGTGCCGCGCTCGCACAATCATTGGACGGCGATCGCGCCGGCGGCCTACGACGCCTTGGGCGTGGGGCCGGGCGACGTGTTGCTGAACCCGTTCCCGTTAACCAACATGGCCGCGATTGGCGGCTTGATGATGAGCTGGCTGATGAGCCAGGGCACGCTTGTGCTGCATCACCCGCTCGATCTGGGCGTCTTTCTGGCCCAGCTGGAGCATGAGCGCGTCAACATCACCGTCGCCCCGCCGGCGGTTCTGACCATGCTGTTGAAGAAGCCGGAGCTTCTGGAGGGCCGCAACTTGAACGCTCTGCGGGCCGTGGGATCGGGTTCTGCGCCCTTGTCGGCCTACCTGGTGAGCGGCTGGGCGGCGCGCGGGGTCGAGGTGGTTAATCTGTTCGGCTCTAATGAGGGGGTGAGCCTGGCCACCGGCCCGATGGAGACCAGCGATCCGCAGCTGCGCGCCACCTGTTTCCCGCGCTTTGGCGACCCGTCGGTCACGTTTGAGAACCGCATGCATCGACGCGTGTCGTGCCGGCTGGTGTCGTTGACGACCGGCGAGGAGATCTTGACCCCCGGCGTCATGGGCGAGTTGCGCGTCAAAGGGCCGGCCGTGTTTGAGGGCTATTTCGGCCCCGATGGCGCGGGCCCGGACGTGTTCGACGAGCAAGGCTATTTTCGCACCGGCGACCTCTTTGAAATCGCCGCAGACGACCGGTTCCTGGCCTACAAGGGGCGTGAAAAAGACCTCATCATTCGCGGCGGGGTGAACATCTCCGCCGGCGAGATCGACACGCTGCTGGACGGGCTGCCCGGCATTGTGGAGATCGCGGTCTATCCCGCCGCCGATGAGGTGATGGGCGAGCGCGTTGCGGCCGCCGTGGTGTTGGAGCCGGGCGCCACGCTTGATCTTGGCGAGATCGCCACCTGGCTCATGGAGAAGGGGGTCGCCCCCTACAAGATCCCTGAGAGCTTAAGCACCATCGACGCCCTGCCGCGCAACGCCATGGGCAAGGTGCTGCGCTGGCGCATTCCAGACCTGTTGGCGCAGGCTGAATCCCGCGCCGCCTCAGCCGAGGCCGCCGAGTAGGCGGCTCCATCCAGCGATCTTCGCGTGATCTTCGCGTGATCTGGGCGTGATCTGGGCGTGATCTGGGCGTGATCTGGGCGTGATCTGGGGGCGAGCTGGCGACCACGGCTCACCCTCGGCTCTAGACGTCTCGACCTTCGGCGCGCTACGTCTCGT
>CAYGQB010000333.1:0-1797 GCA_964351895.1 uncultured Caulobacterales bacterium
TGCCAGCCAATTCCGGGCCTGCCAGCCAATTCCGGGCCTGCCAGCCAATTCCGGGGCTGCCAGCCAAATCCGGGCCGGTCAGAATGAGTTGTGGGGCGGTAACGCCCTATCAGGGACTCAGACGGTCCTGGCGCCGCCCCAAGCAGCGCCAATCTGTGGGCCCGGCGCCACACTTGCGGCGGGCTGACTGCGCGGACGGCGCGGCGCCGCAGCAAAAGGCGGATCGCGCCACATTTTTGCCGCCAGTTGGCGGCTTCTGGAGCCTGCTATGACACGCTTGATCCCCAGCTTGCCCTTCGGGCCACTCACCGTTCTCCTCGTCGCCGCGACCGCTTTCAGCGTCGCCGCGTCGCCTGCTGACGCCCAGTCGCGCCGGGAACTCGGTGAACGCATCGACATTCTCGACAATGCCGCCCAGCTCACCGACGACCGTCTGGTGCGGCTGGAGGAAACGCTGTTGACCGGCGACCCTGCGGCGGTGCGCTTGCAAGAGCGAGTCGACACCTTGGAAGGCGCCCTGACGCGCCTGACCGGCGACCTTGAAGCGGTGATGCGCGACAATCGGGATCTGAAAGAAGAGGTCTCGCTCCTGCGCCGCCAGCTGCAGCTGGGGGCCGGAGAGTTTTCAGGCGACTTTACTGGCGATCTGACGGGCGACCCTGACGCGCCCACGCGCCTGGGCGGTCCAACCGCGCTTGGCGGTGGGGGCGGCGGCGTGGCCGAGAGCGATCCGGGCTACTATGGCGACGACCCGTTCGCAGCCGCCAAATCACAAGCCACCGGCGTCCTGGGGACGCAAACCGCCGTGGTGTTGCCCAATGATCCAGGCCAGGCTCTTGAGATGGCCAAGGGGCTTTTGGTGCGCGGCGCGTTTGCCGACGCTGAAGTGGCGTTCGCGCAGCTCATCGCCACCTTCCCGGACGCGCCCCAGCTTGGCGAGGCCCTGTTCTGGCAGGGCGAAACCCATTTCCTGCGCGATGATTTTGAAGCCGCCAAAAACCTTTACATCGAGGCCCTGCGCGAGGCCCCCAAGGGTCCGCGTGCGCCAGACGCCATGGTCAAGCTGGCCGCCGCCCTGACCAAGATCGGGGTGCCCAACGAAGCCTGCCGGACGTTGGACGCCTTTGATCAGACCTTCCCGAGCGCCGATGTCGCCATCCGCTCTAAGGCCCGCCGCCAACGCGAAGCGGCCGACTGCACCTAGGGCGACGCCGCCTCGGCTTGGTATGATGGGCGCGCCGGTCTTGTCCTGGTCGGTGCTCGACGCGGCGCCTGACCTTGCAATGCGCCCGGTCGCGGGCGGTCCGCCGGCGCGCCTGGCGCTGGCCGTGTCGGGCGGCGGCGATTCGGTGGCGATGCTGTACGCGGTCGCGCATGCCTGGCGCGAGAGCGGGCGCTCCCCGCATGACCTCCTCGTGCTCACGGTGGATCATGGACTGAGGCCGGGCGCCAAAGACGACGCCGCCTTCGTGCTCGACCTGGCCCGCACGCTCCAGCTTCCTGCGGAACGCCTAACCTGGCGCGGCGACAAGCCGGCCGCCGGGGTGATGCAGGCCGCGCGCCGCGCCCGCGCGCAGCTGTTGGCGCAGGCGGCGCGCGCACGCGGCTTTTGCGTGGTCGGCCTGGCCCACACTGAGGACGATGTCGCAGAAACCAGCCATTGGCGCGCCCAGCGCGGCTCAGGTCCAGACGGGCGCGCCGGCATTGCGCCGGCCACGCTGCACGCCGGGGCCGTCTTTGTGCGCCCGCTTCTGACGTCGCGGCGAGAGGCCTTGCGCGACTGGCTCTCAGCGCGCG
>CAYGQB010000334.1:0-1784 GCA_964351895.1 uncultured Caulobacterales bacterium
CCCCCTAAAGGTCCCAACCCCCCTAAGGGGCCAAAGTCGGCAGGGCGATCCGCCCCCACAGGGGAGGCGGGCGCGGCGGCGCGGGACGCCAAGCGCGAGGCCGCCGAGGCCCGCAAAACACGCAAGGCCTTGCGCCAGGTGCGCCGCGCCCTGGAAGAAGCTGCGGCGCGCGGCGAGACCCTGTCGGAGTGGGAACTAGAGTTCGCCACCTCATTGGAAAAACGCCTGGAGACCTATGGCTCTGCGTTTCGCGACCGCACCAAGGGGGCGCCGGGCGAGGCCTTGTCGCACCGCCAGGCCGCCAAGCTGCGCGAAGTGACCAAGAAGGCCGCCGGCAAGGACACCTCGCGCAGCGGCAGATCGCCTCACGGCCTGTCGCGCGGGTCTGGCTTCAAGCGGCGCGGACCTGATCGCGCCAAGCCTGGGCGGGACTTAGAGGCGGAGTCAGAGTTGCACTCAGAGGTGGACGCCAGTCCAAAGAGCGACGCCCCCAAAAACCCTCTGGATGAGTTGCAAGAGATCGTGGACCGCACCGGCCCCCAAGGGCCGCGTCCGGTGTTGCGCGTCATCAAGGGCGGCAAAGACGACGCCTCGTAATCTCTCGCGCGCGGCGCAATACTTGCTCTGATATGGTCCGTGTAGACTGCGGTCTGCGCAGCGAGCCTGGAGTTTGGCGGCCGCCCCGGCGACGATGTGCGTCGCGGCTGCGCGATCCAGGTGTGTGTGTGAGGGGCTGGGACAGGGCATGGTGGTGATTGCCGACTGGACGCCGGATAAGGCGGCGCGCTTTCGCCAGGCGCTGGTGGCGGCGCAGTTTCGCGCCTCCACGCCCGAACTGTTTGACGACGCGGCGATCGAAGCCATCCTGGACCGCCATGACCGCGCGTTCATCCAGGTCTATTCCATGGGCGACGATCCGCGCCGGCATGAGACATTTCTGCGCGGCGACGTGGGCGACTATTCGGGCGCCCAGCTTTTGGAGATGGTGCGTGCGGGGCGCCTGTGGGTGAACGTGCGCCGCCTGGAGCGCGTCTCGCCAGCCTATGCCGCGTTCGGCGACGCCTTGCGCGACGCGTTGGCGGCGTGCAACCCCGGCGCGCCCACCCGCGCTTGGCACCATAAGCTGATCGTCTCTTCACCGCGCGCGCAGGTGTTTTATCACCTCGACCCGATGGAGCAGCTCCTGTGGCAGCTGCGCGGACGCAAGACGGTGTACGTCTATCCCAACCGCCCGCCCTACATTCAGCCTGAAGACGTGGAGGCCATCGTGCTTCAGGCCAAGGAAGAAGAACTGGTGTTCAACCCCGCGTTCGACGAGGCCGCTGAGATCATTGAGCTGGAGCCGGGCGCCTTCCTGAGCTGGCCGCAGTACACGCCTCACCGCGTGGTCAATGCGCCGGAAGTGAACGTGTCGATCTCATCAGAATACTTCGTCCACACCTCGCGGGTTCGCGCCGGTTCGGTCTACCTCAACGGCTTGGCGCGTCGACATCTGGGCGCGCGACCGGGCCTGGTTGAACAGGTCGGCCCGATCGACACGGTCAAGTGGATGGCCGCGCGCGGCTTGCGCGCCGTCAACGCCCACCGCGCCGTGGTCGGAGCTGCGCCCGTTGCCTTCACGCTGGATCCCGAAGCGCCAGGCTGTGTGCGCTTGACGGCCGAAGGCGAACGCCGAGCCCGCGCCTGGGCGTCGTAACGGACGACCGAGAGTTCGAAGAATGGTGGGCGGTACTGGGATTGAACCAGTGACCCCTTCGATGTCAACGAAGTGCTCTCCCGCTGAG
>CAYGQB010000335.1:0-1779 GCA_964351895.1 uncultured Caulobacterales bacterium
GAAGAGGCCTGGCGGGTCATGGGGGCCCTCAAGCTGCGGGAGCCTGGGACTCGATGGTCGCAGCCAGACCCGGCTCCAGGTCCAGCGCCTGCGCCAGGGCGTCAAGATAGACCCGTTCAGAGCTGCTCGGCGCGCCGATCACCATGACCGAGGCGGCGTAGATCTCGCGCGCCAGCTCAGGGCTTGTGGAGAGAGCCGCAACCGCGGCCGGGTCGGCGTCCATAGCCAGGGCGTATTTCAGGATTTCGGCCGCCTCAGGATCATCAGACACGTTCAGCGACAATGCTTCTTGCGGGTCGACCTCGCCATCGGCCTTGGCGGCGGCCGCCATGGCCAGGATCATGACGTTGGCGCGCGCATTGTCCGCAAGCTCGGGCGCGCCGCCCGCCTGATGATCGCGGTAAGCCTTGTAGGCCAGGCCCGCCACCGCCGCCAGGGCGCCCAGCTTGAGGGCCGAGCCCCCGACCTTGCGCCCTGATCGCGTGCCCAAGAGGATGGCCAGCGCGCCAGCCGCGGCCGCGCCCCCGCCGACGCCTTTCAAGAAGGCGTCCTTCTTGGCCGGGTCGTCGCCGACGCCCGCCTTGTCGGCGGCCCAGTCGGCGCCGGTCGCGGAGGCCTGACGGGCGCTGGCCAGAAACTGATCGAGGAGGGAACGGGCGTCCATAAGCAAAATCTCCAGGCGTGCGTCCCCGGAAAAGGGGGTGAGGTGGGGCGCAACGGGCGCGCAGCGAGGTTAGCGGACCGGCGCGCCGGGCGGAACCGTGCGCACGAGGGCGGCGGCGGCAAAGCGCATTGCCGGGTCGGGCGGCCAGGCGTCGTCAAGCGCGGTGACGCTGGCCACGACGGTGGCGCCGGCGTCGTCATCGCCAAGGCGGGCAAGGGCGAAGACCCGGACCACCGGCGCTTCGGCGCGCCGTCGCGTGTGGCGCGCATAGGCCACGCGCACGGGCCCAATCGCAGTGTCGATCAGGGCGTCGCCGCCGTCGGTGCGCCGATAGCCGGCGTCAAGAAGGGCGCGGTCTTGGGGCCCCGCCCCCAGGCGTCCGTCGGCGAGCAGCGAGGACAGAACCTCGCCAACGCCGGGCCAGGAGCGCGAGGCGCGCACGCTGAGATCGCGCGCCACGGCGTTGGGCATGTCGCTATACGTGCAGCTGGCAACCCCGAAGGAAGCGTCACCGGTGACCGGCGGGGCGAGCCGCGCCGACAATCGCACGGCCACATCGCGTGTTGCTGTGTCGGCGTCCGCGCTGCGCCCTTCGACATAGGGGCCGTACATGGCGTCGGGGCACAAAAGTGCGTCAAGGCCGGGCGCGGCCGCCTGCGCGGCGGGGACGTCGATCAGATCAGGGGCGGCGCCGGCGTAGAGGCGGGCCAGGCGCACCGCGCGGTCTGGCGTGTCGGCGCGGATCGACAGCGCAATCGCGGCCTCCAGCGTGTCGCGGGTGTCTTCAGGGCCAATTTTGGCGGCTTCCTCGACCGCCCAATCGAGCCAGGCAAAGGCCAGCGCATAGGCCTCGCCCTCGACCGCCGCTTCGGAGGCGCGCAAGAACAGGCGCACGCGCAGGGCCGGGGTGGAGGTCGCGGCGAACGCTTCGCGCAGCAATTCTTCGGCGCGCTCAGCGTCGCCCGCCCGCGCTGCTGCGATCAGGTCGGGGTCAATCGCCGCGTCGTCGATGGGCAAGGCGAGGCGGTCGGTGTCCTGCGCCGAGGGCGTGAGGCGTTCAATCGGCGGAACCGCGTCTTGCGCCCCGCCCGCGCTTACGCCCCCGCTTACACCCC
>CAYGQB010000336.1:0-1742 GCA_964351895.1 uncultured Caulobacterales bacterium
CTCGTGATAAAGGTCGTTGCCCTCGCGGGTGCGCTCGCCGACGCCGGCAAACACCGAGTAGCCGCCGAACATCTTGGCGATGTTGTTGATCAGCTCCTGGATCAGCACCGTCTTGCCAACGCCGGCGCCGCCGAACAGGCCAATCTTACCGCCGCGCGCATACGGGCACAGAAGGTCGATGACCTTGATCCCGGTGGGCAGAATTTCAGCCTCGGTCGACTGATCGACAAAGGCCGGCGCAGACCGGTGGATCGGCGCGAAGTGCTCTGAGTCCACGGGGCCGGCCTCGTCGACCGGCTCGCCAATGACGTTCAGGATCCGGCCCAGCGTCTTGGGGCCGACGGGAACGGTGATGGGCGCGCCCGTGTCGGTGACTTTTTCGCCGCGCACCATGCCCTCGGTGGCGTCCATGGCGATGCAGCGCACCGTGTTGTCGCCCAGGTGCTGGGAGACTTCCAGCACCAGCTTCTGGCCCTGGTTGGTGGTGACAAGGGCGTTCAGAATGTCAGGCAGCCCGTCGTCAAACTCGACGTCGAGAACGGCGCCGATGACTTGGACAACACGGCCGGTCTTGTTGGTGCTCATATGAAAGAGCCCTCCGAATGAGGATCGAAAATTCCAGTGCAGACCGGCGCGCGCGCCGGCGCGTCGTGCGCGCCAAATCGCCCGGCCGATCACAGGATCGGTCAGCGAGGATGACCTAGCCCAGCCCGCGCCCCTTGTCTAACCCCCAAGTCCCTCAGAACGCCGCCCCAGACGCGCAAAAACCAGGGCCGAGCACGCGACGCGGGGCGTAAAACCACTCACACCCCGGCATATGGCGCTGCTGGACCGGGATTGAGGCTCTGTTTTGTGCGGCGATACGGCGCAATCAGAGGCCCTGCCCTCACCCGCCCTCGCTGGCCCGCTCTGGCGGACGCTGTCAGGCGCTGGCGCGTTCTAGCCGGCCAGGTGCGGGCGGCCGGGCTCGCGGCACGACAGGCGCGCGCCCGCCGTTTCCACGCGCGCCGCGTCTCCCGGCGCCACCACATAGGTGGCCGCGCCGACGTTGGAGCGCACCAAGACCGTCGCCGGCCCGACGACGGCGCAGGTCACGCCGCTCTGGCTGGTGGTGCAATCTTCTTCGGGCCGGTCATCGACAAGCTTCAACGAAAAGCTCACCCCGCGCGCCGACACGATGGTGTCGATCAGGTTGACCTGAAACACCCGGCCCGTCAGGAGGTTGCCGTCGACCACCGTCATATTGAAGTCTTGGGCCATGCGCTGACACAAGGGTCGCTCAGGCGCGGCGGCCAGTGCGGTCTCGTCGCGCAAGACCCGCTCAGGCGTGGCGGTCTGACAGGCCGAGACGATCAGCGCCGACGCCAAAGCGCCGCCTGCCGCCATGGCGCGCGCGGCCCTGGCGCGACGACGACCGAAAACAGGGACGCGATCACCCGCCATGGTGCTCGCCCTCCTCAGGCCGCGCCAAGAAATAGACGTCCTTCACGGTGCGCTCAAAATCGATCGCCAAGCCGGCGTCAATCAGGCGGGCAATGGGCTGGGACGCGGCCAGAGCCCCGATCGCCTTGGGGTGGACCTCCAGGCACGCCGCGCGCACGCCTGACAGGTCTACGCCGTCAAACAGGTTCGCCTCGGCCCCTTCAATGTCGATGATCAGATAGGTTGGCGTCAGCTGGGCGGCCAGATCGGCAAAGGCGACCACCTCGGCCCTGATCTCGCGTCCCCCGCCTCCTCTGCTT
>CAYGQB010000337.1:0-1725 GCA_964351895.1 uncultured Caulobacterales bacterium
CTATATCGCCGACCTGTCGCGCATGCCGCACCTGTTGATCGCCGGCACCACGGGTTCTGGTAAGTCGGTCGGCATCAACGCCATGATCTTGTCGCTCATGTATCGGTTGCCGCCCGAGCGCTGCCGCTTCTTGATGATCGACCCGAAGATGCTGGAACTGTCGGTCTATGACGGGGCGCCGCACCTGTTGGCGCCCGTCGTCACCGATCCGCGCAAGGCCGTTTCGGCGCTGAAATGGACGGTGCGCGAGATGGAACAGCGCTACCGCAAAATGTCGAGCTTGGGGGTGCGCAACATTGCTGGCTACAACCGGCGCGTTGAAGAAGCAGCGGTGCGCGGCGAGCCGCTGGAGCGCGTGGTTCAGACCGGCTTTGATTCTGAAAGCGGCAGCCCGCTCTATGAACGCCAAGAGCTGGACAGCGAGCCGATGCCCTATCTGGTCGTTGTGATCGACGAGATGGCCGACCTCATGCTCGTCGCCGGCAAAGACATTGAAGCGGCCGTTCAGCGCCTGGCTCAAATGGCCCGCGCCGCCGGCATTCACCTGATCACCGCCACGCAGCGCCCGTCCGTTGACGTCATCACCGGCACCATCAAGGCCAATTTCCCAACCCGGATTTCCTTCCAGGTCACGTCCAAAATCGACAGCCGCACCATTCTGGGCGAGCAGGGCGCAGAACAGCTCTTGGGTCAGGGCGACCTGTTGCACATGGCCGCCGGCGGCCGCATTCGCCGCCTGCATGGCCCCTTCGTTTCGGACGAAGAGGTTGAACACATTGCCCGGTTCCTGAAGTCGCAGGGTGAGCCGGAGTATGTGACCGGCGTCACCGACGACGCCGACGATGAAGGCGGTGACCTGTTGTCGGGCCTGTCTGGCGGCGCTGGCGGTTCTGACAGCGGCGTTGACGACGAGCTTTATGACCAGGCGGTCGCGATCGTGACCCGGGATCGGCGGGCCTCAACCAGCTATCTCCAGCGCTGCCTGCGGATCGGCTACAATCGCGCCGCGTCTCTCATCGACCGCCTGGAGGCGGAGGGCGTTGTTTCGGCCGCCAACCACGCCGGCCGAAGAGAAATCCTCGCCCCCGCCCCTCCACCCGAGGCCTGACCCGCCCGCGCGCTAGCAGCGAGACGCATGTCGAGCGGTCGCGCCAGCAAAGTCCCGCGCGCAAGCAGCGAAGCGCATGCTGAGCGGTCGCGCCAGCAAAGTCCCGCGCGCAAGCAGCGAAGCGCATGCTGAGCGGTCGCGCCAGCAACGACTCGCGCCGGGCGTCTTACAATTGCCGTGCATCCGCCTTGCGCAGGCCCTCTGGGCTTGGCATCCAGGCAGTCTGCGGTCTTATGCGCGCCTGGTTGCGCGTGTGAACCCGCCCCGGGCGTCACGGAGCGCCTTTTCGACTGCGGAGACTGTCGCGTGTGGATTCTACTGGTTGCCAGCCTAATGTCGTCGGCCTTGAACGCCGCGCTGGAGAAGCAAGCCGACGACGCGGCCGCCGCGGCCCCGGCGACTGAGCAGGCTGAGGCGGTCCAGCCCGAGAGCATCCAGCCCGAGGCTGGCGCTCCAGCTATTGAGCCCCCTGTAGCCGCGCCCCCCGTAGCTGCGCCTGCCGTGGCAGCGCCGGCCGAGGCGCGCCCCCTAGCCGCGCCGGCCGAGGCGCGCCAAGAGTCTGCGCCCGTCCTGACACTTGATCCGGCTCTTGAACGCGCCCTTGCCGCCCAGGCCGC
>CAYGQB010000338.1:0-1717 GCA_964351895.1 uncultured Caulobacterales bacterium
GAGCGGACTTGAGAGTTTAATCAAGCGCTTCACGTTGTTGCGGCTGCGCGCCAAGGTTGCGTTCACGCCGGTGAGTGACCTGGCCGCGCAAGTGGCTCCCTCAAGCGATGGCGGCTTGACGCACCGGCTTGTCGACGCCGACGCCGCAGCCGCGCCTGCCCCGTCCGCCTATCACGCCGCGCGCATTGCGGCAGGCGCGCCAGAGCAAGACGCCGACTATGGCGTGGAAGAGGTGTTCCCCACGGATGTGAATCTGGACCTGCGCGGCGGGCTTGATTTTGCCAAGGGCTGCTTCATCGGCCAGGAGGTCGTCAGCCGGATGAAGCGGCGCGGCTCAATCCGCAAGCGTACATTGATCGTCACCGCGCAAGACGGACCTTTGACCGCAGCGCGCGGGGCGCCCATCACCGAGGCCGGCGGCGGCGCAATTGGGTCTCTGATGTCGCACCAAGACGCAGCCGGCCTGGCGGTCATTCGGCTGGATCGGCTGGCGGCGGCGGGCGGCGTGCAGGCGTCGGTGCTGGTCGAGGGTCAGGCGGCGCGGCTCTCCTTCGCGTCGGGGGTCCCGGCGCTCGTGCAAGCCGCCGCGGAGCCGAACGCATGAGCGGGCGCTGCGCCTGGGTGGGCGCCAATGACGCGCTTTATGCGGCCTATCACGACACTGAATGGGGCGTGCCAGAGACCGACCCGCGCGCCTTGTGGGAAAAGCTAGTGCTCGATGGGTTTCAGGCCGGCCTGGCGTGGATCACCATCTTGCGCAAGCGCGAGACGCTGCGCGCCGGCTTTGCTGAGTTCGACCCTGAGCGCGTCGCCCGGTTTGGGCCCGCCGACATTGAGCGTCTGTTGGCCGATCCAGGCGTCATTCGCTCGCGCGCCAAGATCGAGGCCGCCATTCAATCAGCGCAAACGTTTCTGCGCATCGAAGAATCCGGCGCCGGCTTTGCCCCCTTCATGTGGTCGTTCGTCGGCGGCGCCCCGATCCAAAACGCCTGGCCCACACTTGCCGACACCCCAACGCAAACGCCGCAGAGCGTTGCCCTCTCAAAGGCGCTGAAAGCCGAAGGGGTCAAGTTTTGCGGGCCGGTGATCGTCTACGCCTTTATGCAGGCTGTCGGCATGGTCAATGATCATGAGACCGGCTGCCCGCGCCACCGCGAAGTCGCCGCCCTGAACTTTGCGCCGCCCACCTAGTTACCACCGCACCTCACTTGTTGAACTGGAGAACGCCCATGACCACCCGTCTTTCCCGCATTAGCGCCGTCTTCGCCCTCACGCTCAGCCTCAGCGCCTGCGCTTTTGGCACGGACGTTGTCGGCGGAAGCTTGGCCAACGTTGCGACGGAGGGCTCGTGCCGCGCTCCTGGGCCACATGATGCGGCGGGCCCGGGAGACCTGGTGTGCCAGGAGCCCAATGGCGACGTGGTCACCCTGCCCGCACACCGGGTCCAATAGTCCGAGTGGAGATGGACGGCTCCGCCGAACGCGCGTCGCGATGGAAGGCGCGCCCCGACACGTGACGCCGGCCGTGCGCCCGGATATAGACCCTAGGATCACACGCATCGCCCCGATGCGCGTCGCACCGCACACGCAGGGCTGACGCACACGAGGCGCCGCCCGTCAAAGAGCCGTGAAAAAGGCCCGAGCCATGACCGCACCCCATCCCGCCGTGATCGCCGCCACCGGCCTCTACACCCCGCCTGAGCAGATCAGCAACGACG
>CAYGQB010000339.1:0-1696 GCA_964351895.1 uncultured Caulobacterales bacterium
CCAGGTTGGTTTTGGCCACGCCGTGCGCCGAGGTCAGAGGGCCAAGCCCGCGAAACAGAGCTCCGCCGAGCTTTGACGCGGTTTCCAGCGGCAAGGCGCCCACCGCGCCGATGTAGGCCGAGTAGGCGAGGCTTTCGAGCCGGGCCGTCAGGGTGGGGGTGTGGTCAACCGCCATCGGGCGCGCCTGCGCCTAGCGGGATGAGGCGCGATCAAGCGCCCGGTCAATCAATGAATCCAGGCGCGCCTCGTCTTGGAAGACGACGCGCACGGGCCAGGCGTGGATGGTGCGCGCCATGTCGGAGGGTATGCGCACCAGGTCCTTTTCCGTGGTGAGCAGCAGGGCGTTTCGCCGTCGGGCATTGTCGCGCAGGTTCGCCAGGTCAGCCTTGGTGTAGACGTGATGGTCGGGAAACGTGGTCGTTGCTTTCAAGTCTGCGCCGGCCCGCATCAGGGCGTCGAAAAACTTCTGCGGACGGGCGATCCCGGCGAAGGCGAAGACAGGGCTCGGCGGCGGCGGGGCGCTGGGCTGCAGGGACGCGATCAGAACCGGCGTGCCTTGGGGCAGATAGTTGCGCCACGCCGCGCGCATGTCAGGCTCTGGTCCTGCGCTCACCACCACCACCGCGTCGGCGCGCTTAAGGGCCCCGCGCGCGTTTTCGCGCAGTGGACCGGCGGGAAAGACGCGGCCATTGCCCAGACCCGCCTCGGCGTCGATCAGCACCAGGGACAGATCCTTGGCCAAGGTTGGGTTTTGGAAGCCGTCGTCCATGACCAGCGCTTCGGCGCCCTGACGCACGGCCGCCTTGGCGCCGGCGATCTTGGACTTGGCGACCCAGGTTGGGCCCATGCGCGCCAGAAGCAGAGGCTCGTCGCCGACCTGGCGATAGGTGTGGCGCTCTCGCTCAACACGCAGCGGCCCGCGCTTGGAGCCGCCATAGCCGCGCGACAGGGCGTGGGCCTCGACACCGCGTGCGCGCAGACGCTCCAGAATGGCGATCGACACCGGCGTCTTGCCTGCGCCCCCCAGCGTCAGATTGCCCACGCAGATCACCGTCGCCTTGGAGCGGTGCGGCGTGGTGGCGGCGCGGCGCAGCGCCCCGGCCAAGTCATAGCTCCATCCCACCGGCTCAAGCAGGGTGCGCTTTAAGACTTTGGCCTCGGGGCCGTCTCGGTGGTTCCAAAACTCAGGCGGACGCATCAGTTCTCTCATTCAGCAGAGGCGCGAGCCCCGCAATGACCGCATCTAATACCGCTGCGCCTCTTGCCGCCACTCTGTGAGCTGCATCGGCCTGATCGCCAAGTCGTCCGGCAAGCCCGTCTTGAACCGTTTCAGCAAGGTCGCGCGCCCCGCCAACCCGTCGCACGCCGCCCTCCGCCTCCAACTCCGCCATCACATCAGCAAAGTTGTGGGTAAACGGGCCAATCGCCAGCGGGCTGTCCGCGCGCGCCGGTTCGAGGGGATTGTGACCACCCACGCCCTCATTCAGGCTGCCGCCCAGAAACGTCACTGCGCTGAGGTTCAGCCACAGGCCCATTTCTCCCAGCGTATCGGCGACATAGACCTGCGTTTGCGCGCTTGGCCGATCGCCCGCGCTGCGCACCCCGACCTGCGACCAGCCGGCCTCTCGCGCCAGTCGAGCAATGTCGGGGCCGCGATCTGGATGGCGCGGGGCGATGATCACGAGTGGGCTCAGAT
>CAYGQB010000340.1:0-1693 GCA_964351895.1 uncultured Caulobacterales bacterium
CGCCCGCTTCTGACGTCGCGGCGAGAGGCCTTGCGCGACTGGCTCTCAGCGCGCGGCGCCGCCTGGCGGGAAGACCCCACCAATTGCGACCTGCACACGGCGCGCGCGCGCACCCGCAGCGATCTGGCCGCGCATCCAGACGCGCGCGCCGCCGCGCTGCACGAGGCGTCCAGGCGCGCAGCCGCGCGCCAGGCGGCGGGCGCGCGTGTGGCTGAGCTTTTGCGCGCCCACGCTCACGTGTGCCCCAGCGGCCGGATCGGCGTCGCCGCGCCGGCGCTCCTAGATCTCTCAGACGCAGACCGCGGGCGCGCGCTCGCCGCCCTGGTGCGGGCCACGCGGCCGGGGCGCGCCCATGTCGACGGGGCGCAGGCGGTGCGGGCCATCGGTCTGGATCGTGACGAGGCGGCGGTTGGGGCTGTCGCGCGCGCCACGCTGGCCGGCGTGCGGCTGTTGCGGGACCCCCAAGCGGTGTGGATCGCGCGTGAGCGGCGCGACACGCCGGCTGTGGTTCAGTGGGTTGGGGAGGCGCTGGTGTGGGACGGTCGGTTCGCGCTTGACCCGGCCGAGCTTGACCTGGCTGAATTGGACGCGGCTGAGCTGGACATGGCGGGGCCGATAGAGGCCGGCGTGACGCTGGGGGCGCGCGGGCGGGCCGCACTGGAACCTCAATCTGTGCTGAAGCCCGGCGCGGCAGCGCGCGCCGCCTTGCGCGCGGCGCTGGCCATGGCTCCCAGCTGGCGCGGCGCGCCCGCGCCGGCGCGGTTTCTTGGCGCCCAGGGCTGGTCGTTTACGCCGTCCTGGGACTGGCCGGTGCGCGCCGCCCTTGGCGGTCCAAGTGCGACTTTGCGCGACTGGCTGACAACATCCAAGCGATGTTAACATGCGTGTTCTAGACTATAATTGACGCGCGAGATCCACGACAGCTTGCGCGCTGAGAGCAGAAAAGGGTGCGCACGACGCTTGGCGCGGCGGGCGCGCGACACCATGTGAGACCAAGACAGGGCTTGCCATGCACGCGTTCGACGCGCGGCGCGGCGGGCCACAACGCTGTAACCTGAAGCTGTAACCTAAAGCGGAAACGGACACTGCCTTATGAACATCCGCACCCTTGCACTGTGGGGCCTGATTGCGCTGATCCTGATCGCGCTGTTCAACCTGTTCCAGGGCGCGCCAGAGCGCACCGCCGGCCAGGAGCTGAGCTACTCTGAATTTTTGGACCGCGTTGAGGCGGGCGAGATTCAACAGGTCACCATCCGTCAAGAACGGATCGACGGGGTGGCGGCCAGCGGCGAGCCGTTCATGGTCTATTCGCCGCCCAGCACCACTGAATTGGTGCCGACGCTGCGCGCCTCCAACGTTCAGATCAATGCGCGCCCGGCCTCTGACGGCCAGAGCACCTTATTGAAGATGTTGATCAGCTGGTTCCCGATGCTGCTTCTCATCGGCGTGTGGATTTTCTTCATGCGCCAGATGCAGTCGGGCGGGCGCGGGGCCATGGGCTTTGGCAAGTCCAAAGCCAAGCTTTTGACCGAGCGCTCGGGCCGAGTGACGTTTGACGACGTGGCCGGCGTGGAAGAAGCCAAGGAAGAGCTGGAAGAGATTGTGGAGTTCCTGCGCGATCCGGGCAAATTCCAACGCCTGGGCGGCAAGATCCCCAAGGGCGCGCTTCTGGTGGGCCCTCCGGGCACCGGTA
>CAYGQB010000341.1:0-1670 GCA_964351895.1 uncultured Caulobacterales bacterium
CGCCGAACTCGCCCTTGGGCGCTTCAACGGCGGAATAGACCGCGCCTTCGGGCACGTGAAAACCCTCGGTGTAGAGTTTGAAGTGGTGGATGAGGGCTTCCATCGACTGCTTCATTTCCGCCCGGCGCGGGGGCGCCACCTTGCCGCCGGTTTCCAGCACCGGGCCGTCGTTTTCAAGCAGCCACGCGACGCACTGGCGCATGATCTTGGCGCTTTCACGCATTTCCTCAACCCGGCACAGATAGCGGTCGTAGCAATCGCCGTTCTTGCCCAGGACGACCTTAAAATCGAGCTCTGAGTAGACCTCATAGGGCTGTGCGCGGCGCAAATCCCACGGCACGCCCGAGCCGCGGATCAAAACGCCAGTAAAGCCCCAGGCATAGGCGTCGTCCTGGCTGACCACGCCAATATCGACGTTGCGCTGCTTAAAGATGCGATTGTCGGTCAAGAGGGTTTCAATGTCGTCGAGCGCCTTAGGAAACGACAGGCAAAAGGCGTCGATGTCCTTGAGGAGGGCGGCCGGCAGATCCTGGTGCACGCCGCCGGGTCGAAAGTAGGCCGCGTGCATGCGGCTGCCTGAGGCGCGCTCATAGAAGTTCATCAGCTTCTCGCGCTCTTCAAACCCCCACACAGGCGGGGTCAGGGCGCCCACGTCTAAGGCCTGCGTGGTGACGTTCAGGAGATGCGACAGAATGCGGCCGATTTCACTGTAAAGGACGCGGATGTACTGGGCGCGGCGCGGCACCTTGACGTCGGCCAGGCGCTCAATGGCCAGGCAGAAGGCGTGCTCCTGGTTCATCGGCGCGACATAGTCCAGCCGATCAAAGTAGGGCATGGCCTGCAAGTAGGTCTTGTGCTCGATCAGCTTCTCGGTGCCGCGGTGCAGCAGGCCGATGTGCGGATCAACGCGCTCCACCACCTCCCCGTCCAGCTCCAGAACCAGACGCAAAACGCCGTGCGCGGCGGGATGCTGCGGCCCAAAGTTGATGTTGATGTTCTGAACTTCGGTTCAGGCATTTTGGGGCTCGCTGGGATCGGAGTAGAGCGCGAACAGCTCTGGCCCGGTCATGGTTTTGGTTTGATTGGTGAAGGCGTAGTGCGGGGGCTTATCATCAATGAAGACCTGCATCGTCATGGCAAAGCCGTCCGTGTCGTCCAGCGCATAGAGCGACACGTGGGTTTCGCCGGTCTGCTTGATCCGATAGGCGAGCGCTGACCCGCAGGTGGCGCAAAACAGGCGCTCAGCCCAAGGCGAGGTGGACACCACGCCCAGCGCGCCTTCATCGCAAAACACCACGTCCGTCGCGGCCACCGCCGCCCACGGACCACCCGCCCAGCGCCGACACATGGCGCAATGGCACACGCCATAGGTGCGATCCGGGACGCGGCCGGTGACCTTGATCGCGCCGCACAGGCACGCCCCGGAGACGTCGATGTCGCGCGCGGTCGTCATGTCGCGCCCGCCTTGGTAAGTGAGGCAACCGTGACGCGCGCCGCAGGGCGGTCAGCCGCACCGCCGTCACCCTGTCCTGCAGTTTCGGCGACTGATGGCTCGGCGAGATCGGTCGTTAAGCCCGCGCAGGTCCGCCAATAGCTCGCCGTCACGGCGCTCCAGAACCGGTGCGTCTCCAGCGCGGCAACGGCGCAAAGGGTCAGCGCCGCTGCAGGCC
>CAYGQB010000342.1:0-1650 GCA_964351895.1 uncultured Caulobacterales bacterium
CCGAGTTGAAGCCATATCTCGACGGCGCGTCTGGTCGGCGCTCTAGGCGGGCTTGCGCGGCGAGCGCGTCGTCGATCAAGACGACGCGCGCGTCGCCTCTAGCCCGTCAGGCGTGGCGTCAGTCACCAGAATGCAGGCGTCGGCAAAGGGGGCGATGTGGGACCAGGCGCCTGAGCGCCGGGTGGAGGGGGCGTCGACCACCACCACGTCAGCGGCGCGGCGCGCCGTGCGCCAATAGTCGGGCGCATCGCGCAGCGAAGCGCGCGCGCCCGCCGGCAGGGCGCGGGGATGAAACTGGGACACGTGGAGCGCGCTGGCGCCCACCTGGCGCAAAGTCATGACACGCCGGCCAGGATCTCCAGGATCTGGGGGCGCGCCCTCGCCAGGTTCTGCCGGTGCGCCGTCGACGCGCCAGAAGGCGCGAACGCCAAGGGTCAGGTCAAAGGGCGCCGACAAGGGCCCCACACTGGTCAGCGCCTGGGCGTGCGGACAATCGGGCACGTCGAGGTCAATCAGCCAGATGGCGCGCTGCGCCTGGAGCGCGACGCGGCGTGCAAAGGCGCGCGCCACGGCGGCGCGCGGCGCGTCGTCTTGCGCCCCTAAGACGGCGATGATCTTGCCGCGTCCGCTCGCCCGCGGCGCCGCCTCCAGCTGGCGCGCCAGCGGTTCCAGCGCATCCATCAGGGCCCGCACTAGCGTTCACCGCCCAGAGCGGAGCGGACGGCGCTGGGCGACACCACCGCCAGCACCGGCGCGCCCAAAACCCGTCCCACGGCGGCCGCGCTGGGCGGCGTGGATCGGGTGAGACCGCGCACCAAGGCCGCCGCCAGCCCCAACAGGCCCGCCAACATCAAAACGGCCGCAAACGCCGGCTTGCGCAGGCTCGATCCGCGCGTGGGCGGGCGGGCGCGCTCGATGACGCGAATGTTGTCGCTGGCCTCTTGGGTCAGGGCGCGGCGGGCCTGGGCGCGCACTTCGCGTTCGGTGACCACGCCGACCGATCCCTCCAGCGCCCGGCGCTCGCGCTCCAAACGGGCAAAGCGCGGCAGGGCCTCTTGCAGCACGCGCTGGCGCTCACGCAGAGCGGCAACCTGGCCGACAAGCGTTGCCTCGCGCGAGCGCAAGGCGGCCAGCGTCGCCAAGGCCGCGTCCCGATCTGCTTCCAGCGCTTGGCGCACTGGATTGACGCCGCGCCGCGTCAAGCCGCCGTCAACGTCGCCCGCGCCATAGCTCGCGGTCAGGCGCGCGATCTTTTCATCGTGGGCCTGAACCACGCGGCTGGTCGGCAAGTAGCGGGTCAGAAGGTCCTCGCGCTCCAGCAACAGCTCTTGCAGGCGCGCGGGCGTGGCGTCGTCAGTGTGTAGGGCGATCTGCGCTGGGGTGGCGGCGGCGCGCGCGCCCAGCGCCCCGACCCGCGCCTCGGCTTCAGCTCGCTCAGCGCGCGTGCGCATCAAGGCGGTGTCCATTTCTGCGACCTGCGCGTTCACAGCCGCCCGGTCGGCGTCGAAGTCGCCGACCTCGATCTCGGCCATGAGGGTGGCAAGCTCTGTGTTGATGGCGGCCAGCGCCTCTTGCGCGCGCACCCGCTCACGGCCCACCGCATCGGTGTCGACCGACAACAAGATCTCGCGGCGATAGCGCAGGTAGGTG
>CAYGQB010000343.1:0-1644 GCA_964351895.1 uncultured Caulobacterales bacterium
GCAATTCGGCCCGCCTGAAGCGCGCGGAGTAGACGCGCGCCAGCCCCTGGCGGGCTTGCGGCTGTTGGACATCGGCTGCGGCGGCGGCCTTTTGAGCGAGCCAATGACCCGCCTGGGCGCCCACGTCGTCGGCGTCGACGCCACCGCCGCCAACGTCAAAACCGCGCGCGTTCACGCCGACGCCCAGGGTCTGGACATCGACTATCGCCACGGCGCGGTGGAACAGCTGGCCGCGGCCGGCGAGCCGGCTTTCGACATCATCCTCAACATGGAGGTGGTGGAGCATGTCGCAGACGTGGACCTGTTTCTGTCCAGCTGCGCGGGCTTGCTGGCGCCCGGCGGGCTGATGGTGCTGGCCACGATCAACCGCACGCCCAAGGCTTACGCGCTGGCCATATTCGGCGCCGAGCGGGTGTTGCGCTGGTTGCCCAAGGGCACGCACGACTACGCCAAGCTGGTGCGTCCCCACGAGGCGCGCGCCCCTCTGGAGCGCGCAGGCCTTGCCGTCGAGGGGCCGATTGGGGTCAGCTATAATCCTCTCACCGACGCCTGGGCGCTTTCCAACGATGCCGCTGTCAATTACATGCTCACCGCGACGCGCGCGCCGGCAACCGCGCCTGAGCCGGCGACACCCGCGCCCGGGCGCGGGGCTTAACCGCCCGCCGCGCCTGATTCTTGCCGTCTTTGCCGCCTTATGTCCCGCCGTTTCGGCTTGCCCCGCGGAGCCCCGCATCATGACTCGCCCCGTTTCAGATTGTTCTGCGCGCCGCTCGCCGCGCGCGACCGCCCTCGGGCTGAGCCTCGCCGTTGCCGCGTTCACCGGCTTTGGCCTCGTTCCCGCGACCGCCCAAGACAAGGTCGAGCCGGACCCCGCGGTCATGCTGGGCTGGCTGGAGCTGGCGCGGGTGCAGCCTGTTGACCTGTTGATGCGCGCCAAGCTCGACAGCGGGGCCAAGACGTCCGCCATCCACGCTGAGATTTTGACCATCTACAACGAAGACGATGACGACGGCCCCGAGGGCGATTTGGACATCGATTCCAGCGACGCTGAAGCCCCGACGCGCGCCAGCGCAGAGGGCGAAGGCGACATTGTCGTGTTTCGCCTGGAGAGCCGGCGCGGACGGGCGGTGACGCTGGAGCGTCGCATCCAGCGCTACGCCCGCATCAAGAAGGTCGGCGGCCGGGTTCAAAAACGCCCCGTCGTTGAGATGGAGTTCTGCATCGCCGGCGTGCGCATGACCGGCGAAGTGGGCCTGACCGACCGGGACGATTTTCACTATCCGATCTTGCTGGGGCGCACCATCCTGGCCGACGCTGGAGCCGGCATCGACCCCTCCGCCACGTTCACCCACGGATCGCGCTGCACGCCCGAGCGCGACCCCGCCAATCGCTGATGCGCGCGCCCCTTCGGCGCAGCCCACCAGCCCCCGCGAGACGCCGCGCATGAGCCGGGCCCGCGCCGATCGACCGCGTGTGGAAGTGACCAGCCGGGCCGCCTGGCGCGCCTGGCTGACCGCAAACGCTGAAACGAGCGCCAGCGTGTGGGTCGTGACCTACAAGGCGCACGTGGCCGACAAGCTCGTGCCGTTTGGTGAGATTGTGCGCGAGGCCTTGTGTTTTGGCTGGGTCGACAGCGCCGTGCGC
>CAYGQB010000344.1:0-1618 GCA_964351895.1 uncultured Caulobacterales bacterium
TCAGAAGCTGCGCGCATGCACCGCGTCGACGCCTTGGCCCAGCGCGCTGACGCCGCCAGGTTCGCCTTCGCCGCCCTGACGCTGGCTGACGCCTACGCCCGCGCCTTCATCGCCCAAAAAGAGCGGGCGGGCGGTCTTGATTTTTCTGATCTGATCGCAGCCACCGGGCGCTTGTTGAGCGATGCGGAGGCGTCCGCATGGGTGCTCTACAAGCTCGACGCCGGCGTCGATCACGTTCTCGTCGACGAGGCGCAAGACACCTCGCCCGACCAGTGGCGCGTGGTGCATCAGCTGACAGACGAGTTTTTCGCCGGCGAGGGCGCGCGAGAGGTGGCGCGAACCGTGTTCTTCGTGGGCGACGAAAAGCAGTCGATTTACTCGTTTCAGGGCGCCGATCCCGCTGAGTTTCTTAAGGCGCGACAAAACTTAGTGGTGCGCGCGCCCGGCCAGGTCGACGAACCTCAGCTGTCGGTCTCGTTTCGCTCGGCCCCGACGATCTTGTCGGTTGTTGACGCCGTGTTTGCGCCCGAAGACGACGCGCCGCGCCTGACCCCGGACCCCTCGGATGTGCCCCGCCACATGGCGGCGCGTGATGACAGCCCTGGGCTGGTGGAGGTGTGGCCCGTCGCGCCCCAGCCCGACAAGCCTGAAGAGCCGGAGGATTGGACAGACCCGCCGGACACGGCCCCGCCTGACACGCCGCGCATGCGGCTGGCGCGCGCCATTGCGGCGCGCATTCGCTCTGATCTGGCGGGCGGCGCGGCGGTCATGGGCAAGGGCGAGGCGGGACGCGCACCGCGCCCCTTGCGCCCGGGCGATGTGATGATCTTGGTGCGCCGGCGCGGCCCCTTGTTTGAGGCCATGATCCGGGCCTTGAAAGAAGCCGACGTGCCGGTCGCCGGCGCGGATCGCATGACGTTGAGAGACGAGTTGGCGGTCGAGGATGTGCTGGGCGCGGCGCGCGTCGCTCTGGCGCCACATGACGATCTGGCGCTGGCTGAGCTTCTCACAAGTCCGCTGGCGCACCCGGCGGGAATGGCGGATGCGCCGCTTGATGACGCGCGCCTCTATCGGCTGGCCTATGGACGCGGGCGCGCACGCCTCTTGGATCGACTGATGGCGGATGTTGATCCGGCGCTCGACGACGCCCGCCAGCTTGTGCGCGACGTTGCCGCCCACGCCGCGTCGGCGCGACCATTTGCATTTGTGACGGGGCTGTTGGGCGCCCGGAGCGCCAGCGGCGAGACCTATCAGGCGCGTCTGCGCGCGCGGCTGGGGCCGCCGGCGGACGACCCGCTGCGGGTGCTCATCAACCGCGCCCAAGCCTATGAGGCGCGCACCGCACCGTCGCTCCTGGGCTTCGTCTATGCGCTCTTGGCCGACCCAACCCAGGTCAAGCGCGAAATGAGCGACACGCTCGATGAGGTGCGGGTGATGACGATCTACGGCGCCAAGGGGCTCGAAGCGCCGGTCGTGTTTTTGCCCGACGCCGCTGATCCTGTGCGCGACAATCGGTCGGCGCGCCCGCTGGTTGGCGCCAATGGGGCCTGGCTGTGGTCGCGCAGTACGGCGCTGGACACCGAAGAGGCGGCGCAAGCCCGCGAGATCGGCGCCCGCG
>CAYGQB010000345.1:0-1593 GCA_964351895.1 uncultured Caulobacterales bacterium
CTGGAGCCTGCCTGAATGTCCGACCGAACCGACGTTCTCTTTCGCCCGTTTGCCTCGGCGAACTTGTCCCTGCCCAATCGCATCGTGATGGCGCCGATGACACGCGAGATGAGCCCTGGCGCCATCCCGCGTGAGGCCAATGCGGCCTATTATGCGCGCCGCGCCGCCGGCGGCGTGGGGCTGATTTTGTCGGAAGGCACGACGATCAATCACCCCACCGCCGCCGCCAACGCCAACATTCCCCAGTTCCATGGCGACGCGGCGCTGGCCGGCTGGAAAGGCGTCATCGAGGCGGTGCACGCGGCCGGCGGGCGCATGGGGCCGCAGCTGTGGCACGAGGGCATGATGCGCCGCCAAGACAAGGCCCCCGATCCGACGGTTGAAAGCGCTGGCCCCTCGGGCCTGAAGATGCCGGGCAAGCCGTTTTCCGCCCCGCTGACAGACGCCGCCATTGCCGATCTGATCGAGGCGTACGCGCAGGGCGCGGCGGACGCACAGGCGCTGGGCTTTGACTGCGCTGAGTTGCACGGCGCGCATGGCTATCTGATCGATCAGTTCTTCTGGTCAGGCACCAATGAGCGCACCGACAAGTGGGGCGGCGCCACCTTGGCTGATCGGACCCGCTTTGCCTGTGACGCCATTAGGGCGGCCCGCGCAAAGGTCGGGGCGGATTTCCCCCTCCTCATTCGGTTCTCGCAGTGGAAACAGCAAGACTTTGACGCCCGCCTCGCCGAGACGCCGGACGAGCTGGCCGCCTTCCTGGAGCCGCTGGTCGACGCCGGGATCGACATTTTCCACTGCTCTCAGCGCCGTTTCTGGGACGCCGAGTTTGACGACAGCGATTTGAACCTGGCCGGCTGGACCAAGAAACTTACCGGCAAGCCGACGATCTCGGTTGGCAGCGTGGGCTTGTCAGGAGAATTCGTGGCCGCGTTCCAGGGTGAAAGCTCGCGCCCGGCGAGCCTTGATCAGCTCATCGACCGGATGGAGCGCGACGAGTTTGACCTCATCGCCGTCGGCCGCGCGATTCTGAACGACGCCGAGTGGGTCGCGAAAGTGCGCGATGGACGCCACGACGAGATGCGCGACTTCACAAAGGACGCGCTGATGAGCCTGTCGTGAGCGAGCCGGCGCGCCTCCCCGTCCCGGTCGAAGGCGGCTGCCTCTGCGGGGCGGTTCGTTACGCCGTGTCCAGCGAGCCGGAGCGCGTTACAATCTGCTATTGCCGATTTTGCCAGCGCGCGACCGGGTCGACCCACATGATCGAGCCAATCATCCCGCAAGGCGCGTTCGCCGTGACACGGGGCGCGCCCGCGACGTATGTTCACATCTCAGAAGGCAGCGGCAAGCCGATCACCCTGAGCTTTTGTTCCAGCTGCGGAACGAAAACGCACATGGCGATCGGGCGCTTTCCTGGCGTCGTGGGCGTTTACGCCGGGTCGCTCGACGAACCGGGATGGGCCAACGCGTTTCCTGATCGGACGTGGCGAATTTTCACCCATTTTGCAGCCTCAGGAACGGTCATCCCCGCCGGCGTGCGCACCTGGCCAGAGCATCGCCTGGCGAATGACGGCGAGCCGCGCGACCCAGTGA
>CAYGQB010000346.1:0-1551 GCA_964351895.1 uncultured Caulobacterales bacterium
GCGCCGTCGTCGTGGGGCTGAGCTACGCGCCGCGCACCGATCCCCTTATGGCGCTGGAAGACCGGCGGACGGGCGCGGTCAGCGTCTATGCGCACGGGGCCGACTATCATGATCTCCTCAAGCGACGCTTGAAGGCTCTGGCGCGCGAAATCGCGGCGCACACCCAAGACGAGGTCAAGGTGTTCGTCGACACGGCGCCTTTGATGGAAAAGCCCCTGGCGGCGCGCGCGGGTGTCGGCTGGCAAGGCAAGCACACCAACCTGGTGTCGCGCGCGCATGGCTCCTGGCTGTTCCTCGGCGTGGTTCTGACGGCGGCTGAACTTGCCCCCAGCGCCCCTGAGGTTGACCATTGCGGCTCGTGCCGCGCCTGCCTGGACGTGTGCCCGACCGACGCCTTTCCCGCCCCCTCCCAGCTCGATGCGCGCCGCTGCATTGCCTATCTGACGATCGAACACGCCGGGCCGATCCCGCGCCCGTTACGCGCCGCCATGGGCAATCGGATCTATGGCTGTGACGATTGCCTGGCGGTGTGCCCGTGGAACAAGTTCGCCGTCGCCAGCCGGGAGGCGGCGCTGGCGGCGCGCCCGCATCTGCGCGGCGCGCGTCTGGTGGATTTGGCCGCGCTGACGGACGCTGACTTTCGCGAGGTGTTTGCCGGGTCCCCCATCAAGCGCACGGGGCGCGACCGGGTGGTGCGCAATGTGCTCATCGCCTTGGGCAATTCCGGCGAGGCGAGCCCGCCGGTTTTGGACGCGGTGACGGCCGCGCTCGACGATGGCGCGCCCGTGGTGCGCGGCGCCGCCGTTTGGGCCTTGTGGCGCCTGGCCCCGGCCCCGGTCTACGCCGCCGCCGCCGAGGCCCGGCTTGAAGCTGAACACGACCCTGAAGTCATCGCCGAGTGGCGCGCGGGACTGGCGCTCGCGCCGACGGCGCTGGCTGGCGACGACCCGCCCACGGGCGCTAGTCCATCAGCGTGAGGCCAGCCAGGCGCTGGGCTTCGCGCACGCGCCCGCGCACCACCAGAGTTTCAATGTCGTCCGGCGCCGCGAGGAGAGCGGCGCGCACGTCGCGTTCAGCGCCGCGCACATCGCCCGTGTTCAGCCGCGCATCAGCGCGCAGGCGCAGCGCCAAGACGTCATCGGCGCGGGCCGCCAAGGCGTCCGTCAGATCGACAACGGCATCGTCCAGCCGGTCTTGCTCGGCATAGGCGCGCGCCCGGTCGATCAGAAGGTCAGCGTTGCCCGGAAGGGCTTCAAGTCCGAACGTGAAGGCGCGTTCGGCGTCGCGCGGGCGAAACGCCAACAGCCAGGCGTTGCCGGCCTGGGTGAGGATGGCCGCGCGCTGGTCGGGCGCGCCCGCGTCCGGCGCCAGGCCCGCTGACTCAAGGCGCGCGGCCGCGTCGTCAAGCCGGCCCATGCTGAGGAGCGCCATCCCCGAACAGTGGCGCGCATGCACGCCGCCGCCCTCAAACGCCCAGGTCGCAGCGTCTTCAAAGGCTTCTTCAGGCTCGACCTCGGCGCGCTCCAGGCATGCTGCATAGCGCGCCTTCTC
>CAYGQB010000347.1:0-1515 GCA_964351895.1 uncultured Caulobacterales bacterium
CCCTCCCATGACCGCCCCCCACTCTGACGCCCCGACATCCGAGGCGGGCAACGCCGAGATCACACTCGAGGACATGCGCGCCGAGGTCGCGCGCGAGATCGCCATGCGCCGGCGCGTCTATACCCGCCAGGTCGGGCTTGGGCGCATGGAGCAGGCGACCGCCGACCGCGCCATCGCCATCATGGAGGCGGTGCTGGCCGACCTTGAGGCGCGCGCGGAGGTTGGCCAGTGAGCGCGCCGCAGCGCATCCGGCTCAGCCGCCGCAAGGGCTGGGAGATGCCGCTCTGCGCGCGCATGGTGTCGCGCCCCAGCCGGTTCGGCAATCCGTTCCGGAGCGGCAAGCACCCCGCCCACATCACGCCCGAGGATCGGACGCACTGCGCGCGCACGTTTGAGGTCTGGCTGCACCGGGCGGCCCAATCGGAATTGCGCGCAGAGGTGCGCCGCGAGCTCGCCGGCTGGGACCTTGCCTGCTGGTGCCCGCTCGACGGCGCCTGCCACGCTGACGCCCTCCTCGCGCTCGCCAACGAGCCGCCGGCGATTGTGCTGGTTGACGCCCTGCACCTGATCGCCGAGCCCTTGCGCATCGTGCGCGAGGTCTGGCCGCACCCGAGGCCGCCCGCGCCGCGACCCGTCCCTGCATCTGGCCCTGCATCCGACCTGCCGGTCGAGTATGGCCACGCCCCGGGCTGGGCCTGGCGCGTGCTTGACCGCGACGACGCCAGCCTCGGCTGGGCGGCGAGCCGAGGCTCGGCGCTCGACCTGGCGCGCCTCATCTTAGAGCGGCGCCACGAGCTAGACGCCGGCGCCGAGCCCCCATCTGAAACCTGCGCCCGCGCAGCGGCCGGCTTGGACGCCTGGGGCGCGTCGGGCGTCGATGAATCTGAGGAGGCACGCCATGGGTGAGGTCGTCGCCCTTGCGAGCGCGCGCCCCACTCGCGCCCTCACCCCGCACGAGATCGCGGCCGTGATCCGGCTGGTGCGGGCGGACCTGACGAGCGAGCGCGCCGCCCAGGACGCACTCGCCGCCCCGCTCGAACGCCTCGCCGCCTTCACCGGCGCGGCCTATGAACGCGAGGCGCGCCTCGACGCGCTCGACCGGCCCGACTTTCTGGTCGGCGGCGTCGTGGTCGAGATCAAGACACGCGGCTGGGGCAAGCGGGCCGTCTATCGCCAGCTTGAGCGCTATGCGGCGCACGCCTGCGTCACCGGCCTGGTGCTCGCAACCAATATGGCCATGGCCCTGCCGACCGAGATCGTTGGCAAGCCCGCCCTACTCGTCAGCCTGGGGAGAGCCTGGCTGTGAGGATCCAAGTCACCGCCTGGGTCGACACCGCCGATCTTGAGCTCTCGCGCGAAGCGGGGGCCAAGCACCTGGCGACGGGCGACCTGTGGGACGAGATCCGCGAGCGCGCGGGCCGCTGCGACCCACGCGCGCAATGGCTTGTCGACCGCGTCGCCGAGGAGGCGGACCGGGCGGCGCGTCGTGAGCGGATGGGCCTGACGTGACCAGCC